>CAZRQP010000050.1:0-10607 GCA_964602315.1 uncultured Dehalococcoidaceae bacterium
GCAACTCTCGTGTCGGTTCGAGTCCGACCTTCGGCACCACTTTTTTATTATCCCCCCTTTCTCTTGCTAAAAATAAGGACATTTTTCATTGAATCCTATGTTCATTTAGGTTATTGTCAAATTAAAGGGGGTGTATAGTGAATATATTTTATAAAAAAATCGGCTGGTTCACTATTGAAGAATGGACATTTATCGTTGCTATGGTGGCAACCTTTGTAGGTACAAGTTATGAACTGTCAAAGGGCAACGGTTCTATTGCTACTTTAATTGGATTAGTCTTCATGTTCATTTGGTCATTGATTCATTACCCTTACCCGCCAAAAGAATCTTAAAGTTTCTGCGAACAATTTCATAGGTAAAGCAAAATACATGTATTTCTAACTTCCCTACTCAGTTTCCGTTTCATATTTAAAGCATTTATTATACAATCAATGACAGATGGATATATTCATCGTTGTTTTGGAGTCGGTGCTGGTGCTGCTGGGCATCGGTTTAATAGGTTTCTGGATAACGCGCCGCGGCATCATACCGGAGAACGTTCTTAGCTTTTTATCCCGCCTGGCCATAGACATAGCGCTGCCGTGTATGGTCTTTTCCAGCGTTTTGACTACTTTTACGCCGGACACATTCCCGGACTGGTGGCAGCTGCCGCTGTGGTGGTTGGCGTTCACGGGGGTATCCTTCGTCTTTTCCATGATTATGATGTTCATCTCCAATAAAGAGACTCGCAGCGAGTTCGTCTTGAACCTGCTGTTCCAGAACGGGCTGTTCTTCCCCCTGATTATCATCAGCGGGGTCTTCGGCACCGGCAGTATCTATATACCGCAGCTTTATATTTTCATCATGATTCACCCGGTGTTGTTCTTCAGCACCTACCATCTTTTTTTCAGAAAAAGGGAGGCCGAGAAAAAGACCCAGTGGAACCGTATTTTAAATCCCATTCTCATCGCCACGGTCATTGCGGTAATTATCCAGCTTTTCAACGGCAGCGAATATCTGCCGGACTTCCTGAAATCGATTCTGGAAATCCTGGGAGGCATGGCCCTGCCGCTGATAATGATTATCCTCGGGGGCAGCCTTTACCTGGACTTCAAACAGAGGGGGAAAATATATTACAGAGAAATCATCAAATTCGTGTCGATGAAAAACATTATCTACCCGCTGGCATTCCTGGGACTGCTTTTAATCATCAAGCCGAGCTACAATATAGCGCTCCTCCTGATGCTGCAGAGCGCCGTGCCGCCGATAACCGGGACGCCTATCGTGACGGAGCGGGCCGGCGGGAATAAAACAATATCCAACCAGTTCGTCTTCTCCAGCTTTGTCTTTTCCGTGGTCTCCATACCGCTGGTTTTCCGGCTGTTCGATTACTATTTCCCGATGCCATAGGCAGACTTAAAACCGGGGTTTTAATAGATTGTCATTATCATCAAACAATGGTACAATCGGCCATATAGAAAAGGAAATTGGACCTAAGATACACTAAAGGGCTGATAAAAAATGTTTACTTTAAAATGTCCCCAGTGCGGCGCCGAAAGTAAATTTTCCTTTGTCGATAACAGCTACGAAGGCCCGCGCCGGTGCTGGCAATGCCGCGGTCTTTTCAAGCTAAAAATACAGCACAATGTACTGATATACTGCGAACCGATAACCGAAGAAGAATTCAAACAACTGCAAGAGATAAACGAACTTAAGGCAAAATACAGGAACGAACCGACGGATTAAGTTGGCGTTTATTTCCTTTTATTCGAGTCCCGCATCCTATCGCGCTTGGCGACAGCCTCCTGTTTAGCTTTCAGCTCAAGTATACGGAATACCGTTTTCGCTTTTCCCGCCAGAACGAAGTTCTGCATTTTTCTCCTTTTTTACCACCCTGCAAGCCGGGGCAGGTTACCAGCACAGTAATATTTGTTAAGTCCGTTATAAGAGTAACAACCAGATATTAAAGGAAACATAAAGACTATTAACGCGGGATAAACATACGGTTAAAATTTCATAAAGAAAAATAAGGAAACATAATAAAATGCCGCGTGAAAAGCAATTATGACCATCCCCTATTGACAATCAAGCTAAATAAGTATTAAATAAGGACACGATACTGGTTCAGGGAGGGATGATATGGCAAAGCCACCTACAATACAACCCGGCTATTGTGTGGCGGTACATCTTTTACCGGAGACCGCGCCGGAGGACTGCTACATCGGCATGGTGGAATCTACCGATGAGTACGGAATATTAATCAACCTCGTGCACTGGGACGATAAACTGGACATGATAGGCGGATACACAGAGAGCCTGTTTGTTCCATGGATGAACATCAACTCAATGCTGGTAAGCACCGAGGTCCAGCCGACGCGCCGTTTCATGGCGGATAGAGCCCGCAAGTGGAAATCCCAGATTGAAGCCATGTACGGCAAAACAAGCACAACCAAGAAAAAGTAGCACCCGCTTCACTGATAAGCAAGACCGATGCCCTGCGCTAATCATCGCGTCAAGTGATGAAGACAGGGCATCCTGATTTTATATGAGGCTTATAAATCAGCAGGGAAGATAACGTTGCCACCTTCAAGGCTAAATGATATAATCTTACGAGTAAGCGGTGGCGAGTGGTGTAGAGGTAGCACAGAGGACTTTGGCTCCTTTAGCCCAGGTTCGATTCCTGGCTCGCCAGCCAAGCAAAACGGTGCAGGATTCCAGAAAGAGAACAACAGCAAGGCAGGCTTTTTATTCAAGCAAAGTCGCTAAATGTGACGACGGGAAGAACTGCTCTTTCTTATACGAGTAATAAGGATAAATATCACTATTACCGCCAGACCGACGGCTGCAATACATAATAAAGGCATACGCAACTGCCCCCATAAACCAACGGGAGGCGGCACGGGCTGATAAACGGAAACGGTAGTCAGCATTGAGTTGACGCCGATAGTATGAACGCCGAGTTCCTCCAGCACAATAGTAAATGTCTCCGTTGATTCCTGCATGGCCAGGATGCTGACATTCTTACCGTCCACAGTCGCTCCATCAAAGACCAGCTTAATGTAAAACATGCCATCGGTATCACTCTCGTTGGCCAAATCCACATCAACGGTAAGGGTCTCACCCTGTTCAACGGCTTCTGAACTCAAAGTAAGATTTCTTATGACCAAATCAGGCACTGCAGTTACGTTTGAAGTCCATCCGGAAATATCCGAACTGGGGACCAACAAGGCAAAAAGTGAGAAGTGCGTCAGCTGTGTGCCGGTACATTGGGCATCAGCATCACGGGTGCTGTCAATCATCATCCAGCTTTCCTCGGTCGGGTTATAGTAAGCGATATGGAAATCCACTTCATTGATATCAGGATTGAGTTGTTCGAGTTCGTAGTTCATTTTTATCGGAATTGCGGGCTCGATGACACAGGCCGGCTGGAAATCATATGTAGCCAGGAATTCGTAACCCTGGGGAGGCGTTCCGTATTGGTTAACATACTCCAGTACGATGACACTGACCGGCTCGCCAGACTTATCCAGTAAAATAGTCCCTTTTTCCAGAGTCATTGCAAGCCGGCGTTCATATAGGGTAATGTAATAAGTCCTTGCCAGTACGCCATCGGACCTTAGCTCCAGGAAGATAACACCTCTTTTACCTTTGATATCGATATAAACAGGGCCATAATCCTCAATGGGAGTAGGAGTAGTAGTTGTACCAGTCGCGGGAGGTGTTGTAGTTACAGGCGACGGTGTTATATCCGGGGTCTGGGCAGGGGTTGTGGCGCTAGCGCAGTTGGATAGAGGTGACCAGTTTAATTCTTCATCGACGCTTTTCAGGGCGAAGTAATAGGTTGTAGAGGGGAGAAGTCCGCTAACTGTTATATATTGTCTTGAGCCGGCCAGTAGCGGGGCGGGGACAATGATAACTTTATTAGAGGCGTTCCATCTACTTTCAGAAATGATAGGTGATACGGAGTATCTGATATCATAAACGGACGCTGTGCCGGTAATGCCGTCGTCTCCCGTGGCTGTCCAGTAGAGAGTTATTGAGTAAGAGGTGTTGGCGGCAGCATACAGGTTAGTAACGGGGGACGGAGGGTAATAATCACCCGCCGTGAAGCTGCCGTCGACCTCGCCGCTTGCAAAGACCGGCATAACCGATGCAAGCAGATAGAGAAGCGTTATACATATTGAAAGAACAATCCGCATTATTACATTGCCAGTAGATTGTTGGTTGATATCCAGAGCAGGACTATTGCATCCGTTTTCTGACGAATAAGATAACAGCTATTACTATCACCAATACGCCTACGGCAACACCCACGATAATCAGCCAGATGAATGAGCTACCGGACACTGTTTCTGTATCCGCCGCTTCGGTTGATGTGGGGGTGGGGGTTGAGGTCTCACTATCGATAGTACCACCACCAACAGTCGTCAGGCTGGCTTTCCCCGTTTCATCTACTGTAAGTCCTTTCGCCTGTGATGTAGTGTATATCTGCCCGCCGATCTCAAGTTCCAGCTTAAAGATATACGTACCTGCCCGCCAGCCATCACCCGGTATGTAGTTGTAGTTAATCTCGGTCTGGCTCTGCTCCAGGCGACTTGTATTGAGAATATTAACATTTTCCTGTTGAGCATCACTACTAACAACCAGATTTACCTGAACGTCCGTGAAGGCATCCAGAAGATTGTTGATAGAACAGACCACGTTAGCCAGAACCATTTCTCCGGTGTCTCTCTGGGCAAGGGGTACTACTTCAAAGCCGTCAAAATAGACGGTTTTTACCGTCATAGTGACGCCTTTGTGCTCATCAGCAGCTACTGAAAAGCTTTCTTCGGCGAGCTGCCTGCCGGCGATAAAGGCGCGTGTCAGGTAATCGCCGGGAGAAACATTAAGGTCGAGTTCTCCCGTTTCCGTACGGGCAATTTCAAAGTTTTCATCTGTATAAGCACGGAACAGGACTATCCTCGACGGTACGGGAGCGCCGTCCGGGGAAAGAGTAGTGACATTTAACACACCGTAATCGCCGGTGATAGTGAGGTCGGCTTCCTGTCCGGCGCCGCCCACTATCTGAATACCGGTTGATCCCGTTTTAAACGGTTCGGCTGTAACGCCTATCGTGTAGTCGCCCGGCACGGCTTCCATGCTGATATCAACACCGATATCAATCTTTTTCTGGGAATTGGCCGCTAACGGAAATTCATATTCCTGAAGTATTATCGTAACGCCCGGGGGTGTATTTGGGGACACCTTTACGTTAATATCTTCATCAGAATTATTGAAAACTACCACATAGATATCCGGCGTACGGAGAGAAGTGCCCTGGGGCAACTCCAGTTTCTGGGAAGAAAAACTCCCTGACATGGCAAACCCACCCTGGGCTTGCACTGGCGCTACCCAAATAATAGTGCTGAATAGCGCCAGCAACCACCCAAGGCAGATCGCTTTCTTCAAAGATGAGGCCATAGCCACCTCCTTATTAAGTTCGATTAACGATCAGCAATTATATATACAATGTTTCCACTATATGTGTCGTTCGAGAAAACCATGGCTATCTTCAACCACAGGGTATTGGCGGTGATGTCGATACCATCTTCATCGCTTTGCGTGCCGGTATTATCGATGCTGACACCGGTGGTATCAACCTGCACGGCAGACCCGAAGACGTCCGAATCATAAGCCATCAGAGAGAATTCCTGGGGATCGTTACAGGCACCTGTGGAATCATAGTCCGCCGTAAAGCTGGCACCGTCCCAGGTTGTATCTGATTTAACCACCTGGTCAAAGTCACCGTTGGATATATAGGTTACCGATATATTAGTGACTTCGTTGGTGTTATCGGCGAAACCGCTGCCATTGTTAACGCCGCCAAAGGGGGCGGTAGCACTGGTGGCTATTTCACCGTACCAGAGCATTTCCTTGTCACGCGTGTACAGATCGCCGCTGCCGCTGCCATCGATAGCTTCGCCATAGACATCCCAGTTACCCGCGGCGGGCGTTTCGGTAGCGACTTTACCTGCCCTCATCACAAAGACCCACTCGCCGATGGCTGCGGTCATATTGCCCGGTTTCGTGCAGTTACCCGTAAGAACCGACCAAGTGACAGAAGTACCGGCATCAATAGTCCACTCATTCCCGCCGCCGTCCTTGTCCCAAGTCAGGATGCCACAGCTTGTTACGTTACCCGAACCCGGAGATGCGGGGTCGGTGCCACTGGCATCCAGGAACAGGTGCACGTCTATCTGGTCGATATCGTCTATCGTGTTACCGTCTCCGGCCGAAATTTTGACGAAATAATACACCTGGGGTGAGACATTGGTGATGGTAGAGTTCCCGCTATCGTAGATGTTCACGGCTGTAACGGTTGGAAGAACATTGAGAGGCGTGAAACTCCCTGTAACCGTGTCTTCGTCCGCCATAGCCACTGGTACCAGGCTGAAGAATACAGCCAAGACCATTAAGACACCTATAAATCTGATAAGTTTCATATATTTGAAACCTCCTTTTCTGGATATTTCCAGTTGTTATATTAAAGGCGGGGTTTTGCCATAATATATATATGAAAGCGCTATCACGCTATTTTTTTCCTTCATATTATTTCTATGAGATGCTAATCATGTAGTAAATCGTTCCGCTGTAAGTAGTCTCAATAATGGCGCCAAGCTTAAGCCATATGGTATTTGTGCTTACCTCGTCCCCCGATTCCGACGTTTGCGCACAGGCTTTTATGGAGATATAAGTTGGATAAGCAGTCACTATAACCGCAGAGCCAAGATTATCAACATCGTCGGCTTTAAGGGAAAACTCCATCGACCCCGGAGCGCCGCCAGTATTTAACAAAGCATTGGCTACACCTCCAGCCCAGGGGGTGGAGGCCGCTATCTTCTGATAATAAGGCCCGTTTGAGATATACGTTACCGTAACATCGGTCTGCTTGGTGGATTCACCAAAATCCGACCCGGGAACAACCCCGGACCAGTTGACCTCGACTG
This sequence comes from uncultured Dehalococcoidaceae bacterium, assembly GCA_964602315.1. Lineage (GTDB taxonomy): Bacteria > Chloroflexota > Dehalococcoidia > Dehalococcoidales > RBG-16-60-22 > RBG-13-51-18. The sequence goes on from CAZRQP010000050.1 coordinate 6,966, forward strand.
TGTCTGCCGATATTTCACAATACCAGTTCATCTCTATATCACGCAGGTAATCCGAGCCGATGAGTGCATAATCATCAGTAGCCTCGGCATAGATATCCCAATCCCCTGCCCCACCCGAATAAGTGGCCACCTTGCCGATACTAAACGAAAATACCCAGTTGCCCTGATCATCCCAATCGCTGGGCTTGCTGCACGCCCCCCAATTCGTGTTAAGGGCCCAGGTAGTGTCAGCGGGTTCAAGGTCCCAGATACCCCACCAACCATCCCTGGTCCAGCTTAATACAGCACAGTTATGGACGTCGGCGCTGAAACCGGATGCATCCGGGTCATTACCGGCGCTGTCATAAAATAACTTAACTTCTACATAATCTATATGAGATAAACCTTCACCGTGCGCCACCGGTACCGTGATGGTAGTCCATTGCTCCTGGGGGGTTAAGGTGGTGGGACTGACGACGATAGGATATTCGGCGCCGATTTGCGTGCCGACCTTGGGCAGGGCGGAATAATCACATTCCAGCCTCACGTCATAGATATATGCATAGCCGCGGCGATCAGCGCCGCCGACCCTGAAGGTGGCAATTTTAACCACCAGAAGCGATAAATCCAGGTCAGTATCGATATATACCACCGGGGTATCGCCTGTGCCCGGGTTAATGAGGCCGGATTCAATTACTGTGTAATCGTTGCCTCCGTTGATGGAGTAACTGATACTCCAGTTATCATCAACGTTACTTCTGCCCCTGCGGCGGATAATGAGCCGGCGCTCCGAGTGCTCTTGGGAGGAGGTCTGCCAGGTGTGATATTCCATGGTGGGGTCGACGTTGTTATCACCTACACCAAGAGTATTGTAATTATATATACTGGTATCATAGGCTCTCTCCGGATACCGGTTGTAGCCGCTGCCGGAGAAGGTATGAGCAGTGGGTCTAAGTTCTTCCGTGGCGGCTAAGGCGTGAGAGGCAGGTAAGCACAAGACCATTAACACACTTATCATAAGTGCTGATAACACTATACTTATAGCGTTTAGTTTTATGTTTTTAACAAACATAACGTCATGCCTTCCTCACGGAGACCCCGTGGGTAACACCTTTAATTTATTTAAATTACTATAATTATAGGGAGTAATCAGCGAAATTAAGACTAGGGAGATTATGGTTTTCAGAGGGATAAACCCCAATTTATCATCAGGGTTATTATCCATATGAACAATACCCATCTATTCACTCTAAATATAATATATATACAATACCTGTAAATAAGAGATAACAAACTTGACCCAAAATATAAAAAAGGTGATAATAATAAGCGCAAACGGCAGTGGTTGAACAGGGGTTCAGACAAAAAAACCGGGAATCCTTTTATATACAGTCAGATAAATATAATGGCGCATTCGTCTAGCGGCCTAGGACACGTCCCTCTCAAGGACGAGATCACGGGTTCGAATCCCGTATGCGCTACCAATTACCTTCTTAAAGTCTTTACAAAGATACTTTGAATAATATTGATTTTAGGAGGACCGGGATGAACGTTATCTGGGTAGTATCGGACACTCTAAGACGTTTTTGGTATTTGTACGTCGTCTCCAAAGACCGGCGTTTTACCCCTGGCCCACTGTTTTAACAACTCTCCACTTCTCCGGATATACTCGTCAAGACCCAACTTTTTAAGCATAAGCAGGTTGTATATCTTGGTATTATGCCTTCTCACCTCGGCCATCTCACTGACAGGCGCCAGTTTCAGACACGGGAACTCCTCACATTCAAAGCAGAAATTTAAGCCTTTTTTATTAACACAGCAATCGTAAGTTTGACATAGCATATTCATAATAGGTCGTCCCTGCTTCGACCGGCAGCCGGCACAACTACCGCGGAGTTTATCAACAGGAAGATTGGCTCTTTTTGCCTCTTTTTGTATAACAATATCATCATCGCAAATGCTATATTCATATCCTGCGCAGCTAAGGCAACAATAACCGCAAGGAGACACCAGTTGTAGTTTCTCTTTATCATCCATCTTTCTCTCCTTCAGCCTATTTTAAAATCAACATAGAGGATTATATCACAAAAGTACACACAGCTATTCCACTTCTTTAGTATACGCGCTGATAAAACTCTCAAGGGCGTCCAATGACCTTTTTAATCCCTGATTATGTATCTAGTATTTCCTTTGACATCTGTCTATCTATTTGACAATCCCGTCCGCCGTCAGATTATCCACGACTCCGCTTACCGCCGGTTGGGCAGCGGCTTTATTCTGCGGATTGGGGTTGCGGTAACGGAAAACCTTGCCTTCGTAATTTTTCAGGAGCAACTCTCCGTTGCTCATCGAAAGTACGTAGTCAGGCTGTAAGGTCACCTTGCCGCCGCCATCTACAAGGTCGATAGCGAAGTTAGGCACGGCAAGACCGGAGGTGTGCCCGCGCATGCCTTGGATAATCTTGATACCCGTTTCCACAGGAGTGCGCAGGTGTTCCGTGCCCTGCACTTCATCGCACTGGAACAGGTAATAAGGACGCACTTTAGCCTTTAGCAAGGCATGGCAGAGTCGGGTCTGGGTCGCCACGCTATCGTTAATGCCGCGTAAAAGGACAGTCTGGTTATTCACCGGTACGCCGGCCCGCAGGATACGGTCGCAGGCGGCGGCTGCCTCGGGTGTTACCTCATTGGGGTGGTTAAAGTGGGTGTTGAGCCATATCGGACTGTATCTGGAGAGCATATCGCACAACTCAGCGTCGATACGCTGGGGCAGCACTACCGGGAACCGCGAGCCGATACGGATAATCTCTATATGTTTTATAGCTCTTATGCGGGAGATAATAGCTTCAAGTTTAGCGGTTGACAGCGTTAACGGGTCGCCGCCGGAGATAATAACATCACGGACTTCATCATGCCGACGTAAATAGTCCAGCATCGCTTCGATTTCAGCGCCGGTACGCATCCAGGCGCCGTGACGCCATTCTCTTTTACGGTTACAATGGCGGCAAAGCACGGGGCAGATATCCGTAAGCACCATCAGCGCCCTGTCCGGGTAGCGGTGAACCAGGCCGGGCACAACGGAATTTTCCTTCTCCGCCAGCGGGTCTTCAAACCCAATAGAGCTCATGGAAACTTCCTGAATACAGGGCACTGCCTGTTTCCTGATGGGGTCGTCCGGGTCATCGGGGTTGAAGAGCGACAAATAATAGGGGGTGATGGAGAGGGGATAGCGCTGGACTACCAAGCTTATCTGCGTCTGCTCTTCCGCTAACAGGGGTATCAGCCTTACAAGCTGCTCTAAAGAGGTTATCCTGTTACGGAACTGCCATTTCCAATCTTTCCAGGAACTCTCCGGGACGTTCCGGAAAAACCAGTGCCTGGGGGTGGATATTGTTTCGGGAAGCACTAACGCTACGTTATTAGTTGATGTCTCTTTGGCGGGAGGCAGAGATGAATTTATCATTTTTAAAACTCCTCGTTTTTTTATAATGCGTAAAATATATGTAGGCCTAAAGATTTCACGGCAACCCCTAATATGTTATATAATGATACCTGCAAATTCAATCTATAAAATATAGGAGGTAATCATGGACCTTGGTTTAAAAGGTAAGGTAGCGCTGGTAACCGGCGCAGGCAGCCAGATAGGCTTCGGCAAGGAGATTGC
>CAZRQP010000051.1:0-10492 GCA_964602315.1 uncultured Dehalococcoidaceae bacterium
TGAGTATGGACTCCTGCCTCTGCTTGAGTTCCGGGTAAACGTGATGCATCTTTTTGATAGCGACTTTAGCGATTTCGGCAAGGAAAGGCTTATCCAGTCCCAAGCGCCGCCCGAAGAGAGCCGCCCTTCTTAAGAGTCGCCGCAGGACATAGCCCCGCCCCTCGTTATCCGGCAGGACGCCGTCGGCGATGAGGAAGGCAATGGCGCGACCGTGCTCGGCGACCACTCGCAGAGAGGTATCGTCGTCAGGTTTAGCGCCATATTTCTTACCCGCCAGTTCACCAGCTTTATCCAGTAAGGGGGCAAACAAATCGGTCTCATAGATAGACTTCTTCCCCGCCATAACCGCCGTTAATCTTTCCAGTCCCATGCCGGTATCGATGTTGGGCTTGGGGAGGGGCGTGCGCTTGCCGGACTCGTCCTGGTTATACTGCGGGAAGACCAGGTTCCAGAGCTCCGTAAAACGGCCGCACTCGCAGTTGGGCTTGCAGTCGGGCTTGCCACAGCCCTGCTCGATGCCGAAGTCGTAGTGAATCTCGGAGCAGGGGCCGCAGGGACCGGAGCTACCCGCCGGGCCCCAGAAATTATCCTCCTCGCCGCACCTGATGATTTTAGATTCTGGGATGCCTATCTCCCGCCAGTATTTAAAGGCCTCGTCGTCGTCAAGGTAAATGGTAATCCAGAGCTTTTCCGGGGAGATTTTCATGCGCCCGGTAACGAACTCCCACGCCCAGGCGATGGCCTCCTTTTTAAAGTATTCGCCGACGCTGAAATTGCCCAGCATCTCGAAGAAGGTGTTGTGGGTGGGGTCGCCTACAGATTCAATGTCGCTAGTGCGGAAGCACTTCTGGCAGGAAGCCAGACGCGGGTTGGGCGGGGTTGCTTCTTCTAAGAAATACGGCTTGACCTGCACCATGCCGGCGCTGGTCAAAAGCAGGGTGGGGTCGCCTTTTGGGATAAGGGAGGAGGAGGGGATAACCTTATGCCCTTTTTCTTCAAAAAATTTCAGAAAAACCGAACGTATTTCGTCGCTGTTCATATGCCGGACTCCAGAAAAGAGGTGATTATTTACCTATGATTGTAAGTTGGAAAGCGGGCGGCTGTCAATGCGATTGTACAAAATCCCTCTCTTATCTCCCCCGTATCAAGTCCCGATTCATCACTTCATGCGGGATGGCGACACAGTCGCTCATACGGGGCAGGCTCTTTTTCAGAGGGAGAAACTGATAAGGGTGAAGACTACTCCACCACCCCGAGATTCTTCGCTATGCTCAGAATGACAGACAATTATCATAGCAGCTTTTTAAGGTATTTTTTAAATTCCGGGGCGATATCTTTACGCTTGAGAGCAAGGTCGATGTTAGCCTCGAGCCAGCCTAAAGGCGTGCCGGCGTCGTAGCGGGTGCCCTTGAGCTCGCAGGCATAGAGCTTCTCATGCTTGAGGAGCTGGTTCAGGGCATCAGTGAGCTGAATTTCGCCGTTCTTGCCGGGCGGGGTGGTCTTTAAGACGTCAAAGATGCGGGGGGTCAGGATATACCTGCCCACGATGGCAAGTCGGGAAGGCGCTTTAGACGGCTCCGGCTTTTCCACAAGTCCCAAGACTTCATAGACTCCTTCATCTACCTTCTGCGGTTCGATAATGCCGTACCGGCCGACATCCTCGTCAGCGACCGGCGCCACGGCGACGACGCTACAGCCGTATTTTTCATAGACGGCCAGCATCTGTTTCAAGCCGGGCACAGAGCTATCTATAACGTCGTCCGGAAGCATCACCGCGAAGGGCTCGTTGCCGACGACAACCTTGACCGTCAGGACAGCGTCGCCCAGCCCCTTCTGCTCTCTCTGGAGGACGTAGCAGTAATCGGCCATGCCGGATATATCCCCCATCCGCTCCAGGAGGTCGGTCTCACCCCTGGCGGTGAGGTATTTTTCCAGCTCCGGCGAGCCCTTAAAATAGTCCTCGATAGCGCGCTTGCTGGCGGAAGTCACCATGATTATTTGCTCGAAGCCGGACTTAATGGCCTCCTCGACGGAGTAATGAATCAGGGGCTTATCCACCAGAGGGAGCATCTCCTTGGGCTGGGAACGGGTAACGGGGAGGAAACGCGTGCCCCAGCCAGCCGCCGTGATAACCGCTTTACGTAATTTCATACCGTCCTCCTCTTGTCAAAAGCAAAAGCCGCGGCGCCATAGACACCAGCCTCGTTGCCGAGCTTAGCCTTAACTATTTTAACATTCCGCGAGTTTATGGAAAAGGTCCGCTCCGCCACCATTTTACGTCCCGGCGCGATGAGCATTTCGCCGAGCCCGGCCAGTCCTCCGCCGATGACTATCATCTGCGGATTGAAGATATTGGCGATATTCACCAGGCCGACGCCGAGATAATGGGCCGCCCTGGCGATAACATCCCGCGCCAGCTTATCGCCCTGCTGTGCCGCTTTGCCGACCATCTCCGCCGTAAGTTTCTCTATATTTTCCGCGAGGCTGGATTTCTCTCCTTTACGCAGACGGGCAGTGGCATCCGCAGCGACAGCACGACCGGAGGCATACATTTCCAGGCAGCCGGTATTGCCGCAGCCGCACTTTAAGCCACCCGCCTCGACGGTCATGTGCCCCAACTCCCCGGCGCCGCCTTCAGCGCCAAGGTACAGTTTATCATCGATAATGATGCCCCCGCCGATGCCCGTCCCCAGCGATATCAAGACGAGGGCTTTGACACCTTTCCCTGCCCCATAACGCTGCTCACCGAGGGCGGCGGCGGAAGCGTCGTTCAAGACATAAACTTCTGCGCCAGTTTTTTCTTTAATAATATCCGCCAACGGCAGGCCCGACCAGCCGGGGAGGCTGGGCGAAGGGGTTACCACGATACCTTTATCCGTGTCGATGCCGCCGGCGCAGGCAATGGAGATAGCTTGAATTTGAGGCGTTGTAACATCATTTTTTTTGAGAATATCCTGTATAGCCAGGGAAAGTCGCTCAACGACGGCGTTTACGCCTTCATCGGCCAGGGTGGGGCGTACGTCTTTAGCCTGCATCCGGCCACTAGCACTAAAGAGGGCGGCCATGATTTTAGTGCCGCCGATATCCACGGCGAGAACAGGTTTATTTTTCGCTGACATTGTTTTTAAAACCCTTCCCTACTACGCAATACTCAAGCGGAAACAGCGCCCCTGCGTCCCAGCTCGGCGACAAGGATATCCAGCACAAGCTCGGGGTCGCCGTATTTACCGGTCTTGACCGCGATATCCGCTTCCAGCAGCTTATGATAGACCTCGTTCAGGCGGGCCGGGGAGTATTTATCCGCCTGGTCCCAGGCCTTGCTCCACACAAAATCATTTGTCAGGCCGAGTTTGTTCTGAATAGCGCCCCGCGCAACGTTGCGGTCGCGCATATCCCTGACCTGTAAGATAATCCTGGCCTGGCGCGCCAGCATCACCAGTATATGCGCGGGCGTCATGCCCTGCTGGAAAAGCTGCTGCAGGAGTTCCTGCGCCAGACCCACCCTCGACTCCATAATTGCGTCGACCATAGTGAAGATACTGACTTCACGGGCATGGCTGACCACCGCCCTTACGTCCGCTTCCTCGATGGCGCGCCCTTCGGTAAAAAGCACCAGCTTATCGATTTCATTTGCCAGCGTCCACAGGTCGTTGCCGACAAGACCGACGATAAGGCTGACGGCTTTTTCCGAGATACCGCTGCCCTGCCCGGCCTGCGTTACCCTCTGTTTTACCCAGCTCCTTAACTCCTCACGCTTCAACATCGGGAATTTACGAACCTTGGCCAGGGAAGCCAGCCCGAGGAGCAACTGATTGCTCGATTTTACATCGCCGCCGATGATTACCAGCTCGGTAAAGGGGGGCAGGTCTTTCATACTATCGACTAAAGGCTGAAAGTCTTGCGAGGAATCTGACGGGCGGGACGACTTTTTCTTTTTGCCCCTGCCCTTAGGCGCGAAACGCTCCAGCAGGCCCTCGACGACGACCAGTCGCTTATCGGCGAGAAAGGGGACGGTCTCACAGGCGGAACGCAACTGCTCCGGCGTGACCTTCGCGCCCTCCAGGACGGTGGTATTGGACATAAGGGAGGCGGGGTCGCCGATAGACTTTTTAATTTCTTCCAGCGCCTGGCGGAGGGAAAAATCATTTTCGCCGATGAGAATGTGCAGCAAGTTTCTCTTTCCTGTTGAATATTACAGCTAAACTTCGGATAAGTAATTATAGCATATAGAGCCGGCGGCGATGTACCCGGATTTGACAAAAAGTCGCCCATAGGGAATAATCGCAAAGAGTAAAGATAATACTCCATACATCCCCGACAATATGAGAGGTGAAATGCAATGCCGGACCAAACCGAAGAAGGCAATAAATACGACGAACTTAAGAAAATGGCCGATATCGCCACGGACATGCAAATCTCCGGAAAGATGAGAGTCCAGGCTATCAACCTGCTGGGCGACATGGCTACCCACGAGTCGCTACTCGTCCTGCTGAATCTGGCAGCTAATGATAAGTTGCACATCGACGAGAGAGACCTCGCCATTAAAAGGGCACGGGAAATCATTAAAAAGGGCCGCTGATATAAGGTCGTCCGGGGCGGCCGGACTGCAGTCAAATGAGCATCAACATCGGTATCATCGGTTTGTCCCAGAGCGGCAAGACCACCGTTTTCAACGCCCTTACCAGCGGTAAAATCCATACTGACTCCCACGCTGGCGGTCTCGCCCCCCACATGGGGATAGCCCACGTCCCCGAGCCGCGCCTGAAAAAACTGTCCGACCTGTTTCATACTCCCAAGGTCGTGTTTCCGGAGGCGCAGTATATAGACGTTGGTGCATCCGTAAAGTCGCTGGTCGAAGACAAAGGCATCGGCGGAGAGCTGCTCAACCAGCTTAGCGCCGTCGATACATTGATAATCGTCATCCGCGCTTTCAAAGACGACAGCATACCCCATCCGCAGGGCAGCCTGGACATCAAGCGGGACATCAGCACGCTCAACATGGAGCTGGTCTTCTCCGACCTGGCTATCATGGAAAGAAGGCTGGAGAAACTGGAGACCTCTCTGAAAGCGGCCAAGTCCGGAGAACACCAGCATTTGCTGCAGGAAAAGGAAATCCTGCTGGGTTTTAAAAACGAACTGCAAAACGATAAGCCGCTGCGCACGCTGAAAATCGAGTCCGCCGCCGCCAGAATGATAGCCAACTTCCAGTTTCTCACGGCAAAACCGGCGCTCATCGTGGTGAACATCGACGAAGAGCAGATTCCGCAGACAGCTTCGCTGGAAACGGAGCTAAAGGAGCAGTTCGCCGACGCCAGGTGCGGGGTCATCGCGCTGTGCGCCAAGCTGGAGATGGAGCTGATACAGCTCGAGGAAGACGCCGCCGCGGAGTTCCGCCAGGAGTACGGACTTAAAGAGTCGGGGCTGGAGCGCGTTATCAAGACGTCCTACGAGCTTTCTGACCTGATTACCTTTCTTACCTTCACCGAGACCGAGGCCAGGGCCTGGGCGATTACGCGGGGCGCCACCGCTCTGAAAGCCGCCGGGAAAATCCACACGGACATGGAAAAGGGGTTTATAAGAGCGGAATGCATAAGCCTCGATGAACTGGTGGAGTGCGGCAGTACCGCCGAGGCGCGTAAAAGGGGCCTGCTGCGGGTGGAGGGGAAGGACTATGTGATACAGGACGGGGACGTGGTGACGATTTTATTTAACGTGTAGTGCTATTTATCTTTTTTACGCACCAGCAGTTTGAGTCCGTTTTCCCCCGTTACAATAATTTTTTCGCCGTCGGCGATATCACCCTCCTCCGACACAGCCCCCCAGAGCTCGCCGCGTATTTTAACCATGCCTTCGGGAGCCAGGGTGCCGGAGGCTTTACCCGCAGTACCAACCATCGAGGGCAGGCCGACCGTGGCCTGCTTTTTCAAGGCCCAGGTGGTGAAAATGAAAAGCCAGGTGCCGAAAACGGCCCAGCCGACCATAATAACGATTAATACCCAGACAGGCAGTATGATACCAAACTCCGGCAGCAGCCAGCGCCAGATGGCCCAGAGGCCGACCTCTTCCAGGGAGCTGCTTATAACAGCTAATATCAGCCGTGTCCAAGTTAGATTTTTACTCATATTTACATATCACATATCTTGTAGAGATACAACTTAAGTATAATATTATCATTTTAGCTATAAAATAGACAGTATTATAAATGATGATATTTTTTTGAAAAAATATACCCTAATACTTGACATACCAGGAATCAATGTGATATCATTTATGTTTAGTAATAATGCCCCAAGTGTTTTTTATTTTTGATTTCCAAACGTAGTTATATCAAGCGTTGCCGTATATGCGTGTGTGTTTTTTGCCTCGATTAGCACTGTTATAGTAAACCTTGAATTGTTGTATTTGTCTAAGGAGTAGAGATGGTTTTAACATCGCCAGTCCCCGTTCCCGCGTCCCAAAGAATCGTTCCGCGCAAGTCTTACGCCAAGCTGCCTACCGTTCTCGAAGTACCCAACCTCATCAGGGTACAGCTGGACTCTTTCCAGCGGTTTCAGGAAGACGGGATAAAGCAGCTACTTGAAGAGATATCACCCATCAAGGACCTGACCGGCAACCGGCTGGAGTTGAGTTTTATCGCCTATGAATTCCGCGAGCCGCGGCCGGGGCACTCGGAGCAGGAATGCCACGAGCGCGACCAGACCTATTCAGCCCCACTGTACGTAAAGGTACGCCTGCTTGTCAAAGACACCGGAGAAATTAAGGAGCAGGACCTGTTCTTCGGGGATATACCGCTGATGACCTCCAAGGGCACGTTTATCACCAGCGGCGCCGAGCGGGTGGTGGTAAGTCAGCTGCTGCGTTCGCCGGGCGTCTATTTCACCAGCGAGAGTGACCCGGTCTCCGGTCGTAAGCTGTGCCAGGCTAAACTGATTCCCACGCGCGGCGCCTGGCTGGAATTCGAGACCAGCAACCGTAATGTGATATCCACCAAAATCGACGGGAAACGTAAGATACCTATCACTACCCTGCTGCGCGCCATCGGCTACGGCTCCGACGATGAAATCTTCAAGCTGTTTGAAAAGGATGAAAAGCACTCCGAGCATAAATATATCAGCACCACCATGGAGCGCGAGCCCAATATCAAGGAGGAAAAAGACGCTTTACTGGATATTTACAAGAAACTGCACCCCGGTGAGCTTCCCTCCCTGGACAACGCTAAAAAACTAATCAAGAACCTGTTTTTCGACCCCGCCCGCTACGACCTAGGCAGTGTGGGACGCTATAAACTCAACAAGCGGCTGGGGGTAAAAATCAGCCTTCAAGAACGTACGCTGACCAAAGATGACATCGTCGAGATAATACGCCATATCATCGCCGTAAACAACAGCAAGGACCACAGCGACGATATCGACCACCTGGGCAACCGTCGTGTGCGCACGGTCGGCGAGCTGGTACAGACCCAGTTCCGCATCGGCTTCCTGCGCCTGGAACAGGTAGTCAGGGAGCGCATGAGCATTATCGGGATGGAGGCGATTACCCCGAGCGCACTGGTTAACATCAGACCCATTGTCGCCGCAGTGAGAGAGTTTTTCGGCGGCTCGCAGCTATCGCAGTTCATGGACCAGACCAATCCGCTGGCGGAACTGACACACAAGCGGAGGCTTTCGGCCATGGGGCCGGGCGGACTTTCACGCGACCGCGCCGGCTTCGAGGTGCGCGACGTCCATTTTTCCCACTACGGGCGCATCTGCCCCATCGAGACGCCGGAAGGCCCGAACATCGGACTTATCGGCTCGCTGGCGACTTACAGCATCATCAACGAGTACGGGTTCATCGAAACCCCCTACCGTAAGGTCCTCCACGAGCTAAGCAGTAAGGACAAGCAGCTGGCGGGGCGCACCGCCGCCGAAGATATTGCCGGCGAAAAGGGCAATGTGCTGGTCAAGACCGGTGATGTTATTACACCGGAAACAGAGGAAAAACTAGCTAAAGTAAAGTCGAAGAAAATCAAGGTGGTACCGTTTGTTTCCGAAGAAATTATCTATCTTCCCGCCGACGAGGAAGATAAATATATCATCGCCCAGGCCAACGCGCCGCTCGACGAGAACAACCAGTTTATAGAGAAAAAAATCGAGACCAGGCTGGCAGACGGCTACCTACTGGAAACCCCGGAGAGAATAGACCTGATGGACGTCACGCCCAAGCAGGTGGTCAGCGTCGCCACGGCTTTAACGCCGTTTTTAGAGCATAACGACGCCAACCGCGCCCTGATGGGCGCCAATATGCAGCGCCAGGCAGTACCGCTATTACGTCCGCAGGCACCGCTGGTGGCCACCGGGATGGAAATGGAAGCCGCCAAGCACAGTCGGCAGGTGGTCTTTGCCGAGAAAGCCGGCACCGTCACGGAGATGTCCGGCAATATCGATGAAAAAGGCAATACCAAATACCGCATTACGATTGAGCATGAAGACGGCACGACGAAGAATTACGACCTGATGAAGTTCGTGCGCACCAACCAAGGGACCTGCATCAACCAGCGCCCCCTGATTAACAAGGGAGACCGCGTGGAAGAGGGGCAGGTGCTAGCGGACAGCTCGGCGACGGAAAACGGCGAGCTGGCGCTGGGCCAGAACGTCACTGTTGCTTTCATGAGCTGGGAAGGCTACAACTTCGAGGACGCCATTATATTAAGCAGCCGCATGGTGGAAGAGGATCTGTTCACCTCCATACACATCAACAAGCACGAGGTGGAGGCCCGCGATACCAAGCTGGGGCCCGAGGAAATCACCCGCGATATCCCCAACGTGGGCGAGGAAAGCCTGCGTGAACTCGACGAGGAAGGAATCATCCGCATCGGCGCCGAGGTCATGCCCGACGATACCCTGGTGGGGAAAATCACCCCCAAGGGCGAGACGGAGCTATCCGCCGAGGAAAAGCTGCTGCGTGCCATCTTCGGGGAGAAAGCAAGGGAAGTCAAAGACACCTCCCTGCGCGTCCCTCACGGGGAGTGGGGCAAGGTAATCAACGTCAAGGTTTACACGCGGAAGGACAACAAAAACGGCGGCGATGATTTACCCGCCGGCGTCAACCAGTGGGTGCAGGTATGGATAGCGCAAAAACGCCGGGTATCGGTCGGCGATAAGCTGGCCGGCAGACACGGCAACAAGGGCGTTATCGCCATCATCGCGCCCAAAGAGGACATGCCCTTCCTGCCGGACGGAACGCCGGTAGATATCATCCTCGACCCCATCGGCGTACCCTCGCGTATGAACATCGGGCAGGTGCTGGAAACACATCTCGGCTGGGCGGCGCAGATACTGGGCTTCAGGGCATTGACCCCCGTTTTCGACGGGGCCAACGACCTGGCGATTGAAGACGCTTTATGCCGCGCCTGGATTGTCCAGCAGGCGGGCGCCATCGACCCCAGCCCCAACCAGCACGAGACTCCTTACAATAAAGAGGCAGCTACGGCCTGGGTCAACGAGCGTGGCTATGACGGAAAAGCCGTCTTTAATGAAACGCTCCACGGCAAGGCCAGGGACATCGGCCTGCGACTGTGGCTGGAGGAACTGAATATATCCGCCAAGAATTTAAAGTCAGAAGATCTGGAAACAGTCACAGAAAAGGTCAATGCCGAAGGCAGGTTCGCACCCCCCACTTACGGCAAAGTAATATTAAACGACGGACGCACCGGCGAGCCTTTCGACCAGCCGGTAACCGTGGGCAACATCTACATGATGAAGCTCATACACCTGGTCGAAGATAAAGTACACGCGCGCTCCACCGGACCTTACTCCCTGATTACCCAGCAGCCGCTGGGCGGCAAGGCGCAGTTCGGCGGGCAGCGTTTCGGCGAGATGGAGGTCTGGGCGCTGGAAGCCTACGGCGCCGCCCACAATCTCCAGGAGATGTTGACGATAAAGTCGGACGACGTCACGGGCAGGGCCAAGGCCTACGAGTCCATCATCAAAGGCGACGATATTTTACAGCCGGGCGTTCCGGAATCGTTCAAGGTGCTGGTCAAAGAGCTGCAAAGCCTGGGTCTAGCGCTGGAAGTCATCAATGAAGAAGAGACCAAACTGGCTGCCGTGGACGAAAGCGACGAAGAGTCTTACAAACTGGAAACAGAGCTGCCGACTGATGAAGAGTCGCATAAACTGGATACAGAGATTTCTACAGGTGAAGAACCACCCAAATCAGAGGCAGAGACGCCTACCAGCGAAGAAACTACAGAACCAGTGGCAGAAACACCATCTGGTGAGGAATCGCCTAAATCAGAGATAGAGACACCTGCCGGTGAAGAAACGCCTGAACCGGAGACAGAGGAACCTGCCGGTGAAGAAACGCCTGAACCAGAGATAGAGACTCCTGCGAGTGAAGAATCACCTGAACCGGAGGCAGAGGCACCTGCCAGTGAAGAACCACCCAAATCGGAGACAGAGGAACCATCCAATGAAGAGACGCCGCAGAAAGAGGTAGATGAAGATGTTCG
>CAZRQP010000052.1:0-4063 GCA_964602315.1 uncultured Dehalococcoidaceae bacterium
TAAGCGACCCCCTCGGTATTATCGCCACCCCGCTTACGATTATCACGCGGCAGGATATAGATGTGGACATTCAGGCGATAATCGATGTCGCTACAAAAAATAAAGTCGACCGGATTATCGTGGGACTGCCGTTTTCAATGGACGGCACCCTCGGCGCGCAGGCTGATAAAGTGCGCTCTTTCGCCGGTGATTTATCGCGCCGTGTCGATATCCCCTTGGAATACCACGACGAGCGCCTTACCACCGTAGAAGCGAAACGCATGCTTCAGGAGGTCAGAAAGACCAGCCGTGCTACCCGTTACGATGCCGCCGCGGCAGCCCTGATTTTGCAGGGCTATCTTGACGATATGCGCCCTCCCCAGGAGTACCACGAGGACGACATTTCACCGGCGGATTAAAGCTAATCATCATTTCCATGCCGTTGTCCTTTCAGGGTTAGCTTTATTGACAAGCGTTAAACCCCACGGGTATCATAGAATTGGAACTCTGTTTGCAGACATAAAACTAGAAAGATGACATGGCAGTAAAACGTGACTATTATGAAGTGCTCGGGGTATCGCGTGATGCCTCTCTTGAGGATATAAAGAAGGCCTTCCGCAAGATGGCTTTTCAGTATCACCCGGACCGCAATCATGATTCCGGCGCTTCCGATAGATTCAAGGAAGTCAACGAGGCCTATGAAGTCCTCTCGGATACTGACAAGCGCGCTAATTACGACCAATACGGACACGGTGGCGCGGAAAATATGTTCGGGCGGGGCTTTGAAGGCTTTGACATGGGCGGTTTCGGCGATATTTTCGAGGCCTTCTTCGGGGGCTCCGGCAGGACCAGCCGCCAGACGGCCCAGAGCGGTGAAGACCTGCGTTACAACATAAAAATTTCCTTTGAAGAAGCGGCCCTGGGCTGTGCAAAAGAAATAGAAATCACCCGCACGGAAGTCTGCTCTACCTGCCGCGGTACGCGTGCTAAACCGGGCGTTCAGCCCACCCGCTGCCCATCGTGTAACGGCACCGGGCAAATCCGCCGCGTTCAGCGTAGTCTCTTCGGTCAGTTTATCAACACCGCCGTCTGCAGCGACTGCCATGGCGAGGGTGTGATTATCAAGGAGTACTGCCCCGATTGCCGCGGCGCCGGCTATCAAAAGCACAAGCGGCACATCTCCGTTAAAATACCGGCCGGCATCGATGACGGCAACGGTATCAGGATTACCGGCGAGGGCGAGGCAGGACATCGCGGCGGCCCGGCGGGTAACCTGTATGTCATGGTCTCCGTCAAGCCCCATGAATACTTAACCCGTGACGGCGATGATGTAATTTATGAGCTGCCGGTCAATATCGCCCAGGCGACCCTCGGCGTCGAGTTACGCGTGCCTACGCTTCATGGCGACTGCGAGTTGAAAATCCCCTCCGGCAGCCAGTCCGGTAAGGCTTTCCGACTGAAAAGTAAAGGCGTCCCCCATCTGCATGGACGGGGTAGCGGCGACCAGCTGGTCGTGCTGCGCGTGGTGACCCCCGAATCGCTGAATAAAGAACAGCGCCGACTTTTTGAAGAGCTTTCGAAGACCCTCGGTAAGGAAAAAACTAAAGGTATTGATTCCTAGCTGTTTATCCGCGTCGCCGTTTCTTGTGCCTGAAGAGAGAGAATAAACGCCAGCGGCGCCCTGACAGTTCGTGCTTGGCGTTGCCGCCCACGATTACCAGCGCCGCCTCGCTTGGCTCGGCGTTTTCGAACAATACTTGGTAGATTTTCTCCGTAATCGGCATTTCCAGTCCCAGCTGCTGCGCGAGATTATACGCCACGAGAGTGGTATTCACGCCCTCCGCTACCTGTCGCATCGATTCCAGGATTTCCTTCAGTGGGCGCCCTTTGGCCAGTTCCACGCCTACATAGTGGTTGCGACTAAGTGGGCTGGCGCAGGTGGTGATGACGTCCCCAAGCCCAGCCAGACCGGAAAGCGTCAGCGGATTGGCCCCCAGCGCCATGCCTAGCGCCGTTATCTCGGTCAGGCCCCGCGTCATGAAGGCGGCTTTGGCATTGTCCCCGTAGCCCAGCCCGTCCGCGATGCCTGCGCCGAGCGCGAGAATGTTTTTTAAAGCCCCGCCCAGCTCCACCCCGATGATATCCGTATTCGTAAAAACGCAGAAGTTCTTCAAAGTCAGCAGCTTCTGTGCTTTCTTGGCGGTTTTATTGTCTTCCGCTGCCACCACCGAGGCTGCCGGCCGGTCGTTCATTATCTCTTTAGCAAGCTGGGGACCGGAAAGGGCGCAGATATTCATGTGGAATCGTGGGTTTATCTCCTCGGCGATGACCTCCGACATTCTTTTATTGCTGCCCACCTCCAGTCCCTTGGAGGCGCTGATGATGATCGTGGTCTTTCCCAGGTATTTCGCCGCCCGTGAAATGTTTTCCCGCATCGTTGCCGAAGGCACCGCCAGAATAACGGCGCCGACGCCCTCGAGCGCCTCGTCCATCTTATGTGTGATAATAATTTCTTTAGGGAAAGGTATATCAGGAAAACGGTTTGAGCCGTGTTTCTTAAGCCTGTTGGCTTCACGGAGAGTTCTTGCCCACAGCCTTACTTCGATACCTTTTTTTGACAGCAGTGTAGCAAGCGTAGTTCCCCAGCTGGTGGTGCCTATAACAGCAGCTTTTTGCATTTGCGTTGAACCGTGTACTGCGGCGTGTTCCCGGCGGATTTACTTGGGTAAATCGGGCGAAGGGGTGATATTAGCTTTAGGTTTTTCGCCGATTTTGCGCTCGGTGCCGTTGAAAAGCCGCAGGATGTTATCGCGGTGCATGATATAAATAAAGATAGAGCCGAACATGGCATAAAGGACGTATTCGAATGGCATGGGTTCGGGTCGTAGAAAGTCTATCTTTAGAACATAAAATGACATTAGCAGGATAAAGGCGGTGACGGCGCCGATAATAGAGCCGAGCGACATGTATTTTGTCCTGAAACCGATGCCGAAGAGAAATATTGCACCTACCAGTGCCGCCGGCCAGTATAATGCCGCCAGGCCGCCCATGAATGTTGCCACTCCCCGACCCCCTTTGAACTTGAGAAATATCGACCAGCTGTGACCGGCGATGGCGGCAAAACCCCCAAGGATTCTAGCGCTTTCGTTTAGCGTTAAAACAACAGCCGCCGTATCGGTCTTGTCTCTGAAAATCACCCCCGCTATTATCACCGCCAGCACGCCTTTCAGGATATCTAAAATTAAGGAAATCACGGCGGCTTTTTTCCCGGCTGCACGCATGACGTTGGTCATGCCTATCTTGCCGCTGCCGACCTCCCTGATATCGGTCCTGGCAAACCTCTTGCCGATAATCAGACCGAAGGGTATCGACCCCAGCAGGTAGCCGATGACGACTACGCCGATAAACATCAGCGCCGTCATGCCTTGCCTCTTGTCTTAAATTTAAGGCGGAGCGGCGTGCCGGTAAAGCCGAATGCCTCGCGCAGCCGGTTCTCCAGGAAGCGCCGGTAAGAAAAATGCACCATCTTGGCGTCGTTGGTAAAGAAAACAAAGGTCGGCGGGTTTGCCTCTGCTTGTGTGGTATAAAATATCTTCAGTTGTTTACCGTGACTTGTCGGCCGGTTATGGGCGGCGACCGCCTGCTGGACGACGTTGTTGACCGCGGCCGTAGGCAGCCTCTTTAGCCTCTCCCGATATATCTGGCTTACTTGAGGCATGATTTTTTCAACTCCCTGCCCTGTCTTAGCCGAAGTATATAATATTGGCGCGTAAGAGGCAAATCTGAACGATTCTTTTATGGCTTTGTTCCACTCGGCTAGATTCTTATTTTCTACCAGGTCCCACTTATTGACTATTATTATAATGCCCCTGGCTGCCTCTTGTATATAGCCCGCAATATGCGTGTCCTGGCTTGTTACCAGCTCGGTGGCGTCCAGCACGAGGAGGACGATATCGGCGCGGTCGATAGCCCTGAAAGTCCGCAGAACGCTGTACCGCTCCACGCCGGCTTTTACCTTCCCGCGACGCCTGATTCCGGCCGTATCAATAATTACCACATTCTGCCCTTTGAAGTCAAACACCGT
>CAZRQP010000052.1:4163-5806 GCA_964602315.1 uncultured Dehalococcoidaceae bacterium
ATAACGTCGGCATGGCTGATGGCGCTTTCCACCTGCGCCTTTACCCCCCGGCTTATGGAGGAGTCCGGCTTTATCTCCAGTCCCCCGGTGTCTATCAGTGTGAATTCCGCTCCCATCCACTCAACCTCCGCCGTATTGCGGTCGCGCGTGGTGCCCGGCAGGTCCGCAGTGATGGCCGCCGGCTTTTTCACGATGCGGTTAAGGAGCGTGGATTTACCTGTGTTGGGACGTCCGACGATAGCGACGATGGGTTTGGTCATGATTGTTTTCTCTTTTGATATTTATTGACGGCCGGCCTGGTTTTACCTGAAGTCCGGCAGCAGTATTTCCGAACCTCCCAGTATATCCGCCAGTATTGCCTTCTGGGCGTGCATTCGGTTTTCTGCCTGGTCGAAGACCACGGACTGCGGGCAGTAAATGAGGTTCTCGGCTACTTCCTCGCCGTGGTGCGCGGGCAGCGGGTGCATCAGTATGGCGTCCGGCTTGGCTAGCGCCAGCAGCTTGCTGTCCACCTGGTATCCGGCAAACGCCTTGCGCCGCTGTTTTGCCTCCGCTTCCTGCCCCATGCTCGTCCAGACATCGGTGTAAACGACATCCGCACCGGTTATCGCCTGGTGCGGGTCTTCGGTGGAAAGTATCGTCGACTGGTTGTCGGCGGCGTACTGCTGCGCCGTCTTTAGTATCTCGTCTTTGACGCGGTAGCTTTTAGGGGAAGCGATGCGGAAGTCGATGCCGCATAGACCCGCCGCCAGCATCAGGCTGTGCGCCGTGTTGTTGCCGTCCCCGATAAAGGCGATGGTCAGTTCGTCCAGCGTTTCCTTGTGCTCGTATATGGTCAAAATGTCCGCGATTGCCTGGCACGGGTGCTCCAGGTCGGATAATGCGTTAATTACCGGTATATCGGCGTTGTTGGCGAATATCTCTAAAGTCTCCTGGGCGAAGGTGCGTATGGCAACGACGTTGGCATATCTACTCAACACACGGGCGGCGTCGGGTATGGATTCACGCTTGCCCAGCTGCACTTCTTCCGGAGATAAATAAAGGCTCTCCCCTCCAAGCTGACGCATAGCCACTTCGAAGCTGACCCTCGTCCGCAAGGAAGGCTTCTCGAACAGCAGCACCAGTATCTTGCCGCTTAACAGCGAGCTCCAGCCCTCTTCTTTCATCGTCACGGCTCTGTTTATCAGCGCCCGGATGCTTTCGGACGTAAGGTCGGATATGGATAGAAAATCTTTGCTCTTCAAGCTTGCCTCCTGTATGCAACAAGTATATCATGAAAGACATAATATTCAATAGTGGCTAGCTTGACACCTGTACTTGTTCTTCATTAATATTCCATTAGTCGGGAGGTGATTATGTCTGAAACTGAAAAGTTTACCGTATCTGGTAAAGACGTGCTGGAAAAGGTCAAACAGCTTATCCGTGAGGGCAACATCAGGCGGGTGCGCCTCATCCATGAAGGCAAGACTATTATCGACATCCCGCTTACCATCGGCGCGACGGCATCAATGATTACCATCTTGGCGGCGCCGCTCTTAGCCGCCATAGGCGCATTTGCCGCCCTCATCACCGAGTGCACCATTGAAGTTGAAAAGGTGGAGGAAAAACATTAGTTTTTCCGACATCCCGACGCAGGTCGGGAT
>CAZRQP010000052.1:5906-7132 GCA_964602315.1 uncultured Dehalococcoidaceae bacterium
GTTGTTTATTCCAGTCCCCTCAAGCGCGCCGTTAAGACCGCCGAAGCCATAACCGCCCCCCACCGCCTCAAAGTAAACGTCGTTGAAAATATTAGTGACATCGACTGCGGTCAGTGGCAGGGCTTGACGCTTAAGGAAGTACAGGAGAATTACGAAGAAATTTACCAGGACTGGCTGGACACGCCGGAGCAGGTCAGGCTCCCCGGCGGTGAAAGCCTGGAAGACGTAAGAAGGCGTGCTTTACCCTTCCTACAGGACGCCGTCATGCGCTGCGGCGAGGGCAAAATCGTGTTTGTTTCCCACCGTGTTGTGAATAAGGTGCTTATCTGCGCCCTGCTGCGACTGGACAATTCATCCTTCTGGAGCTTCAAGATGGATACCGGCGCCGTTACCCGCTTCACCTTCGACGGCAATCGTGTTGTCCTCCTCACCCACAACGACACCTCGTACCTAAAACCCCTTAACCAGCCTCCCCGCAACGATTTTTGAAATCAGCCTTTCACCAGCTCCCTCTTTCTTAATGATGTATAATGGGGAACTTTTCATTTTTTATATCATTACACCTGTTAATAACTGGGTTACTCGTCAGAGTCTGACTCATTAGCATCCACCCTGAACATCTGTGCCGAACCCAAATCCTTTGAACATATATCGGTTAAAATGCCGTTTTCATATTTCATCAAACTTAAAAATGGCCAACCATATCCATGATGAGCACTTGTATAGCCTACGACGAAAATGTAAATCAATACGTATTTTGTCTCTGGGTCATATGCTGGTATTGATAATGATAAGCTGGATTGGAAATGTGGAAAATTTTCATCTACAAATTCCCACCATCCGCTATCTTCTTCGTAAGAATCACTGCTTACTTCTGTAAGGCATTCCATGTATTTTTCGTTATAATTTATATAATATCCTTCAGGCATAGATGGCTTTACGGCTAGTGTTCTGGGAATATTATTTACTTCTAAAAATCGGTCATATAATGAAGATATATCGTAACCTCTATCTTTAAACCATTTGATAAAATCATCCTTACTCTCTCTCATCTCCTCTAGACACTTGGTATAATTTGCACAGAGTCCTATAGTAGTATTTGGGTCAACAATTGTGTAATTTCCTTTAAAGTCTGGCCGTGATAGATACGCAACTATTATTGCATTTTCTATAGTGTCTGAGTATACAGTAGTATCAGCTGTCTCATCCTCTATTAACTTCTGTAT
>CAZRQP010000052.1:7232-10037 GCA_964602315.1 uncultured Dehalococcoidaceae bacterium
GGCTTCGCTCTGATGCTGCTCAAGGTGCTTGGCGAGCTCAAGCCCACCCACATTGCCATCGCCTTTGATAAAGCCGGTCCCACCTTCCGCCATGAGATGTACGATAAATATAAGGCCCAGCGTCCCCCCACCCCCGACGAGCTTATAAACCAGTTCGGACGGGTCAGGCAGGTGGTCGATGCCTTCAACATCCCCGTTTTTGAGCTCGATAAATATGAAGCCGACGACGTCCTCGGCACTTTAAGCAAACAGGCATCCGAAAAGGACGTTGATACCGTTATCGTCACCGGCGACGCCGATACCATGCAGCTCGTTTCCCCCCGCGTGAAAGTGCTTTATCCCAAAGCCGGCAGGGCCTTCAGCGATACCGCTCTCTTCGACGAGGCGATGGTCAGGGACAAGTTCGGCGTCGGTCCCGAGCGCGTGGCCGACTACAAGGCGATGGTCGGCGACCCCTCCGATAATATCCCCGGCATCCCCGGCATCGGCGGGAAAACTGCTGTCAAACTCATCGGGCAGTTCGGCAGCGTCGAGGATATCTACAAGCGCCTTGATGAAGTGACGCCGCCCAAACTGCAGGAAAAACTTAGGGAAAACGAGTCCGCCGCCATGCAGAGCAAGGAGCTGGCCACCATCGTCACGGAAACACCCGTTACCCTGGACCTTGATGACTGCCGGGTGGGCAAGTTCGACCGCCAACAGGCTGTGGATTTATTCCGTGAACTGGAGTTTAATAGCCTGCTCCCCAAGCTGCCGGTCTCGGATAGCGATACCGCGCCATTGACGGAGATAACTCGTGCGCCTTCCCCTCCCTGCGAGTATTGTGTGGTCGCCTCCGCCGAAGAACTTGATGCACTTGCTAATAAGCTCTCCGAAGCTGGCTCCTTCGCTTTTGATACGGAGACCACCGGCCTCAACCCCATGACGGCGCAAATTGTCGGTATTTCCCTTGCTGTGGAACAGGCCAAAGCTTATTATGTACCGGTCGGTCATACCGTTCTGGATACGATTACCCAGCTTCCTCTGGAGCAGGTTGTTGAGCGACTCCGCCCCGTCTTTGAAGACGTAAAAATAGCTAAGATAGCCCACAACGCCAAGTTCGACATGAATGTACTTGCAGAATGCGGCATCACAGTTGCCGGACTTACCACCGATACCATGATTGCCGCCCACCTGCTGGGAGAAAAGGCTATCGGACTTAAAAACTTGGCTTTAAATAAACTTGGCGTGGAGATGACCCCCATTAATACCCTTATCGGCAGAGGGGCCAAGCAGATTTCCATGGCGGAAGTTGATATTCAAAGGGCCGCCGACTACGCCGCTGCCGATGCTGATATGACCCTGCGGCTCGCGTCCCTGTTCGATGAAGAACTTAAGAAACAGGGGCTGGTGAAGCTCTACCGGGACGTCGAAATGCCCCTCGTCCCCGTCCTCCTGGAGATGGAGAGGAATGGTGTAGCCGTAGATAAGTCTGTTCTTGAGAAGATGTCGCGCAGTCTCGGCGGGCAGGTCGCCGAACTTGAGAAAAAGATATTCATTGAGACCAAGCACGAGTTCAACATTAATTCCCCCCAGCAGCTTGGCAAGGTGCTTTTCGACGAAATGCAGCTCCCCAACGAGCGCCGGGGCAAGAGTCGCTACTCCACCGAGGCCTCCGTCCTTGAAGCGCTGGTGCCGGTGCATCCCGTGGCGGGGTATATCCTGGAGTACCGCCAGCTTACCAAGATGAAGTCCACCTACGTCGATGCTCTGCCAACGCTGGTGAACCCCAAAACGGGACGGATTCACACCAGCTTTAACCAGACCCGCACATCCACGGGGCGTCTTTCTTCTTCCGACCCCAATATGCAGAACATACCGGTGCGGGGCGAGCTGGGCGGCCAGGTGCGCCAGGCTTTCATCGCCCCTGAAGGTTCCAGCCTGCTCGGCGGCGATTATTCGCAAATCGACCTCCGTGCCCTGGCACACCTATCTAAAGACGAGGGACTTGTCCGCGCCTTCCGCAGCGACGAGGATATCCACTCGGCCACGGCTTCCCAGTTGTTCGGTGTGGATAAAGACAAGGTCACCAAGGACATGCGGCGCTTCGCCAAGACGGTCAACTTCGGCGTCATCTACGGCATGAGCGACTACGGACTGGAGCAGGCCACCGAGCTTTCCCGCGAGGAAGCGGGCAAGTTCATCAAGGCTTATTTTGAAAAATACCCCGGCATCACGAAATACCTCGAAGAGACCAGGGAAAAAGCCCGGCGCGACGGCTACGTGGAGACCATGCTGGGACGCCGCCGCTATATCCCCGATATCAATTCCGCCAACCGTCAGGTGCGTGAGGCCGCCGAGCGCATGGCCATCAACATGCCGGTGCAGGGCACCTCCGCCGATATTATCAAGGTGGCCATGATTAATCTCTACCGCGAGATGGCAAAGAGGCGACTGGGCAGCAAAATGCTCCTGCAGGTGCATGATGAGCTTGTATTTGAGGTGCCGGACGATGAACTCGATTTAATGCGCCAGCTATCGGCCGATATCATGGACTCTGCGGTGAAACTGGATGTGCCTCTCAAGGTTGATACCAGGGTCGGCAAAAACTGGGGAGAAATGAAATAATAATGCCTGAACTCCCCGAAGTAGAAACTATCAAGAATGAGCTGCTTCCATATATAATCGGCCGCACTATTCAAAGCATCGATATCTCCTGGGACGGCATGGTAAAGTACCCCCCGGTCGGAGAGTTCTGCTCGCAGGTTGTTGGACAGAAAATCGTCGGTCTTACCCGCCGCGGCAAGTACCTCTTCTTTCACTTGA
>CAZRQP010000053.1:0-6529 GCA_964602315.1 uncultured Dehalococcoidaceae bacterium
TCTCGCCGTAGCAGTCCGCCCTTAATTTCCCCTCCCCGAACTCCAGTATATCGAACCTCTTGAATATCAGCATCTCCACGTCGAAGTAGTAAAGAAGGCTGTTAAGCCACTCGAAGAGCAGGCTTTCGGCGTCGTCTTCCTTTATTTCAATCCTGCGCGACTCCACTTCTTTGACCGCATCCAGTTCCGCGATGATGGAGAACATGCCGTAAGCCGCGTTGCCAAAGGCTTCACCCAAATTTTTACCATAAGCCTTTAGCCCCAGGTCCGCCGTGTGTTCTATAAGCTCGAATCTCTTCATAATTACGCACTTGCGCATCCGCTCAAATGAGCATTTGCGGCCGCCCCTTTACTCACCGTGAATTTTTATCATATCGCCATCGGGTAAAGTTGTCAAAACCCTGCCGTTTATTTATATAATATAACCGACAGAAAAACGAGTTCTTCTGAAAGATATATTAATCATGAACGAAGCTTCCCGTGAAGTCTATTGGAACATTAATTATGAGTGGCTCATGTATATCTTGGCCACCATCGGCATCGGGGTGCTTCTCTGGGGTATCTTTATCCACATCAAGAGGTTGAGGGTAGGCAAGCCGTCCGACCGCGCCGGAAACTGGTGGCAAAGGACAAAGTCCTTCATCTACTTCGCTACTGTCGATGTCTTATTCCATCGCCGTTTCTTCGGCGTTGACAAGCCCGTAAGGCCCCGCGAGTTTTTCCCGGGCACGATGCATTTCTTTATTTTTTGGGGCTTCATTATCCTTCTCCTCGCTACCATCATCGGTACCGCCGAATCGATTTTAAAGGGCAACGTCTATCTGGCTTTTTCCATAATCTCCGATGTCTTCGGCATCCTGGTGATTATCGGCGTGCTGATGGCTCTTTTCCGCCGCTATATCTGGAAACCTAAACGTCTCGATAACCGCTGGGAAGACCTGGGTGCTTTGCTGATTATCCTGGTTGCCATTGTTACCGGCTTCGTCGTCGAAGGCCTGCGTATCGCCGCCACCGAGCTGCAGATTAACCCGGACTGGGCGGTATGGTCGCCCGGCGGCTGGGTGTTCGCCAAGGCTTTCAGCGGCATGAGCCAGGATGCGCTTATCGGCTGGCATATCGGCCTGTGGTGGTTCCACATCGTCCTTGCCGTCGGTCTGTTCGCTTATGTCGCCCTCGTAAATTCGCGTTTGTTCCATATTCTCTGGGACCCCATTAATATATTTTTCAGGAATTTGGGGCCGCGCGGCGCGATGTCTCCCATCGACTTCGAGAAAACGGAGCAGTTCGGCGCCGCCAAAATCGAGGACTTTACCTGGAAGCAGCTCCTCGACCTCGATTCCTGCACCCGCTGCGGCCGCTGCCAGGACGCCTGCCCGGCCTACTCCAGCGGCAAAGCCCTGAACCCCAAGCAGATTATCCTCGACCTGAGACAGCACCTCCTTGATGTTTACCCCGGCAAGTTCTCGCTAAAAACTGCACCCTCTCGCAAAGACATGCTCGGCGGGGTCATTACCGACGAGGCTATCTGGGACTGCACTACCTGCCGCGCCTGTATGCAGGCCTGCCCCATTTGCATCGATCATGTGGATACAATTATGGACATGCGCCGCAACCTGGCCATGGAGCAGAGCCGCTTCCCTGAAGCCGTGCAGGATACCTTAAAGTCCCTCGGCACGCGCGGGCACCCCTACCGCGGCACCTCCGCCACGCGGACGACCTGGTGCGAAGGACTGGATGTCGAGACTGTTTCCGACGCTAAAGATATTGACATCCTTTACTGGGTGGGCTGCTCCGCCGCCTTGGACGACCGCAATATGAAGGTGGCGCACGCCGTCGTTAAGGTCCTGCGGGCGGCCGGCGTGAAGTTCGCCATTCTCGGCGATGAAGAGGCCTGCTGCGGCGACCCCGCCCGGCGCCTGGGCGACGAGTACCTTTTCCAGACCATCTGCCGGCAGAATATTGAGATTCTTAAGGCGCATAACGTGAAAAAAATACTCACCTCCTGCCCCCACTGCTTTAACAGCCTTAAATTTGAGTACCCGCAGTTCGGCGGCAATTACGAGGTCATTCACCATACTCAATTTTTCAGTGGTTTGCTTAAAACCGGCCGACTCAAAGTCAAAAACCCCGCCTCCCTTAAAGCCGCCTACCACGATTCCTGCTATCTCGGCCGTTATAACGACATCTACGACGAGCCGCGCGCCATACTTAAAGCCGTTAATAGTAAAAATATTGAGCTGCCGCGCTGCAAATCGGACAGCTTTTGCTGTGGGGGTGGGGGCGGTCATGTCTGGATGGATGAGGACCCCGATAAGCGTGTCAACAACCGCCGCGTGGAGGAAGTTGTCAAGACTGGCGTAGATTGTGTGGCGACCGCCTGTCCTTACTGCCTTACCATGTTAGAAGACGGCATCAAGGCCAAAGACGCCGAGGAAACAGTCAAAGCCCTGGACTTAAGCGAGCTACTGGCCGAAGCTCTGGAAGACAACAAATAAGCAATTGCGCAACTGCGCAAATAAGTAATTACGTCCTCGTAGGCAGAGCTACTACTGCCGTGCCGGTGACCGTCTTCTCTCCCTGCGGGTTCTCCGCCCATATTTCCACCCTCGCCAGGTTCTTGCCTTCCTCCACGTATTTCCTGGTCACCCTGCCGTTGCATATGATGTCCTCGTGGACCTTGTTCATGCCGCGGTAGCTGCCGTTCAGCTTAAGCAGCTTCCCTTCCTCCCCCAGCCAGTCGGTCACCATCTGGCCTAAAAAGGAGAGCGTCAGCCACCCGTGCACGATTACCCCCGACAGCCCGCTAGCTATCGCAAAGTCCTTATCGTAATGTATCTGGTAATAGTCCCCGGAGGCGCCGGCGTACTTCACCAGCTGCATCGTCGTGGGGTACTTCACCAGCCCCGGCAGCTCGCTGCCTTCCCGTATATCTTCGTAATAGACCTGTTCCGCCATACTCTCCCCGTGTTTATCCAGCTTCTTTCCTTTTGTCCTCTCCCCTTGTGGGAGAGGATTAAGGTGAGGGGGATTATCAGTATTTGATGTACGTGCTCTTCCCCTTAACCGCCACCTCTCCCCGCTGGTTGGTATAGGTCATCTCCGTGAACATGAAAAGGGTAGGGCCTTCCGCCCCCGCTACCTGCCGCAGCCTCGTGAGCTTGGCAGTCACGGAAATCACGTCGCCAGCCTTGATGGGGACTAAATATTCCAGCTCGCTCGACCCGTTGAGGAGCCTCTTAAGAGGTATATCCGCGTTGAAGAGCTTGTTCAGCAGTTCTTTAGGCACGAGCGCGGCGGGGAAAGTGGGTGGGGATTCCTCGAGCCACCGCGGATTGGGGTCATCGATGGCCTCGGCGAACTTCTTCAGCATCCCCTTCTCGATTTCGTAAACCTCCGGCCCGAACTCCACGTCGAGCAGGCTGTTCAACTCTTCCGTTATTACCGACTCACCCGCCAAAGAATACCTCCCTTAAGTACAAAACGCTTTATTATAACCCAAAGCTACGTTTATTGACTAATCCTTACTATCCCCTCAACTTTTTAGCCACTTTGGCGCAGTTCTTACCGAACTCCCACACTGTCTTCATGCCTTCCTCGTCTTTTTCCACTTCCCCTTTATCCAGCGCCCTCGCCACGTTCCAGTATATCGAGCCGGGGTTGACCATGCCGTTGATATGGAACCAGAACAGCAGCTCGGCAAACGTAAAGTTCTGCCCCGCCCGCCGCGCCACCGTAATCGGTCCGCCCACCTTACCCGCGTACTTCCCGCGGGACATGTATCCCGCCCTCTCCAGCAGCCCTTTTATCAGTGACGTTGCCGACCCGTAATATACCGGCGAGGAGACGACGATGATATCTGCCGCCAGCATTTTCTTATGGATGGGCTGTAAATCGTCCTCTATCGAGCACTCATTCGGGTGCTTGAAGCAGTACCCGCAGGCGTTGCACCCCTTTATGTCTAGTCCTGCCAGCCTTATCAGTTCCGTTTCCGACCCTTCCTCTGCGATGGCTTTCAGGCAGTGCTTTGTGAGTATTTCCGAGTTGCCGCCCTTCCTCGGGCTGCCGACGATGCCGATTGCTTTCATGATTCCTCCTGTTAATCTTAATAAATCTTGTTCTTTTTAATATACTCCGCCACCGGCTTAGGCACCAGCTCATCAAGGGCTTGGCCCCCCGCCGCCAACTCCCTTATAACCGTGGCGCTTATATCCACCCTGGGCTTGTCCAGGAATATCACTGTCTTAGAAATTCCCGGTAATGCTGCCTCGAGCTTACGTAATCTTGGCTTGGCGTAGCCCGGCCGCGGCACCGCAACGAGCGTGCACATGCTGATAATCCGCGACGGCTGGCGCCAGTTCGGTAACTGCGCCAGGCTGTCCCAACCAAGTATGAAATAAAGTTCATCTCCGCCTTTCGACTTCTCTCTAAGCTCGGCGAGCGTGTCCGCCGTGTATGACGGCCCCTCCCGCTCTATCTCGATGGTTGATATCTTAAGGTATGGAATCCCCTCAACCGCCAGCTTCAGCATCTCCAGTCGGTGCCTGCCCGGCGTAGTTACCTCATTCGGCCTTGACATCGGCTGGCCGGCCGGTATCATCAGCACCTCGTCCAGTTCCAGCGCCTCTTTAGCTTCCTTTGCCATCATAATATGCCCTTTGTGCACAGGGTCGAACGTCCCCCCGAGTATGCCCGTCTTTCTGCCTCCCTTGCCTGTTGAAGCCCACTCCCATACCAGGTCGCCGCAGCGTACCTTGTCCCCCGCCTTTACCCCCGCCTTTTCCAGTATTTTCTCCGCGCCCAGCCGACTCAACTGCTGATTCAACTGTAAGTGAAGCTCCTCAGCAGAAGCACCGCCACCAGCTATCAACCTGTCCAGCCAGGACGCCTTCACCACCCACGTATCGCCCTCCCTTTCTACCTTGATGCGGTCTTCTCGAGGCTGCGGACGGAATACTTTTACGGGGAGTTCGGCTTTCTTTTCCTCTGCTTTCTGCGACTTTAATACCTTCATCGCTTCAGCCATCAGCCTATCCACTCCCTCGCCTGTTGCCGCCGATATATAATGCGCCCTTATGCCCGCCCCGCTGAATTCTTCTTTTATGCTTTTCAGCTTCTCTTTCACTTCCGGCAGGTCCACTTTGTTGATGGCTGTAATCTGTTGCTTCTGCGCCAGCGATGTGTCGAACATCGCCAGCTCTCCGTTCAACTTTATCATGTCTTCCGCCGGCTTTTCAGAGGTACCGTCGACCATGTGAATGAATATCTTGGTACGCATGGCGTGCTGCAGAAAATCGTGACCCAGCCCCTTGCCCGTGTGGGCCCCTTCTATAAGGCCCGGTATCTCCGCCATTACGAAGCTCTCCATGCCTATTTCCACCACCCCCAGCACCGGCTCCAGCGTGGTGAAGGGATAGCTAGCTATCTTTGGCTTGGCCGCCGACGCTTTGGCCAGCAGCGTCGACTTCCCCGCGTTGGGATAACCGATTATCCCCACGTCGGCGATTATTCTCATCTCCAGCCGGATTGTCTTTTCCTCGCCCTTTTCTCCCCTTAGAGCTATGCGTGGCGCCTGGTTGGTGGACGACTTAAAGTGTACGTTGCCCCACCCACCTTCACCCCCCACCGCTACGACTACTTTGTCTCCGTCTTTTTCAAGGTCGGCCAGCATCACTCTGCTGCCGTTTTCCTCGGTAAATATCATCGTTCCCGGAGGCACTGCCAGCACAATGTCCTTTCCATCCTTCCCGTGCTTCCGCCTGCCGGCGCCATTGTGCCCGTTATCCGCCCGGAACATCTTCCTCTGCCTGTAGTCCCGCAGGCTGTCCGTCGACCTGTCTGCCCTGATGATTACATCTCCACCCTTTCCCCCGTCTCCCCCATCAGGACCTCCGTAGGGTACGTACATCTCCCTGCGGAAACCCACCACTCCTCTACCTCCATCGCCCGCTTTTACCTTTATCCCTGCTCTGTCAATCATTTTACTTAAAAGTCCAAACTTAGTTAAACAATATGATTATACAACAAGTTATATATACTTTATAAAACAGCACTATTAACAGAAATAACGTAAAGATTGAAAAATACCGGATTAGTGAGGAATGATATCCTTTCAAGAACGAATGGTCGCAAAACATTAACAAGGATAAGCCCGGATATGATTGTTTAAATGTCAAAATAAGCTCAAAATATCCACAATCCATGGGTAGAAAAGGAAGATGAAATAAAGTGAAAAACTGTCGTTTTATTGAAAAAAAGAGGTAAAATTGATGACCGTCTAGTGCTGCAGTTTGCGCTGGATGTCTCGGACCTTGCGCTTCAGGAACGGGCTGGAGTCTATGTCACCGGCTATCTTCCTGCAGGCGTTGGTAACATAGGAAGCATCGCGCTTACCCAGCGCGTCCCCAATCTGCGACAGTGAATAGTTGGTCTCCCGCCGGATGAGGTAAATCGCCATGCGGCGGGCTAATGCGGTGTCTTTGTCGCGTTTGCGTCCCAGCAGGGCATCGTTCGGCATCTGGAAGCTCTTGGC
>CAZRQP010000053.1:6629-9771 GCA_964602315.1 uncultured Dehalococcoidaceae bacterium
TTGTAGTCCGGCGGCTTGATATCGACGACTAAACCCCATTCGAATCGGGACCGCAGCCTCTCCTCGATTAACTGTATCGCTTTGGGCGGGCAGTCGCTGGTCATAATAATCTGGCGGTTGGTGTTATGCAGCTCGTTAAAGGTGTGGAAAAAACTCTCCTCGGTCTGTTCTTTGCCCCCGATGAACTGTATATCGTCGATAAGCAGCATGCCGATGCTGCGGTACTTGTTGCGGAAATCTTCGGTGTTCTTCTCCCGTATGGCAGAAACGAACTCATTGGTGAACTGCTCGGCGCTTATGCATATGACGTTGATGCTGCTGGCGGTAGCCGCCTGTCCGATGGCGTGCAGCAGGTGAGTCTTGCCGAGACCGACCCCGCCGTAAATAAATAGCGGATTGTAGGTACGTCCCGGGTTCTGGGCTACCGACTGCGCCGCCGCCAGGGCCATCTTATTTCCGCCGCCCTCGATAAACGAATCGAAAACGTAATCTGGATTTAGTCTGGTGAAAGACGGGGGAGTCGACGGTATGGGCTTAACATCTTCTGTTGTTTCAGTATTGTGGTGGGACTTCCCGTTTACCTGGAAGACAACCTGCACGTCCGGCGCCGTTAGTCCGGAAAGAGCCTTCTCGATGAGTGAACGCTGGTTTTTCTCCAGGTATTCTGCGGCGAATGTGTTCGGCACGCCGATGATGAAATGGTTGTCCTGATAGCTTAAACCGATAGTCTTGCTGAACCAGGTCCGGAAGTTGGCCTTGCTTAACTGGACCTGTAGTTCCCCCAGGGCTATTTCCCATATTTCTTTTGGTGGGCGATTATCGTACGAGTCCATATACTATCTTTTATCTACCGCAATACCTTATCGTAACTCCCGATTTATCAAAAAAAAGGCAAAAGTCCGCCCTACCCAAAATAACATGGACTTCCCGCCTTTGCATAAGGCCCCGGCAAGTTGAAAATGTTAATAAACGGTTAATTTATTAACACCACCTAGCATACATCCGCCGCCCCCCTCATGGCAAATATTTTGACATCAAGCGCCAGCCATTTTCCCCCCATGACGGCTCTCAATAGCTCTTAAAAACTGGCTTTTTTAGGCATTTACTGGTATCCCTCGCCCAATAACGAAGGGTGGTAAAAAATATATTTTAGTGATAAAATTTTGGCGACTGGAGGGATACCTTGCGCATCGTTTTTATGGGGTCGCCGCAGTTCGCCGTGCCTTCGCTGGAACAGCTGGTTATCAATAAATTTGATATCGTTGCTGTCTATACCCAGCCGGACAGGCCTGCCGGACGCGGAAGGGGTCTGGCGGTTTCGCCGGTAAAAACTGCGGCGCTTAAGTGGGGCATACCCGTAATGCAGCCGGAGACCGTAAATTCGCCCGAAGCGCTGGCGGAACTGGCGGCGTTAAAGCCTGATGTTATCGTCGTCTGCGCCTTTGGCCAGATATTACCGCAGGCCTTGCTGGATATACCGCCCCGCCAGTGCCTCAACGTACACTTTTCCTTGCTGCCTAGGCACCGCGGCGCCTCGCCGGTGGCGGCGGCCATCCTCGCCGGAGATGACTTTAGCGGCGTCAGCGTGCAGCTTGTGAGGTTCAAACTTGATACCGGCCCGGTTTTAGCCGCCGCGTCTGTCCCAATACTGCCCGCCGATAACACCGGCAGTCTCACGGATAAGCTTTCAATAGTGGGCGCGCATCTTTTGCAGGAAGCACTCACCGGCTGGCAGCGCGGCGATATAAAGCCCCTCCCCCAGGATGAATCCCACGCCAATTACGTAGGTCGCGTGAAAAAGGAAGACGGGGAAATTGACTGGCATCTGTCGGCGGAGGAAATCTGGCGGCGCGTGCGCGCCTATAATCCCTGGCCCGGCGCATACACGTACTGGAAGGGCAGGCAGCTTAAAATAAACGGCGCTGGAGTTCTGGCCGGAGGTGATTCCAAAGAGGCCGGACGTGTGGTAGCTATTCCGGAGCAGGGTGGGATAGGCGTAAACACCGGCGATGGATTACTTGTTTTGCAGAATGTGCAGTTCGCCGGTAAAAAAGCCATGCCCGCCGCCGAGTTTATCCTGGGCCAGCGCGATTTCATCGGTTCGCAGTTACCTTCTTAGATAAAAGACGCAGGTGCGTAATTGCGCAAATGCGTGAGTAAGTAAAGGCACGACTTCCCTCCCTGTTGCTTCAATTGCACTCTCCCGTTATAATCATGTTTAAGGAGGCTGCCCTTGCCCGCACCGGATAATTTGCATAAGTTCGATACCTTCGTGGATATAATCGCTAGGCTGCGCGCCCCGGATGGCTGCCCCTGGGATAAGGAGCAGACCCATCAGTCTCTGCGTGAAAACCTGCTCTCGGAAGCCTACGAGGTCCTGGAGGCGCTGGATGAAGCCGACTCCGCTAAATTGCGCGAGGAGCTGGGCGACCTGCTTCTACAGGTTGTCCTGCACGCCCAGATAGCTAAAGACGACGGCGAGTTTGAAATCGACGACGTTATTAAGGGAATCTCGGAAAAAATCGTCCGCCGCCACCCCCATATCTTCGGCAATAAGAAGGTAAGGGATTCAAAGGAAGTAATGCACAACTGGGAGGTCTTAAAAAAGGAGGAGAGGGAAGCCGGTAAGTCGATGCTGGACGGCGTTCCGCGGCAGATGCCCGCCCTCGCTTATGCCTATGAGATTTCCCGACGCGCTGTGCGGGTCGGCTTTGAATGGGAAAATTTGGACGGCGTTATCGATAAGATCATCGAGGAAATCGGAGAAATCAAAGAAGCTGCCGGCCCCGAGGAAAAAACGCAGGAGTTCGGCGACCTCCTTTTTACGCTGGTCAACTTCGCCCGCTGGCAGGGCATCGACGCCGAGGTAGCCCTGCGAGAGGCCAATAGTAAGTTTTACCGCCGTTTCTCCAGCATGGAAGAGCTCTGCCGCCAGCGTGGCAAAGAACTCCAAAAGCTTACTCTAAAGGAGTGGGATGATCTCTGGGAGGAGGCCAAAAGGGGGACGGAAAAATAAAATGGTCGGGGCGAGTGGATTTGATTACTCGCCTTAAAGAGGAACAAATCCAAGGGGAGGTTTAATGGTCGGGGCGAGTGGATTTGAACCACCGACCTCCGCGTCCCGAACGCGGCGCGCTAACCA
>CAZRQP010000054.1:0-2727 GCA_964602315.1 uncultured Dehalococcoidaceae bacterium
ACAAACATGGGCATGACCACGTGCGTGTAGTTCTCCGTTCCCACCGGGCGGATGAGGCCGGGACTGGAAGGGTTGGTTGTCTCTAATGCTACCTGCGACTCGTGGAGGACGCTTAAGACATCGGTGAGGTATTTGCCATTGAAGGCTATTTTGGAGTCGGCGCCCTCTACGGTGGCATCGATTTCACCTACATCGTCGCCGATTTCCTCCGAGCGGGCGGAGACAGCCAGCTTACCGGGATTAGATTCACTGCCTGGCGTAACGACGAGACGTACGATGCCGCTGCCGTCGCGGGCAAATATCGAGGCGGTCTTGGTGGCCCGCAGAAATTCGGCCACGTTTACGATTGCCCGCGTATTATAACTCTTGGGGATTAATTGGGCGTAGTTGGGGAAGGTGCCCTGGACAAGCTGGGATACAAGTTCCGTGCTCTTGAGTCGGAAAAGCACCTGGCTTTTGTTGGGATTAAGTGTAATGCTGATAGTTTCTTCATCGTCAGCTATGAGGCGGTTTAATTCGGCCAGGGTGCGGGCGGGGATGATGACTTCTATCTTCTCACTCACTTTATTTTTTATAGGCATTTTATAAACGGCCAGACGGAAACCGTCGGCCGCGGCGAGTGTTAAAGTATTGCCTTCAAACTGGGTGCAGACACCGGTCAGGACAGGGCGTGACTCTTCAGTAGCGGCGGCGAAAACAACCTGATTAACCGCCTGGCGCAGGGCTTCGACCTCAACCTCGGTGGTGGTGCCTTCGTCAACGCTGGGGATGGGGGGGAATTCCTTGGCATCGATACCGCTGATGCGGGCCTCGAAACGGGCACACTTAAGACCCAGGGTCTTGGTCTGGGGTGACAGATTAACGGCAATATTGTCGCTGGGAAGGGAGCTGACGAATTCCGTGAGCAGGCGGGCGGGGACGGTGATGGAGCCTTCCTCCTCGATTTTTGCGCCGATCCAGCAACTGATAGCCATTTCCAGGTTAGTGGCGACGAGTTTCAGGCGGCCGTCATCAGTGGCGAGTAGGACATTCTGGGTGATGGGGAGGGTAGTCCTGGTGGCCACGGCTCTGCCGACGATACCAAGTCCATGGTCAAGGTTTTCCTGAAGACAAGTTAGTTTCATGACGCACCCCCAAAATTAGCTGTGGTGGACTAGTATACAACATTAATACGGTTCTATTCAAGCTTTACGGTGCCGCTCTTGCCGCCGCTTTTCTGGACGAGGCGGATATTCTCTATTTTCATGCCTCGGTCGATGGCTTTGACCATATCATAGATGGCGAGGGCGGCCACGGAGACGGCGGTCAGGGCTTCCATTTCCACGCCGGTCTTGCCGGTGCTTTCCGCGGTAGCGGTGATTTCAATGGTGCTTGAGGATTCATCGGGACTGAAGGAGACGGACACATTACTGATGAGTATAGGATGGCAGAGGGGAATAAGCTCGGGGGTCTTTTTAGCGGCCATGATGCCGGCCAGCTGGGCCACAGTGAGAACGTCTCCCTTGGCAGTGCCGCCACTCTGAATGGCTTTAAAGGTGGCCGGCTGCATCTTGACCAGGCCCTTAGCAATGGCAACGCGGACGGTATCCGCCTTGGCAGAAATGTCCACCATGCGGGGTCGGCCGGAGTTATCAATATGGGTTAGCTTTTTATTTGCCATAGTTCTTTTGGCGGGAATCAACTCGAAACTAAACAGCTGTAGCGAGTCTTTTTTAGAGTTATGTTAAATATACACCATTGTGTAGTTATATATCAACCTCCTACTTGGGAGAATGGGCGCCCCTTATGAGAATTGCGCTCGGCGAGCAGGTGTCCTCTGGGCTTGGCGGCAGTGGCTTTGGTGATGATGTCTTTAAGCTCCTGTATGGAGGCGCCGTTGCGGAGCGGTTCACGGAGGTCGATTTCGTCCTCGCGGAGGAGGCACAAACGCAGCTTGCCGTCGGCGGTCAGGCGGAGTCGGTTACACCGGTAGCAGAAGTGCTCGGTGACGGGGGTAATAAAGCCCACGGTGCCTTTGGCGCCGGGTAGACGGTAATATTTTGCGGGTCCGCTGCCTTTATCCATCTTGTACGGCTCCAGAGGACCTAAGGATTCCAGCCGTTTTCTCACTTCGCTGACGGAGAAGAGGCGGGTTACATTAATGTCCTCGCCGTTGACGGGCATGTACTCGATGAAGCGGACGTGCCAGCCATCATCGATGGTCTTGCGGGCAAAATCGATAATTTCATCGTCGTTCATACCAGCCATGAGTACCATGTTGATTTTAACGGGCGTCAGGTCTGCCTCTTTAGCAGCCTCGATACCCTTGAGAGTATTTTCAAGGTCGCCGCAGCGGGTGATTTGGCGGAAGCGTTCTGGCTTGAGGGTATCCAGGCTGACGTTGACACGCATCAGCCCGGCATCCTTAAGGTCTTTGGCGTACTTCGCCAGGAAAATACCGTTGGTGGTGAGTGAAAGGTCGGTGACGCCATCGATAGCGGCAATCATACGCACCAGCCTGGGGAGTCCCGCCCGGACAAGGGGTTCGCCGCCGGTGAGACGGATGCGGGTAATGCCGAGCTCGACAGCAGCCTTAACGAGGGTCACGATTTCCTCGTAACTCAAGATATCATTGTGGTCCATGAGGGCAATGCCCTCCGGGGGCATGCAGTAGATGCAGCGCAGGTTGCAGCGGTCCGTAACGGAGATGCGGAGGTAATTGATGGGGCGCTGGAAAGAATCGGATAG
>CAZRQP010000054.1:2827-9342 GCA_964602315.1 uncultured Dehalococcoidaceae bacterium
GGGGACTACGACCACACCGGCAATTGCGCTTTCCTGCAAAAGCAATACGGCGCTAAAATTGCCATACACAAGAGCGAAGCAGGGGCGGTGGAGAGTGGAGACATGCTTGCCAGCCGGAAAACCAGGCAGGGGATAGGTTTAAGGATTTCACAGGCGGTATTCAAGTCGCTGCTTTTCCATAAATTCAAGCCGGATATATTCGTGGGGGAGGGTGATGATTTAGGAGAATACGGACTTGAGGGAAAAGTCGTTCATATACCAGGTCATACGACAGGCTCTATCGGTGTTCTTACGAGTGCGGGGGACTTTTTCTGCGGCGACCTTTTAACTAACAGCGGCAGACCGGGAAAGAATAAACTGGTGGATGATATGGCGGAGATGGACGCCAGCATCGAGAAACTGAAAAAGTTGGGAGTGAAGACGGTTTATCCGGGGCACGGTAAGCGTTTTAAAATGGAAGAGTTTACTAAAAATAGCCTCTAGAAATCCTAATCCTTAGATTTTTCAGTAGTGTATACAGCTAAACCGGGTGTTCCATTTTTGAAAAACCAGTACGTACTTCAGGCTTTAGATTCAAATATATATATCGGTCAGTCGCTCGAGAATATGCCGGCCATTCCGGCAGCCCCTCATACTGCGGCTTCCCGGTTTTGGCGAAGCCCGTCCAATATCCCATCATTGCCTCGGAGATATTTCTATCAGTGGCGTCCAGAACTGGTTGGTCCGTCTTGGCACCAGACATCTTGGCCAGCATGCCGATGCTCTGCCACCAGCCGGAGGAATTATCCCAGTCGCCGAAGACATAGGTAAGTTCCATGGAATGGGCGGAAACGCATCCTTCTCCTCTCCAGTTGGCCGGTACCTGGTCGAAGATGCAGGCATATCCTTTGCATCCATGCTTATTCACAGCATCAATCATGTCTATGTAACACGGAATAATAAAAGGCATAATTAAAGGCCCAGGCCCGGTAAGTTCGCCAAGGATGGACATCACGATAAGCGGGGCGGCGTTGATATTGCCAGACTTAAAGATGCGGTCGGGGCTATCCGGCAAAAGCCAGCCGTCTATGCAGGCATCCCAGGCAGGAACAAAGGTACGTACATCGGTGCCGCGAGGGCCTTCCATTGTCTGACTTACTTCTAGGATTTTTTCCCAGGGAGTTTTCCGGGCTTCTTCGAGTGTTTTAACTCCCAGTTTTTCGAATAGAATTTTCCCGTTATTTTCTATATCCGCTGCCGGTAAGCCGGTGAGTATAGCCGTGGCGGTACCGCTTTCACATATAGCCCGATGGAATAGTCCTTTGGCAAGTGGTGAAGCCATCATGATAGAAACTTTAGCCCCACCGCCTGACTCACCAAAGATAGTGACATTATTGGGGTCACCACCGAAAGCTGCAATGTTTTTCTGTATCCATTGTAACGAAGCGATGAGGTCAAGGAACAGGTAATTCCCGGAGACACCGTTGGGGGATTCTTCAGAAAGACTGGGGTGGGCTACCAGGCCAATTGGGCCGAGCCGGTGGGTTAAAGAGACAACCACGACGCCATATTGCGGCAACCGATGCTGGTTCCATATTTTATCATTACCACATCCCATGGAGTATCCGCCGCCATGCATCCAGACCATTACGGGCAGTTTTTCATTGGCTTTCCGGGCAGGGGTCACAACGTTCAAATATAGGCAGTCTTCATTTAAAGGCAGCGGCGCAGACATGCCAGGCATCAAAGTCTGTGGTGAAATGGCACTATACTGCGTACATTCCCGAATTCCTTTCCATGGCGCGGCAGGTTGCGGCGGCTTCCAGCGCAGGTTTCCTACCGGAGGCGCAGCATAGGGAATTCCCCTGAAAATATATACTTCTTTACCGGGTTCACCGATTATAGTTCCCGATACAAAACCTTTATCCGTTTTGACGGTTTGCATAAGTCGCCTCCCTTTTTGATTAGTCGTGACCAGTAATATCCGGTGTGATGTTAAACGGTTCCCAATTCATCAATAATTCTTTAGCTTTGGCGGCGGCTTGGGCGCGGTGGCTGATGCGGTTTTTCTCCCCTAATGTAAGTTCGGCCATGGTCTTGCCCATCTCCGGGACGAGAAAAACGGGGTCGTAACCAAAGCCGCGGGAACCGCGGGGCTTGCTGACAATGATACCGGGGCAGGCGCCGGGGCAAAGCTCGACCCGTCCGCCGGGCTCGGCGATAGCGATTACGCAGCGGAACTGCGCCAGGCGATGTAATTCCGGCACATTCTTGAGCTTTTCCAGCAGCAGGGCAATCCTGTCTTCGTCGGTGGCATTTTCCCCGGCGAATCGGTGTGAACGAGGGCCGGGAGCGCCGCCGAGGGCATCGACCTCCAGACCGGAGTCGTCGGCCAGGGTCAGGATACAGCTGACGGACGCCATGGAGGTGGCTTTTAAGATGGCGTTTGACTCAAAGTTGTCGCCGACCTCTTCCACCTCCTCATTAATGCCGCAGTCGGCGGGGGTGACCATTTCAAAGGGGATGTCCTGGAGCAGGTAATGAAATTCGCGCAGCTTGCCCTTGTTGTTGGTGGCTAGCAGGAGCTTTTTCATTGGGTTAGAACTCGATACCTTTCCTGGCCTTGATGCCTTTATCGTACGGGTGCTTGATTTTGACCATCTCGGTTACGAGGTCGGCGGCGGCGATTACTTTTTCATCGGCTCTGCGCCCGGTAAGTATAAGCTCAACGCGGGCGGGCTTGTCTTTAATTAGCTGTAAAATTTCATCTACTTGAAGAAGTTTGAAAAAAACAGCCATGTTTATTTCGTCCAGCACAACGAGGTCGTACTTACCGCCGGTAACATCATCACGGGCGGCGGCCAGGGCGGCTTGAGCCTGGGCTTTTTCCTCGGGGTTGATGACATTATTTTTATGAATAAACTGGCGAAGACCGAAGCTGGCAATTTTTATATTAGGCAAGGAGGCGAGTGTTTTATACTCTCCTTGTGATGAATGCCCTTTGATGAAAAAAATTATGGATATTTTAAATCCGTGGCCGGAGGCGCGGAGGACCGTGCCCAGAGCGGCGGTGGTCTTGCCTTTGCCTTCGCCGGTGAAAACCTGTACAAGTCCTTGAGTATTTTTAACGGTCAATGGCCCTCCTTGGAATATAAAAAATAGCTTTAAACCTGCTTAAGCGCCTTGGGCCGGGTGCGGAAATAGGTGGTAATGCCGACCAGCGCGGGCAGGGAGATGCCGTAAACTATGAGCAGGGGTGGTATCTTCAAGAATAAATCGACGAAGGGAAGGGTGATAAAGAGGAAAGCCATGGCGGGGGTGACGTTACGCTTGAGAACAAGAATCAGCAGAGTGGGGAGGGTGAGTATCAACATCGGGATAGTCACCAGGACATACAGGATGCCGAGAGTGGTGCTGACACCGCGGCCACCGCGGAAACCCAGGAAGACCGGCCAATTGTGTCCTACAACAGCCACTACGCCGGACAGCAGGACAACTGGTTGCGACATGCCGGTGGACTGGGCGATGAGAATTACTGTCGAACCCTTGATAGCATCAGCGACGCCGACGAAAATGCCCGCCCTGGGGCCTAACTCGCGGTACGCGTTAGCGGCACCGGCGTTCTGGTCGCCTATGCGGCGTATATCGCGTCCGGCGGTCAAGCGCGCGACGATATAGGATGTCGGAATCGAGCCGAGAAGATAGCTTAAAATAACAATCAGCCAGGGCATATAAAATACTCCAGTGCCGGGAGAGGGACTCGGACCCACAAGGATTACTCCGGCGAATTATTGTAGGGCGAAATCTACTCCCGCTTTGGCGTGTATTCGGGTTGTATCAAATACTGGTATTTTTAAATCCTCCTGTTTTATGAGAAGGGGTATTTCCGTGCATCCGAGTATAATTCCCCTCGCGCCTCTCTTTTCCAGTCTAGATATGATAGTCTTAAATTTTTCTTTTGAAGCCCGGCGGGTCTTTCCCAAACAAAGCTCATTATATATTACATTATGAACCACTTCTCTATCCAGTTTATCCGGAATAAGTACCTCCAGCCCGTATTTTTCGGAAAGCCGCCCTGTGTAAAAGCCGTCTTCCATGGTGTACTTTGTTCCCAGTAACCCCACGGTCCGCAGTCCTTTTGCCCTGATTTCTTCTCCCGTGACATCAACGATATGGATTAAGGGTATTGAAATCGCCTTCTGGATTTCATCGGCGGTTTTATGCATGGTATTGGTACAGATCAGAATACACTCCGCGCCGCCAATTTCAAGCTTCCTGGCGGCGTCAATCAAGATAGCGGTAAGTTTTACCCAATCATTCTCATCCTGCCACTTTTCTATCTCGGCAAAATCAAGGCTGTATAACATGCATCTGGAAGAGTGCAATCCGGAGAGTTTTTCTTTGGTGTGTTCATTGATAAGCCTGTAGTACTCCGCCGATGACTCCCAACTCATCCCGCCTATAAGCCCGATTACCTTCATTTTTTATCTCGTTATCAGGTTTGTTTAATAGATGGTGCCGGGAGCGGGACTCGAACCCACAAGGATTGCTCCGGCGGATTTTAAGTCCGCTGCGTCTGCCAATTCCGCCATCCCGGCCTACGCCAAGGCTTCGGCTGGCAAGCCAGCCTGTATAGAGTAATTTTAGGGGGCGGGGGGCGGAGTGTCAAGATTAATAGGTAAGGTTCTTCCCAGAGGAGCTAGGATAGGGAAGAAAATATAATAAGCATACACGGCAAGTCTGCTTTTCTATACAGCTTGCCGCGTGTAAGTATTTAAATATTAAAACGAGTATTTATTGTTTCGGGGGTTCAGTCGGTGGTGTGGGGGGAGCAGGGGGCGGGGGTGGAGGCTGGAGGGGCTTACCAGTCAGGTTTAATTTGCGGTAGTCCATGTATCCGATATAAATTAAGCCCAACGCGGCAATTAAAGAGATAATAAGGCCGGCGCCTACACCGACCCCACCTCCAACGTTAGTTGCCATGAAAATGATTACGCCTAACAGCGCCAGTACACTGGCGCCTAAAGTGCCCATCGCCCGGTAATTCTGGTTGGCAAGGAATGCAACTCCTGCACCGACAATGCTCATGATTAATGTCAAAACGCCCCAGCCACTCGTCCCATTGGCCGAAGCGCTAAAGCCGTAGGCACTAACGGTTATCCAGGGTAAAAAGACCATAATGAAAAGGACTATACTAACTACCAGAGTCGGCAAGTAGGGTTTGGAAGTGAATTTGATTTCCAATTTGTACCCCCTTTTTATTGAATGTACAAAATATTTGATTTCAGCTTATATTCTGATGCTACAAGTAAAATATATAACTTGTCTTCCTATGCTTTTATGACTGTGGCGGTTGAGTTGGAGGCGGTACTGATTTTGGGGGCGGTTCGGGTTTTTCTGCCTGAATAAGCTTTCGGTATTCCAGATAGCCGGCAGCTATCAGCGCCAGCGAGGCTATCAGAGCGATGATAATCCCGTAGCCTGCTCCTAATCCCTGGAGGCGTGACCAGTAAACAGCGACACCGATAATTGCCAGTAACCCGGCAAAAATAGTGCCTAAAGACCTGATTCTCGGGACGGCTACAAAAGAAAACCCTGCGCCGATAATACTCATAATCAGCGTTAGAATGCCCCAGTTCTCAGTCCCACTAGCGGATATGGTAACGCCTAAAGCGGTTGCCGTTTTCCAGGGCAAAAAGACAAATATAAAGAGGATAATGCTTGATATCAGAGATGGATAATAAGGTTTCGAAGAGAATTTCAAATTCAATTTAAACCTCCTTTATTATGAGGTATTCTGGAAAATCCCGGCTCCGTTAATTATACTTATGTTCACCTCCTTCAATTAAGGCGGTTCTGCCATTTTTAAAATTAACTAATATTAGGAACATTGTAGGCTCTT
Organism: uncultured Dehalococcoidaceae bacterium; assembly: GCA_964602315.1. GTDB lineage: Bacteria > Chloroflexota > Dehalococcoidia > Dehalococcoidales > RBG-16-60-22 > RBG-13-51-18. The sequence continues at coordinate 8,709 of CAZRQP010000054.1, forward strand.
AGCAAGGGAGTGTCAAGAAATTTCATGATTTGAAGTAAAAAATTTAATAAGAGTATTGACAAAACCGATTTTTTTTATTATTATGCGCAAATAGCAATGACGCAAAACGAGGTCAGACCCAGGTACATAAAAGGGCAGAAGGTTATCATCAAGACGGTCGGTGAGAAGGGCGTAACTAGGCGCGAATACAGCGTGAGTGAGTATGCCGGCAAGGTGGGTGAGATAGCCGATTATTACTATATCAACCCACGGAGCGAGCAGGTGTTCTTTATTTATCATGTGCGTGTGGGTAAGGAACAAAAAGAAATAGTAGTTTACGAAGACGAACTGGAACCGGCGTTGTGGTAGTGAAGGCGAAAGGTTTTTCCGCGCGGGCTGCCGTGTTCTCATGGCAGCTTTTTTATTGATAAGGGACATCAAGTTGTAGCTTATTTTTGCTACTGCGTTTATATTACCTTATCCGATAATCCTATAATATAGTATAATAACTGGATAGTTAACTCTTTGTGACATTTTTCTAAATAAATAGTTTTCATACGGAGGCAAGCATGGCCAGAGGCTACATGGGAAAAATACTCTGGGTGGATTTATCCGGAGGCAAGCTTAAAGACGAAAAACTGGATGAGAATCTGGC
>CAZRQP010000055.1:0-6245 GCA_964602315.1 uncultured Dehalococcoidaceae bacterium
CGCTCGGCGGCGACTGCGCTACAATCGTGAACATGATTCTGGAAAGGGGCTGGTAAAAATGGAACAGAAACTCTATTTTAAAGAATACAACGAGGCCCTGAAACAGAACAAATTGCTCGGTCTGAAATGCCGCGCCTGCGGGATGATAACGGTGCCGCCCAAGATGGCCTGCCGCCAGTGCGGCAGCCCTGACATGGAGGTCACCGAGGTCAAGACCGACGGCAAAATAGTCACTTTTACCACGATTTTCGTGGGGGCGGAGGGACGAGAAAGCGAGGTCCCCTACACCGTCGTTATAGTTGAGCTGGAAGAAGGTCCCTGGCTCATGGGCAACCTGGAAGGCATCGACCCCAAGGCCGCCTCGATAGAGCTTATCGGGAAAAAGGTAAAGATGAGCACTCAAGTCTTCCCCGGTGATAAATACTCCGCCGGCGAGACCGTCCGTCCTATATTCAGTCTGGTGAACTAGATGAAGGAAAAACACCCCCGTCACTTAAGATTCAAGTCGGTTGTGAACTTCCGTGACCTGGGCGGCTACATGACCCGTAACGGTAGAACGGTAGCCTGGCGGCGCATTTTCCGCAGCGGCGAGTTCTCCCGGATAACGCGGGAGGACTATCAAAGGCTCAAGGAAGAAATAAATCTCGCCACCATCATCGACCTGCGGAGCGACTTTGAAGTAAAACAACAAGGTTTAGGTCTCCTTTCTGAAGCCGAGCTTAAATACCACAACATTCCGTTTTTCCCCGACGGCGGCAGCCGGGAGGCGGACGATCGGCGGTTCAGGACATTCACCAACATGGGGCAGTTTTACATGGACATCGTGCGGGATAAAGGCTACGGCAAGAGGATTAACCAGGCCATGGAAATCATCGCCGGGGCGGAAAACCACCCGCTGGTGTTCCACTGCGCCATCGGCAAGGACCGCACTGGCATCCTGGCGGCGATGCTCTTGAGTATTGTCGGCGTTCCGGATGAAGATATCATCGAGGACTACACGCTGTCGGGTCCTTATATAGAAGAACTATTAGAGCGGATAAACAGCGACCCTGAAACGGCAGAAAACGTTCCACAGGTGCCGGACTATTTCTGGAAGGCAGCGCCGGAGTCCATGGAGCTGTTTTTAAGCACTCTGCGTAAAGAATACGGCTCGATACCCGGTTATTTAGAATTCATGGGTTCGACCGACAGCCTGATTGAGCGACTTAAGGCAGCCCTGCTGGCCTAGGCTAACCTTCCCTCAAAATACTGCGCGCGATGGTCATGCGCATTATTTCCGAAGTGCCCTCGTAGATTTCCGTGATTTTGGCATCGCGGAAGTAGCGCTCCATGGGGAAGTCCGTTGTATATCCGTACCCGCCGTGAATCTGCAGCGCTTTCGAGGTAATCGAGCCGCAGGCCTCCGAGGCAAAGAGCTTGGCCATGGCAGCTTCTTTAATACAAGGCTTGCCCTCATCAAGGAGTTTGGCGGCGCGCCAGGTCAGGAGTCGGGCGGCGTCAATCTGTGTGGCCATGTCCGTCAGCATCCACTGGATGGCCTGGAAATTGGCAATCGGCTCGCCGAACTGCTTCCTTTCTTTGGCATAAGCCAGGGCGGCCTCGTAAGCGGCGCGGGAAATACCCACCGACTCGGCGCCAACGGTGATGCGGCTGGCGTCCAGCGCTTCCAGGGCTATCTTGAATCCCTGCCCTTCCTCACCGAGCCGGTTTTCCGCCGGGATAAAACAGTCCTCGAAATTAAGCTCGGAGGAGATGAAGCCGTGCAGTCCCATCTTCTCCTCGCGCCTGCCGACCTTAAGGCCGGGGGTGCCTTTTTCCACGATAAAGGCGGTAATGCCGCGGCCCTTCAGCGATTTATCCACGGTAGCAAAGACCACCACGATACCGGAGTGCTCGCCGATGCTGGTGAAGCACTTTGTGCCGTTCAGAACGTAGCCGTCACCCTTGCGCGCGGCGGTGGTCTCCATGGAAGAGGGGTCGCTGCCGGCGCCGGCTTCCGTCAAAGCAAAGCAGGCCAGTTTTTCCCCTGTAGCTTGCACGGGCAGGTATTTCTGTTTTTGTTCTTCCGTGCCGAACTGGATAATAGGGACGATAGCCAGCGAAAGGCTGACCCGCAGGTAATTATCAACGGCGGCGGAGGCGCAGGCTAGCTCCTCCACGGCAAGGCACAGGTCCAGCACCCCCTTGCCGCTGCCCCCGTACTTTTCCGGTATAATCAGCCCGAAAAGCCCCAGGTCGGCCATTTTTTTGACTGTTTCAGCCGGGAATTCATTCTCTTTATCAATGCTGGAGGCAACGGGGGCGATTTCTTTCCGGGCGAAATCACGTATGGTTGAATGCAGTAATTTCTGGTCTTCCGTAAGTTCAAAGTCCATATTTACCTCTTTATTTTTCTTAGAGTATAGCAGATGAAAAAAGAAATAGGAAAAACTCAAATTACAGTAAAAAACGAGAGGTTCTCCCCCGCTTCCAAAGTGACAGTCCAGGAGTATTCATGATAAATTAAAAAAGGCTCCTTTTTCCCCCGCATTTAGTGTCCATCAACGAAAAACCGCATGAATAACAAATTAGACGATTCTCAGGGCGAGGACGACGGTACAGGCCGTCCGGAATACACCGGAAGCATTCTATCTTTCAGCCTTAAGAAGACATTCGCCTCTTTCGGTAATTCTATCTACCGCCTTTTTTATCTTTCCATGGTAGGCCACTGGTCCTCCCTGAATATGCAGATGCTGGTGCGTACTTTGCTGGCATACCGCATAACCGGTTCCGGGGCTATCCTCGGCGTGCTGGCACTGGCCGGCGCTATACCGATGATTATATTCGCGCCGATAGGCGGCGTGCTGGCCGACCGTTTTCAGAAGAAAAATATTATACAGATAGGCCAGATTATTTCAATCGTCGTAAACCTGGGGCCGATGCTGGCGCTTATCTTCGGCTATTTAAGCCCGGCGCACCCGGAGTCGTGGTGGGTGCTAATGGCTAGTGGTGCATTACAGGGAGCGGTGGTGGGCTTCATGATGCCGGCGCGGCAGGCAATCGTCTCGGAAATAGTCGAACCCGAGCAGCTTATGAACGCCATCTCTCTTAGTAACATGGGGATGAATACCTTCCGGATTATATCTCCCGCCCTGGCCGGTTTCCTGATTGACCTTATTGATTTCTGGGTCGTTTATGCTATCATGACGGCAATGATAATAATGTCGGCAATTTGCATCTCTCTGGTACCTCCCACCTCCAGCCCGAAAATAACCGGAGGAGCAAACCCCGTCCATGAAATAATAGAGGGATGGCAGTACATACGTAGAGAGAGGACGATACTCCTCCTCCTGGTATTCACGGTCTCCGCCACGGTCCTCGGCATGACTTACATCCATATCCTGCCCATGTTCACGGAAGATATCCTGAATGTAGGCGCTACGGGCATGGGAGTGCTGCAGACCGTTTCCGGTATCGGGGCAATCGTGGGGTCGTTTATCCTGGCTTCTTTAATGAACCGCAAGAGAGGGATAATACTGCTTATATCCGGTCTGGCATTGAGCGTGACCTTAATCGGCTTTTCGTTTTCAGAGTGGTGGTATCTTTCGTTATTCGTCATTATCTTCATCGGCATGAGCAGCACGATACAGGTATCACTCGGGAATTCTATGATACAATATTATTCCGATGCCGCCTACCGCGGACGGGTGATGAGTTTCTTCATGCTGGGATTCGGTTTTAGCAACCTCGGGGGATTTTTAGCCGGCATACTGGCGGAGGGAATCGGGGCCCCGCTATCGGTAGCCAGTCTGGCGGCTATATTGCTGGTTATTACTTTTATTCTATTAATTCGGTCGCCGAGGCTGCGGAAGCTTGACTAAAAGGAGTATTTAAGTGTACGAGACAATCATACTGGATAACGGCCTGCGCCTGATTATCACCCCTATGCCCCACACACGGTCGGTTGCCATTAGCTTTTACATCGGCACCGGCTCCAGGTACGAGACCGAAGCACAGGGGGGCATCTCGCACTTTATCGAGCACCTGTGCTTCAAGGGCACGGAGAAACGCCCTACGCCCAGGGATATTTCCTCGGTAATCGAGGGGGTGGGGGGCATGCTCAACGCGGGCACAGACAAGGAACTGACCGTTTACTGGTGCAAGGTGGCGCAGCCGCACTTCTTAAGCGCCCTGGACGTATTGACCGATATACTGCTTAACTCTAAATTCGACCCCGCGGAGTTAGAAAAAGAGCGGCATGTCATCATCGAGGAAATCAATATGTCGCTGGACTCGCCGGCGCAGCGGGCCTCCATGCTTATCGAGGATATCATGTGGCCGGGGCACCCGCTGGGGAGGGACATCGCCGGCAAAAAGGAAACGGTAGCGGCCCTGTCCCGGGAGATGATGCTGGACTACATGGCGCGGCAGTACCGGCCGCAAAATACCGTAGTGGCGATTGCCGGAGCGATTAACAAACAGGAGGCTGTTAAAGCTGTTTCAAAAGCAACGGCGGCCTGGAAAAAAGGGCGACCCCCGGCCCGGTTTACGCCCTACCACTCTAGAACGGGGAAGCGGGTGCTTATCGAAAAACGCGATACCGAGCAGGCACAAATGTATCTGGCGCTGCCGGGTATATCCATGAATCACCCGGACCGATTTAAACTGGACCTGCTCAATATCATCCTCGGCAACGGCATGAGCAGTCGACTTTTTACGGAAATCCGCGATAAGCTTGGACTGGCCTACAGCATCCACAGCTACTCCGAGCATTTCCTGGATACCGGCGCCATGGCGATATCCGCCGGGGTGGATAATAAAAACCTGAAAGTGGCTATCAAGGCTATTTTAGCCGAGCTTGCCCGCCTCAAGGAAAGAGTCCCCGATGATGAAATAAAGAAAGCCAGGGAGTTTTTCAAGGGACGGATTCTCCTGCGCATGGAGGACAACCGCAGCGTGGCCGGCTGGACGGGCAGTCAGGAAATTCTGCTTGAGAAAATCCAGACCGTCGATGAAGTGATTAAAATCGTAGAAGCCATTACCGCCGATGAACTGCAAAAAGTCGCCCTGGATACGCTTAAAGGAGAGGGACTGAAATTGGCCGCTGTGGGCAACATCGACCCGGATGCCAACTGGGAAGATTTGCTGAAAATTTAAACCGAAGCTTTATCGTAATATGAACAGGCTTCTTTAATACATTCGCGGTTGCGCGCTGCGTAACGGCATTTTACTTTTTCACCTATATTCAGGTGAATGTCCATTCTCTTTTTTAGAAACTCCACCGCCGCTTCGATGGATTTGCGACTGGCCCTCTTGCAGCAGCGGGGCGCCTCGTCGAACATTTTCCCCAGGGCAAAGGCGGTGGCTTCGTTAGCCAGTGACCGCGTTTTTCCGGTAAGGGGTGTAGCCCCGGTCAGCACGCTAACGGCAGTGCCTACACCGATAGCGGCGCCACAGACGCCGTGAGAGCCGCACCAGCCGCCGGGTACTTTGGAGCCTCTTTCAATGGCTTTTTCAACAGCGCCTTCAGGCACGGGGTAGCCTGCGTTTTTCACCGCCGCCACGATAACTGCCGGGACCATCGCATGGTGCTCCGGCCCGTGCATCGGCACCGAGGGGTGGGACATTACTTTTTCCAGTATCGCCGCGGGGTCGGCGCTTTTGGTGGTATTCAGCACGTCCCGCAGGATGTCCAGGGCGGCGCGACTGTGGCAGGTGTCGCAGACATAATGGCCCTCCGGGCAGTAAATCAGGGCGGGGCATTCTTTACCGCAGAAATCGCACTTACGGGCGACCTCTTCCGTCCCATAGACTAAAGGTCTGCCGCAGACGGCGCAGTTTTCTTTTGATTGCATATTTAATACCATATTATGTCTCTAATTTAAGTATAGAGGTATGAAATAGGCTGGGTCAATATTATATTCCTCACCCCCTTGCCCCCTCTCCAAACGCAGCATTGATTAAAGCACGAACTTGTTCTGTTTGGAGAGGGGGAATAGATTCAGAAGAGGGGTTTGCACCCCTCTTAGACGCCCCATTTTGGGGTATTGGCGTCTCCCTTTGTAAAAGAGCCTGTCCCGTACCACAATACGCGAGGGATTAAGGGAGATTTTCCCCAAACAAATAGCCCCGATGATATCGGGGCTATTCAAATTTTAGATTTCAGTATTTAGGATTTAGATTTTTGGCCTACATCATGCCGCCCATGCCGCCCATACCTTCCATACCGCCTCCGGCCGGCATGCCCGCAGCTTCCCTCTTTTCAG
>CAZRQP010000055.1:6345-7520 GCA_964602315.1 uncultured Dehalococcoidaceae bacterium
CCCATACCTTCCATACCGCCTCCGGCCGGCATGCCCGCAGCTTCCCTCTTTTCAGGAATATCAGCCACCAGCGATTCGGTGACTAAGACCATAACGGCGATACTGGCCGCATTTTCCAGTCCGGTCCGTACGACCTTGGTGGGGTCGATAATGCCTCTCTCCACCATATCGACGAATTCGTCCGTCTCGGCATCATAGCCGAAGCCCTTCTTGGCCTTTTTCACGGTATCGATGATAACCGAGCCGTCCTTACCGGCATTGTCGGCTATCCAGCGCAGGGGCTCAATGATAGCCTTGCGGACGACATCGACGCCGGTAGCCTCGTCTTCAGCAACCTTCAGCGTGTCCAGCACGTGGAGGGCGTTCAAAAGACCGACGCCGCCGCCGGGCAGGATGCCTTCCTCTACCGCGGCGCGTGTGGCCGAGAGAGCGTCCTCGACGCGGTGTTTCTTTTCTTTAAGCTCGACTTCCGTGGAGGCGCCGACCTTTACGACGGCGACGCCGCCGACCAGTTTGGCCTGCCTCTCCTGGAGCTTCTCGCGGTCGAAGTCCGAGGTAGTTTCTTCAATCTGGGCCTTAATCTGCTTGATTCTGGCCTTGATTTCTTCCTCGGAGCCCTTACCCTCGACGAGAGTGGTGTTGTCTTTATCAGAGGTAACGCGGCGCGCCCGGCCGAGGTCTTCCACGGTTACGGAGTCGAGCTTGCGCCCGACCTCTTCCGAGATTACCTTACCGCCGGTGAGGATAGCCATATCCTCCAGCATGGCTTTACGTCTGTCGCCGAAACCGGGTGCCTTGACGCCCAGCACATTAATCGTGCCGCGCAGCTTGTTCACCACCAGGGTTGCCAGTGCCTCGCCGTCGATGTCCTCGGCGACGATGAGCAGGTTCTTGGAAACCTGGAGGATTTTCTCCAGCGCGGGCAGAATATCCGAAACGGCGGAGATTTTCTTGTCCGTAATCAGGATATAGGGGTCTTCAAGTTCCGCTTCCATGCGCTCGGCATTGGTAACGAAATAAGCGCTGACATAGCCGCGGTCGAACTGCATGCCTTCGACGTACTCGATTTCATACTGGGTGCCCTTGGACTCTTCAACGGTGATGACGCCGTCCTTGCCGACCTTTTCCATGACCTCGGCCAGCAGGTCGCCGATTTCCTTGTCCTTGGCGGTGAT
>CAZRQP010000055.1:7620-9295 GCA_964602315.1 uncultured Dehalococcoidaceae bacterium
CTTACTTCTTCACCGAATATAATTTGTTTTGCCATATTGCTTCCTCCTTGCCTTCCCTGGTTTATTTAGGTTTCTTCGCCAGAATATCACTCTCGCGGAGAATCATCAGATCTTCTTCATCTACCTTGATTTCCGTGCCTCCGTACTTGGCGTAAATTACCCTGTCGCCAACCTTGAGGTCCATGGGAATCCGCTTGCCGTCATCGGTTACCTTGCCCGGCCCGACAGCCATGACCTCACCTTCCTGCGGTTTTTCCTTGGCTGTATCCGGCAGATATATCCCGGACTTGGTTTTCTCTTCTTTCTCGATGGGTTTGACCAGGACGCGGTCTGCCAGTGGCTGCAACTTAGCTGCCATACCTTGCCTCCTTTCTAGAATCAACAATTTGAAGTGCCTTGACGTTATTTAGCACTCTCTGGGTGAGAGTGCTAACACATACATAATACCCCAGATACGCATGTATCGCAAACTGCAATAACCATGTTTATAGCAATCTATGGGAAAATAGCTCTCTTTTTCTCTTTATTTCTCTCATTATCTTCCTATTTTTAAACATAATATAACATTTTTGAAATATACTAATAGTGACTTACACCCCCCTCCTGACCCCTTGCCCTGGGATTAAGGCAAGGGGATGAGGCAACAAAACTCAACCAAAAACAAGCCAAACCCTGTTGACGTCTTACACGTCATCGTGTAAAATCAGGTCGTGAAAACCAGGAAGACCAGCCCGAAGAAACAGTGGGACGGCGCCAGCATCCAGGCCCTGCGCCGCCACCTGGGCCTGACGCAGAGCCAGTTTTCCGCGCGACTGGGCACACGTCAGCAGACTATCAGCGAATGGGAGACCGGTATGTACCGGCCCCGCGGCGCCTCGGCCACCCTGCTATCCATCATCGCCGAACAGGCAAAATTCAAATACGACGCCTCTCCCCCACACAAAAAGCCTTGACAATATACACGTTACCGTGTATTATTACGATGGCCGGATAAAGCCATTAAATCCATCGGGGCAAACGCAACAATATCTCAATGAGACCCCGCTACATGTTCCTGAATCGTCTGGAGGAGCTGTTTGTGCCTATCGCCATTTCTGAAAAGCAGGTGGTGGAAATCTGGGAAGTCTCACTGCAGGGCCGCCATGACCTGCTGACCGAGGATAATGAGCCAGTCAGGGTCATCTACCCGGGCAGGCGCAACGACGGCCGCGGCGCCGACCTCAAGGACGCCGTGATTACCACCGGGCGACGGCAGCTCAAGGGCGATATAGAAATCCACGTGAAATCCAGCAGCTGGTGGGCGCACGGCCATCACCGGGACCCTGCCTATAATCGGGTTATCCTTCACGTGGTCTATCGCAACGACAGAGAAAAAGCGGCAGAACTCCAGAGCGGGGCCAGCGCGCCAACCCTGACCCTTTGTAATTACATCGCGGCCGATAGTCACCCCGCCCCCCTGCCGGCGATACCATGCCGCAATATCTTTTACCGCGGCGATACCGGATTTATCGGCAGGATACTCGACGAAGCCGGCGAACAGAGGTTCCTTTCCAGGGCAGCTATATTTCAGGCGGAATTTTCAGCGGGGGAGGCGGGACAGCTGCTTTACCGGGAAATCATGACAGCGCTGGGCTATTCCAAGAACAAGAAGGCCATGGCGGAACTGGCCGGGCGG
>CAZRQP010000056.1:0-7649 GCA_964602315.1 uncultured Dehalococcoidaceae bacterium
TATCTTCGGGGCTTTATTATTAGTTATAGTCGTTTTCGCTTTCGGCTGCCCCTCGGCAAAGACTACAACAACGACACCGCAGGCCAACGTACACACCATTAGCGAGACCACTATATCGCCCAACTGGGCGATGAGGCAAATAGAAATCACGCTGGAAGGTGAGACCAAGATTGTACTTACCCTTGAGGACGGGGACAAAGTGGACGGCTTTTTCTACCTTACCTCCGGTGAAAATATAAGCTTCAGCATTTCCGGCACCTCGCTTATCTATGAATCCAGAGCGGCCGGCACGGCGGAAAAGAGCGTTTCTTCCGACCGGTTCTCCTTCACCGCAAGCCAGGCGCAGGGCCTTGCCTATACGCTCAAGCTCAAGCCCGAGAGCCAGGATGGCGCCAGCGCTACCGTCGTTATCCAGCTGATATATCCTGCCTCCGGTGAAATACTCATACCCATCGGGACAAAGTAGCCGTGTCCAGTGTTTACTTACGCTTTTTCACCAGCTTTAATAAGACATGGCAGTCTTTCTATCAGGGGCTTAAGAGCAGAACCGTCAAGTCTACCGAGACTGAAATATTGCCGTTTTTCCGTCGCTGGAATATACACACCGGCTTTGCCATAGCCGGTATCCTCGCCCCCTTGCTGCTCATTATCGGCGATATTTCTGCCGCCAGTGTGGCCAGTCCCGGTTACAGTCTCCTTGAAAATTCTATAAGCAGTCTGGCACTGACCCAAATAGGCTGGATGCAGACTATCGGCTTCCTCTTTTTGGGCCTGCTGGTGGAGGTATTCACCGCCGGACTTCTTTTCAACATCAGGGGAAAAAGATTATTCTATCTCGGCATATTCCTTTTCGTTATCTTCGGGTTCGCTTTACTGCTTATCGGGGCTTTCCGCACCGACCCCGTAGGCGCCGAGCGCACGATAGAAGGTAGAATTCACGGCCTGACCGCCCAGACCGCTTTCACTATATTCCCGATTGCGTTATTGTCGCTGCTTTCCAGCATCAAGAACGACCCCAACTGGCAGCGTTTTTTCCGCTATACGCTGGTGACCCTGATTCTGGGGGTCGTCCTGATTATCGTTATCCGTATTGCCCAAGAGCCGAACCAAGTTTTCGGCCTGATGGAACGACTCATCGTCATCAACATGCTTATCTGGGTGGAGATAGCTGCCATACACTTATTTACCCTGTCTCTCAAGCGGGGCGGTTAATTACGCCCCCTTCTCTTGACGCCATATGTCCACTCTAGTATCATCTTATTAGCAATTGTAAGAACCGGAGAATATACAAGAAGCGAGTGTAATATCTCATGATAGTCGAAATGCGGAAAGGCGCCACTAAAAAAGAAGTCAATGACGTGGTAAATAAAGCTAAATCTCTTGAGCTCGAAGTCCAGCTTAATATCGGCACGGATAAGACCGTTGTAGCTCTATTAGGCAGCAATACCGGCCAGATACCCACCGAAATCTTTGCCGTCATCCCCGGCGTCGAGAGCGTTACCCGCATTATGAAGCCTTATAAAATAGCCTCTCGGGAGTTCCGCCCGAAAAATACCATCGTCGATTGCGGTGGCATAAAAATAGGCGGCGAGCAAATCGTCGTCATAGCCGGCCCATGTGCCGTGGAAAACAAGAAACAGCTTATGGAAGCCGCCAGAGCGGTTAAAAAAGCCGGGGCCAGCATACTTCGCGGCGGCGCTTTCAAGCCCCGCACCTCCCCCTTCAGTTTCCAGGGCATGCAGAAAGAGGGACTGGAGCTGCTGGTTAAAGCCAGGGAAGAGACCGGGATGCCGGTGGTTACCGAGGTCGTCAATCCGCAAGATGTGCTGATGGTGTCCTCCTACGCGGATGTGCTGCAAATCGGCTCGCGCAATATGCAGAACTTCGCCCTGCTGACCGACGCCGGGAAAAGTCGGCGTCCTGTCGTGCTTAAGCGCGGCTTTTCATGCACCATTACCGAGTGGCTGACCGCCGCCGACTACTTGCTGGCGGAAGGCAACGACCAGGTTATCCTATGTGAGCGGGGCATACGTACTTTCGAGGACAGCATAAGATTTTCTCTGGATATATCCGCCATACCGGTACTCAAGAAAAACAGCCACCTGCCGGTCATCGTCGACCCCTCGCACGCGGCCGGGCATTATACACTGGTACCGGCAATCGCCAAGGCGGCCGTGGCCGCCGGCGCGGACGGAGTACTCATTGAAGTACACCCTAATCCCAAGGAAGCTTTAGTGGACGGACTGCAATCGCTAACCATCTCCGATTTTACGCGTCTGATGGATGAATTGAGGGCTATCGCCAAGTCGGTAGGCAGATATATCTGATTATCAGTTAGCGGCAGGTACTATTCCAGAACGATATTATCGATAAGCCGCGTCTTGCCGATTTTCACCGCCATCGATACCAGCGCCGGCAGCTTTATACGGTGTATTTCTCTTAAAGTCTCATTATCGGCAATGCTGATATATTCGATATTCGCCTCCGGCTCTTTTTCGATGAACTCTTTCATCTCCAGTCGAATCGCGCCGGCGTCCTTCTCGCCCCTGGATACCAGTTCCTGCGCCAGCATAAGCGCCTTGTAAAGCACCGTCGCCGCCTGTCTTTGCCCGCGTTTAAGATAGGTGTTCCGGCTGCTCATGGCAAGGCCGTCCTTTTCCCGCATGGTAGGGCAGTTTACCACTTCCAGATCCATGTTGAGGTCTTTAACCATCTTTTTTATCACGGCGACCTGCTGGGCGTCCTTCTGCCCAAAATACGCTTTATCCGGTTGAACGATATTGAAAAGCTTGGCGACGACGGTAGTCACCCCCAGGAAATGCCCCGGCCTCACGGCGCCTTCAAGCACATCGGTTAGCCCCTTGACCTCCACCCAGCTATCATAGCCCCCGGGGTACATCTCTTTATCCGACGGCATAAAAACGATATCCGTTAAATGTTCAAGCAGGGAGAGGTCGCGATTGGTGTCGCGGGGGTAGCTTGTAAAGTCTTCCCTGGGTCCGAACTGCATGGGATTGACGAAAATGCTGGCCGCCACTACTGGATTTTCTTCTCTGGCCCTCTTCACCAGTGACATATGGCCGTCGTGGAGGTAGCCCATGGTCGGCACGAACCCCAGCGTCCCCTCTGTTTCCTGCCTGAATTCACGCATCTCGGCAATCGTTTTAGCGACTTTCATTCTTCTGCCTCGCCCGCATTATCTACATATTATATAAATATGTCAAATGTCCAGAGATATAAAAAGAGTCCCGAGAACTTCGGGACTCCCGCCTGTTTTGTGATAAAGGACTATTTCTCCAGCTCCGCTATAACTGCGTCATCGATGGTGAAGCTGTGTTTTTCGGTGGGGAATTTGCCCGTAGTCACTTCATCGCGGTATTGAGAGATAGCATCGGACATGATATCCACAAGTTTAGCGTACTGCTTGGCGTGCTTGGGAATATAGCCGGTGTACGAACCGAGTATATCGTTAATTACCTGCACCTGACCGTCACATCCGGCGCCGGCTCCAATGCCGATAGTCGGGATGCTTATTCTCTTTGTGATAAGTGCGGCGAGGCGAGCGGGCACCGTCTCCAAAACAAGGGCAAAAGCCCCGGCCTGCTCTATCGCCTTCGCGTCGTCCAGTAATTTCCTGGCTGCTTCCGGTGTCCTGCCCTGTATCTTATGGCCGCCTAACTGGTTGATGGACTGCGGGGTAAGACCGATATGTCCCATTACCGGAATGCCGCACTCGACGATTCGCTTCACTTTCTCGGCCATTGTCACACCGCCCTCCAGTTTCACGGCCTGGCAGCCGGTCTCCTGGAGGAATCGCCCGGCATTACGTATGGCTTCCTCGGTGCTGATTTGATAGGTCATAAAGGGCATATCACCAATAACAAGCGCATTTTCGGTACCCCTGACTACCGCCTTGGTATGGTGCAGCATTTCTTCTATGGTCACCGGTATAGTCGTCTTGTAGCCTAAAACGACCATGCCCAACGTGTCCCCGACCAGAATCATATGAATACCCGCTTTATCTATTATCTGGGCGGTGACATAATCATAGGAGGTGAGCATCACTATCTTCTCACCCTTTTGCTTCATTTCCTTAATCTGGTTAATAGTAACCCGCATGGTATTTCCTTATGCGAAGATTTTCTCGTCGAGTTTTCTGGCGATTTCATTCCTTTCGTTTACGAGAATGACAATCGGCTTGTAGTCCTTAAGCTGCTCTTCAGGCACCTCGGTATAGGTCAGTATAATGACCATATCGCCTTTGACGGCCAGCCTGGCGGCGGCGCCGTTGACGCAGATTACTCCGCTGCCTTCTTCCCCCTCGATGGCGTAGGTTGTAAAGCGGGCGCCGTTACTAATATTTAGCACCTGCACCTGCTCGTAGGGGAGCATGTCCGCTTCCTTCATCAGCCGGCTGTCGATGGTAATGCTGCCTTCATAGCTGATGTCGGCATCTGTTACAGTAGCCCGGTGGATTTTACTTTTCAGCATCGTTCTCATTTTAGTCCCCCTGAAATAAATATTATCAGTTCCTTAATATCAGTTCCAGCTCTTTAGCCTGTTGTTTTTTGATTTTTCCTTTTGCCAGGGCGATGGGAAGCGTCTGTAATGCGAGTTCTTTATAAGGGAAAAGCAGTTCCGGCGCTTTCTTACGGATTTCAGCGAGGTGTTTGCGTATCGTGCCCTTGTCTCCACGAGCGATGGGACCCGTAAGGCATTGCGGTATGCCGATAGTCTCGATGTTGTGGAGGGTGCCGCGTATCAACGGGAGGAGCGCTTTGATGGCATCTTCTTTGGGGATGGAGAATGTCTTCCAGAGGTCGGTAGCCATTTTTACCAGCGTCACCGCATAGTTGCAGGCGAACACGGCGGCCGCGTGATAGGCGACCTTATCGCCGGACTTTAGTATAATCCAGGAGCAGTCGATGTCTTCGGCCATCTTTTTAAGCGTTGTTAGAAGGGGTTCTTTAGCTTCCAGGGCAATAGTAGAGCCGGGCGTGTTCTCGATGGCCTGTTTTACGCCGGCGAATGTCTGCAGAGGGTGAAAGCCGCCCACCATAGCGCCCGATTTCCTGGCGTTTTCCAGTATATCCAGGGAGTCGGCGCCACTGCAGTGAATAACGCTCTGCCCTTTGTGCCAGCGTACCCCGTCAGCAACTTTAGATATGGCGTCATCGGGGGTGGTGATGAAAACGATGTCCGCGGCATCAGCCACCGCCTGGTTAGTATCCATGATACGCAGGTTGCTGATTAAACCGGTCTTGCCGGCCCGGCCTGATTTATTCAGTCTGGAAGCGCCCGCAATCTCATAGCCCTTGCGGTTTAAGAGTACCGCCAAGGCAGTGCCCACTGTTCCAGCGCCTATAAATCCTACTTTGAGCATCTTATCAACCTAAACAAAAAACCTCTCCGAAATAACAGAGAGGGCATTGAAAATCTTTCCTATTTTGCCGTCTCAGTCGTTACCGATCCAAGCGACTTACTATATTGTTAAGGTATCTGCTCTTAACTCACCGCCATACGGTCGATGGTATTTCATATTGTAGCACTGTATTCCGCGGTTGTCAATGAGATTACACCTACAATGCGGTCACAACACAACTGGTCTAAATATATTCAAGATGTTATAATTCCAATGTAATTTAAGAAGAAAAAGGCTTTAGATGGACATTATTCCTTCCATAGACCTGCGCGACGGCAAGTGCGTTCGACTTTACCAGGGCGACTATAAACAGGAGACGGTGTACTCCGATGACCCGCTGGACGTCGCCTTAAAATGGCAGTCGATGGGGGCGCCGCGTCTCCACATCGTCGACCTTGACGGCGCGGCTTCAGGTGAAATCCTAAACATCCATATCATCAGGAATATTACCCAGGCGATGCTCATTCCCGTCCAGCTGGGTGGCGGCATACGGCATATCGAGACGATTGAGACCCTGCTAAAAAGCGGAATCGAGCGCGTGATTCTGGGCACGGCGGCGGTGGAAAACCCCGGTCTTATAACTAAGGCCTGCCAGCGCTATCGCGATTCTATAATCGTGGGTATCGACGCGAGGCAGGGGATTATCGCCACGCGGGGGTGGGTAAAGGAGACGGGGCTTACGGCTTTGGAACTGGCGAAATCGATGGTGAAAACGGGCGTGAAGCGCTTTATCTATACGGATATCGAGCGCGACGGCACGCTGACGGAGCCGAACTTTGCCGCAATAGCCTCCTTAATCGATGAGATAGGACAGCCCGTTATCGCCGCAGGGGGCATTACTTCAATCAACCATTTGAAAATGCTGAAAAAACTGGGCGCCGAGGGCGCTGTCATCGGCAAAGCGCTTTATACCGGCGATATTAAACTGAAACAGGCAATTTCGGAACTCGACCAGGTATAATATACTTGACTTGAGAGAAACGGTGAACATAGATGAAAAATATAACCTTCGATGAAAAGGGACTTATCCCGGCGGTTATCCAGGACGCCGAAACAGATGAGGTCCTGATGCTGGGCTACATGAACGAAGAATCGCTGCGCCTCACCATGCAGACTAAAGAGGTCTGGTTCTACAGTCGCACCAGGCAGGAACTCTGGCACAAGGGAGAGACGTCCGGCAATATCATCAAGCTGAAAAATATCAAGTATAACTGCGAAAATAACTCGCTGCTGGTATCCGGTTATCCCACCGGTCCGGTCTGCCACACCGGCAATAAGACCTGTTTTTACAGGGAATTAACCGCCGAAGACCTTAAGAAGCAGTAGTATCGGTTGGAACCGGCACCGGTTCCGCCTCTTCCGCGTTATCGATTTCCACCGCTTTAGTGACGGCCGCTATCGCCACTTCCAGCTGTTTATCATCGGGCTCGCCGGTGGTCATGGACTGCAGCCACAGGCCGGGCGCAAGAATAATTTTCATAATCCAGTTGTTCCTGTGCCTGGCGCCAAAGAAGAGCAACTCGTAACCCACCCCCATGATAACCGGTATTAATACCACCCGCGATATCACCATCAGCCACATCTCCTGCCGTCCCACGAAGGTGAATACTATGATGGCGACGATGAATACCAGGAACAAAAAACTGCCGCCGCAACGTACGTGCGCCCGACTGTAATCCTTGATGACGTCGACTTCCATGGGCACGCCTGCCTCGTAAGCGTTGACGGCCTTATGCTCGGCGCCGTGGTAGGTAAAGACACGCTTAATATCCGGCATATAAGAAATTACCTTAAGATATCCCAGGAAAATCGCCACCCTTATAATGCCCTCAATGATATTAAAGACAACCGAGTTTGGTATATATTTATCAAGCAGTCCGGTAAGGTAAAGCGGCGCGATGAAAAACAGGAGCACCGCCAGGACTACGCCAATCCCTATCATCACCCAGATTGTCTTGGCGGAGATTTGTTCCTCCTCTTCTTCCATGGAGATGTTGGCCGAAAGCATCAGACTTTGAATACCAAGTACAAGCGACTCTATGAGAACCACTACGCCGCGGATAAACGGCATACGCCGCGCCTTACTCCCGGTGGTGGAGGGAAGCGGCTTAATATTAGTGGTTATTTCGCCGTTGGGACGTCGCACGGCAGTCACCATCGAGCTTCGCCCGCGTATCATCACACCCTCGATTACCGCCTGTCCGCCGTAGTTATGTTTTCTTTTCTC
>CAZRQP010000056.1:7749-9269 GCA_964602315.1 uncultured Dehalococcoidaceae bacterium
TTTAAAATATAACGCTTTCTTTAACCTTCAATCTTGTAGCGCTTCTTAAAGCGCTCGACGCGTCCGGTGGTATCCATGATTCGCCGCTCGCCGGTAAAGAACGGGTGGCATTTACTGCACACCTCCACCTTGAGTTCCTTTTTGGTGGAACCGGTGGTGAATGTGTTGCCGCAGGAACATATCACCACGGCGTCGTCATAAAATTTAGGATGTATTTTCTCTTTCATATCATTCAGCTTGAGTAAACGCTGACCTTTCTGCGGTTATTACTGATTGCCTCGTATTTTACAATCCCGTCTATCGTGGCAAACAGGGTAAAGTCTTTACCCATGCCCACGTTTACCCCCGGGTGGATACGCGTGCCGCGCTGACGGACCAGTATCGTACCGGCGTTTACCGTTTCCCCGGCGAATCTCTTTACACCGAGCCGCTGGCTCTGGCTGTCACGCCCGTTCCGGCTGGTGGCGGCCCCTTTTTTATGCGCCATCTTTTTTCACCTCTGTTTTCTTGCGCCGCGTTCTCTTAACGGGCTTTTCTTCCTCGACTCCCGGCGGCAGTATCTTATCGATGTTCAGGCTGGTGAGAAGTTGGCGGTGGCCTCTCTTGCGACGATAGCGTACTTTCGATTTATACTTAAAGACTATTATTTTATCGCCCTTGCCGTTCTCCTTGACCGTGGCCATTACCCTCGCCCCGTCCACGTACGGCTTGCCCGAGGTTACGTTTTCGCCGTCGGCAATCAGCAGCACCTTATCCAGCTTGACTTTGCCGCCTTCCTTTGCTGCCATCCGGTCGGTTTCTATCGTCTGGCCCTCGGTTACCTTATATTGCTTGCCCTGGGTCTCGATTATCGCGTAAATTTTCAGCCTCCCAAAGTATATATTGTACCAGATTCGTAGCTAAGAGTCAATCATACGCCCCTGCAGCTTTTCCCACTCCTCCTTTACCCTTGTTTTAAGTTCAGCAAGCATGCCATCGTTGTCGATGATTACATCGGCCTGCTTGATACGTTCCGCATTCGTAATCTGCGAGTTGATTCTTCTCCTGATGTCTTCCTCGCTGTAGCCCGGCCTTGTTTTAAGTCGGGCTAATACCATTTTATCGTCGGCGGTCGTTACCCATATCTCATCTACCTGCCAGGTCTTTGCCGATTCCAACATCGCCGCCGCCTCAAGCACTAAGACCTCAATGCCTTTAAGTCGGCACTCGATAACTTTTTGCTCAACGAATGCATCGATGACCGGATGGATTATTTTAGTGAGTCGCTTAAGCGCCGCGTTATCTTTAAATACTATCTCACCGAGCCTGGCGCGATTGATTTCCCCTTTATCATCAAGTATCCCCGCCCCGAACTCCTTTACCACCTTTTCGTAAGCGCCGCCGCCCTTTTTAAGAGCCTCGTGCCCCGCTTTATCCAAATCAATTACTTCAGCGCCGAGGTCCTTTAAAAAGCCTGCCGCGGTGCTTTTGCCGCTGCCTATGCCACCCGTAAGTCCGATGATTCTCATATTCATATTCGC
>CAZRQP010000057.1:0-9179 GCA_964602315.1 uncultured Dehalococcoidaceae bacterium
GAACCAACGACCTCCGGGTTATGAGCCCGACGAGCTACCACTGCTCTACCCCGCGTTGTGACGCAACTTTAAGTATATGCTTTTGAGCTTAAAGTGTCAAGCAAAGGGGCGGGGATAAGACACCCCCGCCCCACTCTGAAATCCTTCGCTGCGCTCAGGATGACAATACGCTATTTAGACTGCTGGGCGGCCTGCTCACGCCTGCGGTGTTCCTCGATAAAGCGCCGCGCAAACCTGTCGCGCCCGAGTATGAGGTCGGTGGCGAGGATAGCAGGCCTGATTTTAGAGGCGTTGGTAATCAGGGCTGTGGTGCCGGCCACAATCACCGCGGACGCCCAGGCATCATTGATAACCGCTCGGTCCGGCATGCCGAAGGAGATATTGCTGGCGCCCATGGTCATATTGACGCCCAATTCTTCCCTGATGCGTCGGATAGCCTCCAGCACATCGAGCCCGGATTTCGGCTCGGCGCCGATTGCGAAGGTAAGCACATCGATAACTATATTCTCGCGCTTGATGCCGGCCTTCTCCGCACTCTCCACTATCTTGTGGGCAATGGCAATACGGCGCTCGGCGTTCTTGGGAATGCCCTCGTCGTCCTGCAGCAGGCCGACGACCGCGCAGCCGTATTCTTTTACGAGGGGCAGGACTTTCTTTAACGAATGCTCTTCACCGCTGACGGAGTTGATGAGCGGCTTGCCCTTATAAACCTTCAGGGCAGCCTCGATAGCGATGACGTTGGGGCTATCGAGGCACATGGGGGCATCGACGGCTTCCTGTACTACTTTCACCGCCTTGGGCAACATTTCCACATCATTAACACCCGGGGCGTTTACATTGCAGTCGATTATATCCGCGCCGGCAGCCACCTGGCTTAGAGCATCCTTACGGACTATCTCAAGATCGCCCGCTTTCAGGGCCTCGGACAGCTTTTTCCTGCCGGTGGGATTGATACGCTCGCCGATGATAACCGTCGGCCGGTCGATTGAGATGATGACTTCCTTTTTATCGCTGGTTACTTTTGTTTCCATGGTTTTTTCTCCTATATCAATTTATTTATAAACACCGTATTTTTTAGCGGATTCCATCATAATACGGAGATTCTCCGGCTTTGCCATATCAAAAGTAGTGCCCCCGCTCAAGATATACCCCCCGCCCGGGGCGCAGGTCTCAATGAGCTTTTTGCAGTAGGCTTCCATTTCCTCGACCGAGCCGGTGTAGGCTAAAGAGACCGGCACGTTGCCGGCGATACAGGACACCTTGCCCACCGTTTTCTTGGCGTTAGCCATATCCGTCTGGTCAAACATCCAGATAACGCCGGACTTAGGCATATCCGAGATATATTCAAGGCGTCGGTTGTAAGCGCCTTCCGCCACTGGAAAAGGTACCAGACCTTCTTCTATCATCTCCAGCAACAAGCGTTGGAAGGTAGGCCAGTAAAACGTCTCGAACTGCTTATCAGACATAAAGGTATCATCACCCTTATGTAAGGGCATCATTACCACCGGACAATCAGTGGCATCGGACATAGAGATGGCGCCGGAGAGCAGTTGGGGCAGGACGAATTCCATCGCCTCGTGGATTTTATCCGGCTGGCGAAACATATCCGTAAAAATGCCCTGTGTACCGCGTAAGTTATCCGCAAAAACATCAAAAGGAGCGATAGCCAACCCGCCACGGAACATGGGAAACCCCTTGGCGGCAGCTGCCTGGGTGGTCTCGTAGTCGGCTTTCCGCAGGGCCGGTATTACCTTACCGGCATCCTGTATAGCTTTGAGGAATTTCTGGAACTGCGGATCCATAGACATAGCCATCAGCCGCTGCGGCAGCCCCTGATAGGATGAAAATGAAGGTATATCTTTAAAAGGCTCGAAGATGCCTGTCGTACGTGGCAAAAGATACCGCAACTGGAAATCAAACGGGTCTTTCATAAAAAGGTCGTACTCATCGGCTTTCATATACTCGCCTTCAATGTACTGGTAGGCGGAATGTGAGTTATCAGGCAAGCCGCTCCCGGGCCATTTCATTGTCCTATCAATCAGGATATCACTAACCGGCGCCTGAAATAATATCGTGCCGTCAAAGGTATCTGAATCGTACTCATCCACGAATTTCAGCCAGGCCCACTTCAACTTTTCCGGATTGTACATCGCTTCTTTAAGGGTGATGCCGGCATTCATTGCCGGAAACCAGCCGGTCGGCACCGCACAGGGGACACGGTCCGGTATTTCCATCTTGGCGGCCTGGGCTAGTCGCGTAGCCCGCGCTTGATAGTTCTTTTCCGCCTCTTTGCTTACAAATTTTATACCCTCGCCGCTTATCCACTTGTTAAAGCGCAGGTCGCGCTTCTGCTGCCAGGTTAGCTCTGACCAGTTATCCGTCCTCTTAAACATTTTTTGGCCTCCGGCTAAATATTTTTATATACTCCGTATTCTTTAGCGGCATCCATCATGGCTTTTATATTTTCCACGCCACCTGTATCCACGTGAGCGCCGCCACCCAGAATATAGCCGCCACCGGGGGCGCAGTCCTCGATGAGCTTACGGCAGCTTTCCTTCACCTGCTGGGTTGTTCCATTCAAAATCAATGAAGTAGGCACGTTGCCGACGATACAGCAGATATCACCGATTGTCTTCTTCGCATCGGCCATATCAGTCTGGTCGAACCACCACACCACGCCGCTCTTTGGAGTATCGTTAATCTGCTTCAGGCGTTTGTTATAGCGTCCCTCGGCGAATGGCATCGGCACAAGACCCTCGTTAATCATAGCCAGCAGGAGGCCGCGCAAGGTCGGCCAGTAATACTCGGCAAACTGTTTATCCGACATGAAGGTATCATCGCCTTTGTGTAACGGCATGACACATATAGGACTCGCGGTCATTGGGAAATTTTTAATATCATTCTCAACAGTAAGCTTTAGATACCAGTCCATTGCCTCGAGCAGCTTTTTCGGCTGGCGATACATGTCCATGAAGATGCCATGGGTACCTCGCATTGCGTCGCCAAAATGGTCGAACGGCGCGCCGAGCAGAACACCCCCTCCCCATAGGGAGGGATAGCCGCGCGCCTTGATATAATTATTGATTTCCATGCTGGCCTTCATCCACTCGATTTGGTCGTCGGTCAAAGTCATGAGCTTTTCAAATATCTTGCGGATTTCCGGGTTGCAAAGGGCCATCAGCCAGTAATTACTCATCATGAAGCCGCGCATGGGAGTAAGGCGTTTGAAGGGCTCGAAGAGTGGAGTGGTACGGGGCAGCATGACGCGGAAATTATAGTCCGTGGGGTCCGTCATATAAAGGTCATACTCGTCGGCCTTCATATACTCGCCCTCAACGAACTGGTTCATCGGGGCATCTTCCGGCAGGCCCATACCGGGAAGCTTCTGCGTTATTGAAGGAATAGCTTCCTCTATCCTGCCCGGAGGGATAAAACTGGGGCCGCCGAACATATCCATGTCCCCGAAGTATTCCATGAATTTCTTCCAGATTTCATGCCCCTTTTTATAGTCATACATTAAAGTGCGGAAATTGGCGCCTCCCCAGTAAGCCGGTAAATTTCCCATCGGCAGCATGACAGGTACACGGTCGGGTTCTTCCAGCTTGATAGCCTTGATAAACCGTGTCACCCTCTGCTTGTAAAGCTGTTCCGCCTCTTTACTGACAAATTTCACGTCCGGCGGATTCAGCCACCGCTTAAAACGCTCCTCGCGCTTTTCCTGCCATGTCATGTCTTCCCATTTTTTTGCGGTACTTTCCATCGAATGACTCCCCCTTATTTAAAGTATTCGTGAAGCAACCAATAACCATGATACATGTATTAAAAAATATTTCAACATTCAATTACCAGACACCGAATATTCGTTTGGTCACCGCATATTATATCCTGGTCAGTTATAAACGCCGTATTCTCTGCCGGCTTCTACAATAGCCTGCAAATTAGCCGGGTCGCACTTATCGAGGCCCGAGCCGAGCGCCAGGATATAACCGCCACCCGGGGCACACGTATCGATAAGGTAACGCACATATTCTTTAATGACTTCAGGGGTCTTGGTGTAAAGCTGCGCCGCCGTAACGTTGCCGGCTATGCAGGCAGAATCGCCCAGTATCTTCTTAGCCATAGCCATATCGGTTTTTTCCATATTCCATACGACGGACGACTTCGGCAGCTCGCTGATGATTTTCAGGCGGTCTTCATTATAGCTGCCGTCGATTACTATCATCGGCACACATCCCTCGTTGACAACTCCCAGGAGCAACTTGCGGAAGGTGGGCCAGTAAAACTTCTCGAACTGCTTGACGGACATGAAAGCGTCAGCACCCTTGTGCGTAGGCACAAAGACAACCGGACTGCGTGACATATTGGTCATAGCCACGGCAGACTCCCGGTCGCGTTCGGCGATTATCTCCAGGGTTTCCAGCAGTTTTTCCGGCTGCCGGAACATGTCCTTTACAGAACCGCTTGTACCGCGAAGCAAATCGGCGACGGTATCGAAAGGCGCCAGCATTATCCCTCCCATCAAAGGGGGGAAGCCCCTGTCCAGAGAGATTTGAGCACACTCACCCATAACCTTCTGGTACCTGGCGTTTTCCTGGCTGGCTTTCCAGATAGCCTTGAAAAGCTTCTGGAAGCGGGGGTCCTGGCACATCATCATCAGGCGCTCCGGTATTCCCTGGAAGTCGGAAAAGGACGGCATATCGGCCAGAGGCTCAAAGGCGCCCCAGGTCCGGGGCGTAAAGCACCGCAGACCGAAGTCGAACGGGTCATTGATAAAAAGGTCGTACTCGTCGGCGTTCATGTACTCTTTTTCCACGAAGTTGTGAAGTGTTGACCTGTCCGGCAGGCCGTGCCCGGGCCACTTGTTCACCTTGTAGTCGAGAATTTCATAGGCTCTGGCGGGGAATAAACCGGGAGCGTCAGCCGTGTCCTGATCGAATTCATCAACGAATTTCGTCCAGGCGGGCACTACCTTGGAATAATCATAAAGCAGGTCTTTATAGGTGTAGCCGGCGTTGTAAGCGACAAAGGAACTGGCGGCAAGGTGAATGGGAACGCAGTCGGGAATTTCCATTCTGAAGGCTTTAATCATGCGGGTGGCGCGTTCTTTATATGTCTTTTCTATCGCCGGGCTGGGGAATTTAACGTCGGGGGGATTCAGCCATTTCTTGAACCTTTCTTCGCGCCGCTCCTGCCAGGTCATCTCTGACCATTCTCTAGCCATCGTAATCCTCCAAAGACAGATAGCTCTAACTGACAGGCATTCCCAACCAAAAGAAAAAGGTGTGGAAATGCCTGTTATCAGCTAAACAGCTATTATTATAACTCTATTTCTAATGTTACTTATAGACGCCGTATTCTCTAGCTGCCTCTGCTATGGCGTGCATATTTTCTGGATTGCCCTCATCTACACTGGCGCCGCCGGTCAGGATATAACCGCCGCCTTTGCCACAAACTTCAATAAGCTTGCGGCAGTGTTCTTTCACCTGCTGCGGCGTGCCCGTCATAATCAGCGAGGTGGGTATGTTGCCCATGATGCAGCATCTGTCGCCGATTTTCTCTTTGGCTTTAAAGATATCCGTCTGGTCTAAGTACCAGGCTACGGTGCCTTTAGGAAAATCGCCGATGATATCGAGTCGATTATTATAGCTGCCTTCGGCGAAAAGTACCGGCGTAATACCTTCGTTGACGAAAGCCATGATGACCTTTTTAAAGGTGGGCCAGTAGAACGTCTCATACTGCTTGATAGACATGAAAGTATCAGCGCCCTTGTGCAGCGGCATCATGACGATAGGAGCCGCAGCCGCGTTTACCGAGTTTATTGCCGTTGCTATGGCAATAGGAGCGATTCTTTCCATGGCCGCATGCAACTTATCGGGCCGCTGGAACATGTCCAGCATAATCCCCTGGGTGCCGCGCAACGTATCTCCGAGCGTATCAAACGGCGCTTTAGCCAAGGCGCTCATCACGCCGGGAAATCCCATCGCCATGGCTTCGCCTGCCACCTCACCGACGGCTTCTATCCACTTCAGACTTTCCATGCCGGCTTTCATGAGGGCGCTCATACCGGCCTGCACTTCAGGGTTGGCAAAAGTCAGAAAATTCCCGGTGACGATTTCTTCAAAAGACGTCCACGGCGATAGCTGAGTGAAACCCTTCAAAGCCCCGAAGACCCTCGGCAGATACACGCGCATCCAGAAATCAGAGGGGTCTCTGATAAGATGGTCATACTCATCGGCTTTCATCCGCTCGCCTTCTACACACTGGTAAGAGAGGGTGTCTTTGGAAAGGCCGTGTCCCGGCCACTTGTAGAGCTTGTAGTCCATTGTTTCCAGCGGGGGACCGGGTGGCACGAGGACGGGGGGAATATATGTATCCGCGTCAAAATCATGAAGCATCTTACGCCAGGCACGTTTCATCTCGTCAAAGTCATACATGACGGTGGCAAGATTCGTGCCGGCATAGGAAGCCGCATACAGTCCCATCGACGGCAGGATGAATGGCACCCTGTCGGGTTTCTGCAGCGTAAAGGCTTTTATAAACCTGGTAACTCTCTCTTTATAGGCTTTCTCTGCCTCGGTACTTGCAAAGGTGACACCCGGAGGAGAAAGCCACTTCTTGAAGCGTTCTCCTCGCTTTTCCTCTGGAGATAACTCCGCCCACGCCTTCTCCATTTTAGGCAGCCCCTATCCACTTTTTGCAGAGAGCAACCGCCGCCATGGCGTCCTTGCCGTAGGCATCGGCCTTGGCGTATTTCTTGACATCGTCGTCCATCTGGCCGCCGCCGATCATGATTTTCAGGTTCTTCCTTAATCCCTCTTTCTCCATCGCTTCGACTGTTTCCTTCATGGCATCGAACGCCGGGGTAAGGAAGCCGCTTAAGCCGAGAATAGTCGTCTTGGTGTCTTTCACCGCCTGAATGAACTTTTCAATAGGCACATCGACGCCGAGGTTGGTGACCTCAAAGCCGTTGACGTCAAGCATGAAATCGACGATGTTCAGACCGATATCATGGATATCGCCGGCTACGGTGCCGATAACAACCTTACCTATTTTCTTTTGGGTAACAGCCCCTTTCAGATAAGGTTTAACCATCTCATTAACCTGCTTAAGAAGCTCGCCGGAAAACACGAGCTCCGGCAGGAAATATTCGCCTCCGGCAAAACGACCGCCGACTACTTCCATACCCTTCCGGCTGTCTTCCAGGATTTTCAGGGGGTCTTCTTTTGCATCAAGCCTTTTCTTGGTCAGAGCAAGAACCTCATCCTCCTTAAGATCAGCCAACAAATTCACAAAATCTCCGGACATACCTTGGTTCCTCCTTAGTTTTTTTTGGCATTCTAAATATTTAAGCGGTCTGCCTCTAACCCAAGCACAGACTGCTCATGGCGAGTATATCAATCGCAAAATAAAAAGTCAAATGTTATACTATGTATACAATTTACAAAGTAAACTTTCAGTTTCCACCCTCAATACTAGCTTAAATAATCCTTTACAACATCGTACTTTTAAGCTAAAATAATAGCGTTTTCGAGCGGGAGTAACTCAGTGGTAGAGTTCCTGCTTCCCAAGCAGGCTGTCGCGGGTTCGAACCCCGTCTCCCGCTCCAGGTTCTTTTAAACTCCACTTCAGTACTATAATATTTTACCATCTTTTCAGGCGCAAACTCCACCTGGAATGAAATCTAGTGTGGCGCTAAAGTCAGCTTTATTCCAGCGCTTTCGCGCGGATTTTATCGGCGTTCCTTGGCGCGGCAATCCAGAAGCTTATCCCGGCCAGGGCGTAGGCCGCCAGGCTTATCAGGAAGGCTATGTGATAGCTGCCGGTGACATCGTGGATATAGCCTCCCAGCCAGGGCCCGATAGCCCCGCCGACACCGATGCCGGTAAGCACAAGCGCCGATATAGCGCCGATATTCCTCCCGTGAAAAATATCCGCCGCGCCGACAATCGCCGTTGGCGAAAAGAGACCGGTGGCGAAACCGGATGTTATGGCAAAAAAGTACAGCCGCCAGATGTGCGAGGTATCCTGCACGGACATCAATGCGCCCAATCCTCCCATCGCCAACAACACGGCTATCAGGGCCGTCTTTTCCCTGCCGATGACATCCGAGAAAAGCGCGCCGATTTGCCCCAGAATAGAAATGACGCCGAACAGGGCAAAGACGGAGGACGCCACCAGACTGGAATAGCCGGCGTCCTCGGCGAATTGTATCTGGTGCGCCAGTATCAGGTAATTGCCGATGCCCCAGTAGCAGAAATCGGAAAACACCACCAGCCAGAGATTACGGGTTTTCAGAGCCTTCTTCAGCGTCCAGTCCGGTACGGCCGCGGCGACTTCGGGCTCTATATCGGCCGGCTTTATATCCGCATCATAAGGCTGCATATTTTTATCTTCCGGACGGTAATAAAAAAAGATAAGATAAAGCGGCAGTAAAACAATCACCACCAGTGCCGCCATCACAAAGAAAGAGTACTCAAAGCCCCAGCGCGTATTGATCCACTCTATGAACATCACATAGGCAAAGCTTAAGCCTCCCCCGATTTGCCCCAGGCTGACCGCCAGCCCCCGCCTCTTACCGAACCAGTTAATGAGGGTGGGATGAAAAGCAGGCGAGCCGCAGAAAGCAGTCCCGATGGGCACCAGGACCCCGAAAAGCAGGTAGTAATGCCAGAGCTCGCTGGCGAAATAACAGCCTGCCGTGGCCAGGGTAAGAATGAATATGCCGATAACCACGACTTTTCTCGGCTTCCAGCGGTCAACCAGGCTGCCGACTATCGGCGCGGTCAATCCGTACACGAGGATGTTTAGGGAAAACATGATGGCGGTGGTGCCGCGAAACCAGTCGAATTTATCGAGAATATGGGGGAAAAAGGCGGAAAAAGAGGACCTTACGCCGTAAATCAGCGTCATGCCTAAAATCATCAGGCCTACTAGATACCAGCCGTAAAAAAGAGGCTTTTTTCGACTCATAATTGAAAGATCCGGACGATATAACAATACCACAGTTCACGAATCGTATGCGAACCAGTACTATTGTCTTCTGGCTTGAATGGCTGATATAGTTTAATATAAGTAATAAGGAGATAACCAATGAAAATATCTAAAAAAAGAATGAAGGAACTGCTTAAAAACGATAACTTTCCGCGTTCGGCCAAATACGACCCTGAATGGGTGCTAAA
>CAZRQP010000058.1:0-8932 GCA_964602315.1 uncultured Dehalococcoidaceae bacterium
GGTACGGTGGGCATTATGCCAAAAAAAATGGGCCAAAAAGGCATGCAAAAGCCCGGGGATTTAGTCGTGGTGGTGGGGGGCAAGACGGGACGCGACGGCATTCACGGCGTCACCTTCGCCTCCGGTGACCTCGATAAAGAGTCGGAAACGCTGTCCCAGAGCTCGGTGCAGATAGGCAACCCTATCATGGAGAAGAAAACTCTCGACGCTATTATCCAGGCGCGCGACCTCGGGTTATATCGGCGTATTACTGATTGCGGGGGTGGGGGGCTTTCTTCGGCGGTGGGAGAAATGGCTGAGGAGACCGGCGTGCGCGTCGACCTGGAGAAAGTGCCTCTAAAATACGCCGGACTTTCTTATACCGAAATCTGGGTATCGGAGTCGCAGGAGCGTATGTTACTGGCGGTTCCGCCGGAGAACATCGACCGCCTGATGACGATTTTCAATAATGAGGACGTGGAAGCTACCGTCATGGGTGAGTTTACAGATAACCGCCGTCTCCAGCTTAACTACGAGGGTAATCTGGTCTGTGACCTCGACATGGAGTTTCTGCACAAGGGACTGCCGCAGCTGGAACGGGAGGGACTCTGGCAACCGCCCAATCACCCCGAGCCGGATTTCCCCCAGCCGTCCGACCTTAAGGAAGACTTAAAAAAGATACTCGGCTCGTGGAACGTCTGTAGCAAGGAATGGGTCATCCGCCAGTATGACCATGAAGTGCAGGGCACCAGTGTGCTCAAGCCTCTGGTGGGGGTAAACAACGATGGCCCCGGCGACGCTGCCGTCATAAGGCCGCTGGCAGACTCTAAGAAGGGCATTATCATCTCCAACGGCATCAATCCTAAATATGGAGACATCGATACGTACTGGATGGCGGCCTCTGCCATTGATGAGGCGTTAAGGCAGATTATCGCAGTCGGTGGCAGCCTGGACGAGGTAGCCCTGCTGGACAATTTCTGCTGGGGCAACCCGGAAAAGCCCGACCGTCTGGGGGCTTTGGTCAGGGCGGCACAGGCCTGCTATGATATCGCCAGGGTTTATGGCACGCCGTTTATTTCTGGCAAGGACAGCTTCTATAACGAGTACGAGACCGGCGAGGAGACCATCTGTATCCCGCCTACGTTGCTCATCTCCGCCATGGGCGTGATGAATGATATTGATAAAGCCGTCACCATGGACTGCAAGCAGGCAGGCGACCTCATTTACATCGTGGGGGCTACATACAACGAACTCGGCGGGTCGCATTATTATGCAATTCACGGACATATCGGCAACAACGTGCCGAAGGTAAGTCCGGAAAAAGGTAAGAAAATAATGAATACGCTGTCGGCGGCGATGCAAAAGGGTCAAGTTAAAGCCTGCCACGACTTAAGCGAAGGGGGAATAGGGGTGGCGGCGGCGGAAATGGCCTTTGCCGGAGGTCTGGGTATGAGCATCGACCTGAAAAACGTTCCGCTTGGAGAAGCTATAGAACGTGACGACTATATCCTTTTCTCGGAGTCGAACAGCCGCTTTCTGGTGGAAATAGCCCCCGAAGATAAACAACTGTTTGAACAAGCTATGACCGGGACGGATTTTACCCAAATAGGGCGGGTAACAGAAGAGGAAAAACTGGTGGTAACGGGTAAAAACGGCAAGGTAGTCCTTACTGCCCCGGTGGATGAATTTAAAGAAGCGTGGCAGAAGCCTTTAAGATGGTAGGTTTTAGATGAGTAAAGTTAAAGTCTTGATGTTGCGGGCTCCCGGCACCAACCGCGATGTAGATACGCAAATCGCCTTCGAGGCTGTCGGGGCGGAGGTAGCATCGGCGCTGGTGCCGGAATTATTACGTAAAGAAAAACGCTTGGCTGACTATAATATTTTAATGATTCCCGGCGGCTTTACCTACGGCGACGATATTTCCGCCGGTAGAATCATGGCTAACGAAATAAAATTAAGACTGGGGGAGGACATTAAGAGGTTCGTGGCGGATGGGCGGCTTGTCATGGGCATCTGCAATGGCTTCCAGGTACTGGTGAAGACGGGTATTCTACCCGGCATCGCTGGGCAGAACGCCCAGCCGGTGACTTTGACCAACAACGATTCCGGCAGGTTCGAGTGCCGCTGGGTATATTTAAAGGTGAACGAGAAAAGTCCCTGTGTTTTTACTAAAGGAATCAGTTACATTTACGTTCCCATTGCCCACGGCGAGGGCAAGCTGGTCGCGGAGTCCGGCATGGCGGAAAAGCTGAATATTGCCCTGCAGTATGTCGATGAGAAGGGGAAAACTGGAGCGGGTTATCCGTATAACCCCAATGGTTCTGTGAATGATATCGCCGGCATCTGCGATGCTTCCGGTCGCATTTTCGGGATGATGCCCCACCCGGAGGACTTTATACGCTGGACGCAGCACCCCCGCTGGACGAGGGAAAAACCGAGGGAAGACCTGCTGGGCTTGCAGATATTCACCAACGCGGTAGCGTGGGCGAAAGGGATTTAGGGTTAGAGGAATTATTGATAACAGGGGGTAAGTGTTTTAGACTTCAATCCCCTGTTCTTTTAGGTAGTTGATAGCGTCCTGGATAGTAATTATCTTTTCCGCCGCTTCATCGGGTATTTCCAGTTTCTTTTCCGGCGTGCTAAAGGCTTCTTCAATTGACATTATCAATTCAACCAAGTCCAGGGAATCGGCGCCCAAATCTTCAACAAAGCTGGCGGTGGGCACGACATCCTTTTCGTCAACGCCGAGTTGCTCCACGACCATGGCTTTAATCTTATCATAAACCTTAGTTGCCACGTTTTCCCCCTTTTAACGAGTATTCTGGCGGTCGGCAACTGCGCTGACCGACCCCAAGACCCCATTTATAAACTTGGCTGAACTACCTCCGCCGAAGGCCTTGGCCAGTTCAACCGCTTCGTTTACAGCTACTTTAATCGGTACTTTATTATCAAATAAAATCTCAAAGATTGCAAGTCTCAATATATTCCGGTCGATTATTGCCAGCTGTTCCACCGGGTAAGCAGGCGCGCATTTCCTGATATTACGGTCGATTTCCTTCATGTTCTTGATGACACCTCTGAATAGGTCACGGGAAAACTCGCTTATCTCCTCGGGGAAGTCTGCTTCAGCAAGCAGTCTTTCTATGGTAGTTTTCGGTGGACGGGCCACGGAATCGACCTCATACAATGCCTGCAGGGTGAGTATCCTGGCTTTATGTCTTTTCCCTGTCATTTTTTAATGTCCTGAACAGCTATTATAGCATATCATACGGTCATCGAAAAAACTGCTCCGCCTTACCAGCTTGAAGGAATTACGCTGAAACGTTAAAGTAATAGTAGGGGATTACTTTGATTGACACTAAGAAAATAGAAAAGCTGCGTAAAATCGTCGGCAAAGAAAACGTGCTGGACTCTGTCGAGCAATTGACTGCCTATTCTTACGACGCCACGAATATATGGTCGCATTTGCCGGACGTGGTCGTTTTCCCGACGAAGACCGGAGAAATTTCGGGAATTCTTAAATTTGCTAATGAAAACGGGATTCCGGTAACGCCAAGGGGTGGAGGGACTAATGTCAGCGGCGGCTCAATACCGATTAAGGGCGGCATCATCCTCTGCACCACCAAGATGGACCGAATTATTGAGATAAGCAAAACCAACCTGAACGCCACGGTCGAACCGGGCGTTATATTACAGGACTTCCAGGAAGCCTTGGCCAGGGAGGGTTTGTTCTTTCCCCCCGACCCCCAGAGCTTTGCCGGCTGCACGATGGGTGGGGTAATCGCGGAAAATTCCGGTGGGCCTTCCTGCCTGAAATACGGCGTCGCCAAGCAGTATGTTTTAGGTCTTGAGGTAGTCTTGGCCGACGGCAAAATAATGAAGCTGGGCGGCCTGACCCCGAAAAACCGCACTGGCTACGAACTGGTGATGCTGTTCACTGGCTCCGAGGGTACGTTGGGAGTTATCAGTAAAATTACCCTGCGCCTGCTGCCTGCCCTGAAGGACAGTAGGACAATCGTGGCGGTTTTCAGCGATGTGGCTGTGGCCGGGGAGACCGTGACTGCCATCATCGCCAGCAGTGTCTTGCCGTCGAAAGTGGAGTTCGTGGACAACTGGACTTTCGAGAAATTCCGCGGCCTTTTGCCCGGCCATATTCTCGATGATTCGCAGGTTATTCTCTTGATAGAGGTTGATGGCTTGCCGCAAACGGTGGAGGCTGAGGCACAGCAGGTTGTGGATATCTGTAATAAGACCGCCCGCGAAGTCAGAGTCGCCGCCGATACAGCGGAAGCCGATAAATACTGGCAGGCGAGGGAGGCGCACTTCTCCGACATATCCAGTTGCGCTCATACCATCATCAACGAGGACGTATCCGTGCCGCGCGATAAGATAGCCGACTTTATACGACTTAGCCAGGAAAGCGCCAAACGATACGATGTGCCGATTAGTTTCGCCGGGCACGTGGGGGATGGCAATTTCCACCCGGTCGTACTCACGGACAATCGGGAAAAAGAGCATTACCAGCGCGCTTTGAAATGCGTTGATGAAGTCATTGAAATAGCTCTGAATCTCGGCGGCGTGCTCTCCGGCGAGCATGGCATCGGACTGGAAAAGCAACGTTTTCTCAAGAAAGCCATGGACCCGCTGGCGATAGAAACGATGAAGAAGATAAAAGACATCCTCGACCCCAACCACATCCTCAACCCCGGGAAAATCTGGGAAGAATCTAAAGAATGAAAACCACCCCGGTTTACGAGCAGATAGAAAAATTTAAATCAGACCTAGATACCTGCACCAAGTGCGGCTTTTGCATGTCCGCCTGTCCCGTGTACCAGGAAGAAAAGGTGGAGTCCTCGGTAGCGCGGGGTAAAATCATGCTTATCCGTTCGCTGCTCTCCGGGGAGCTTGAGGTTACCGACGGATTGGCGGAGCAGCTCAACCGCTGCACCCTGTGCATGACCTGTGCGCAGAACTGCCCCGCCGGGACTAACGTGCCTTCGGTCATCACCGCCGCCCGGGCAGATATGGTCAAGCACAAGGGCGTGTCTTTCCCCTACAACCTGATATTCCGCTGGCTTTTGCCGCGGCGACGGCTCTTCGGCTGGGTGGTGAGATTTGTCTCCTGGTTTCAGGGTGTTTTCATGCCCAAAACAGAGGGGACTATCCGCCACCTTTCCTTTTTCCTCGCGGCATTGGGTAAAGGCCGGCATATCCCGCAGATAGCCCCGAAGTTTTTACGCCAGTCCGTTCCGGAAGTAAATAAGCCTCCTGCCGGCACCGAGGTTAAATTTACCATCGGCTATTTCACCGGCTGTATGACCGACTTCGTATTTCCGGAACTGGGCAAGAAGATTATCAAATTCCTGAATAATAACGGCGTAGAGGTTATCGTGCCGCTGGGTCAGGGCTGTTGCGGGGCGCCGGTTTTCCTGGGCGCTGGCGACTTTGACACCGGGCGCAAGATGGCCGATGCCAATGTTAAGGCTTTTCAAGACCTGGACTACGTTATTACCGACTGTGCTACCTGTGCTTCCGCAATGAAGAGCTACGTAAAATTCCTGGCGGACAATGAGGAGAGAAAGCAAGAATATACGGAGTTTGAGGCTAAGATTAAGGATATCACCGAGTTCCTGGTAGATGTGTTAAAACTATCCCCTTCCGCCTATAAAGTCGCTCCGGAGTTCAAGGGCAAGACTGTCACCTTCCACGAGCCCTGTCACCTGGGACGCTATCTTGGCGTAAAAGAGCAGCCCCGGCAGATATTGAAGTCCCTGAAAGATATAAAATACGTTGAATTGCCCGATGCCGACCGTTGTTGCGGTATGGCGGGTACTTTCAGCATAAATTATTACGAACTTTCTAAGAAAATAGCCGATAAAAAAGCTGCCTCAATACGCTCTACCGACGCGGATGTCGTCGTCACCGATTGTCCTGGCTGCCAGATACAGCTAATTGATACCGGCAAGCGCAACGGTCTGCCCCAGCAGGTCCGACACATCATGGAATTGCTTGAATAAATTGATAAAGGATAGGGGAGGGGGAGTAACGCCCCCTTCCCTCCATTCCTGATATTTTTACGCCTTTTCCGCCGTGGCTTTGGCGCGCTCTTCGGTGGTCATCTCCGCCAGGCGCTTTACCTCTTTCACGTCCAGGTTCAGCCCTTTGGCAACTCTGGTGCCGTATTCGGGGTCGGCTTTATAGAAAATGGCTGTCTGCCTTAACTGGATGCGCTTGCGCGCGTTGCATAGGTGAGTGGTTATATTGCCGACTAGATGGTCTCTGTCCATGTCGGTCATCACGCGGCGGTAGAGCTCGCCGGCTTGGAAGAAGTCGTCGTTAGGATGGTTATACGGCTGACGCTTCGCCTCGCCGGATACTTTAAACGGAGGCTCGGCCGCATCCGGATTGGGTTCTGGCCCGTCGAAACTATTGGGGTAATAATTGGGACCGCTACCGCTGTTATCGCCCAAAGCCATATAGCCGTCGCGCTGATAGTAGTTGACTGTAGCTGCCTTGGGTCGGTTGATAGGCAAGAGGTGGTAGTTTGGCCCCAGACGGTGTAAGTGCGTATCGTGGTAGGAGAACAGCCGGCCCTGCAGCAACTTGTCAGGTGAGGCTGCTATACCGGGCACGAAGTTTGCCGGGGAGAATGCCGCCTGTTCTACTTCCGCGAAGTAATTTTCCGGGTTCTTGTTCAGTACCATCCGCCCAATGGTCATCGGTGGGGCGTCGGCGTGGAACCAGACCTTGGTCACATCGAAGGAGTCGAAGCGGTACTTCTCCACCTGTTCCGGGGTCATTATCTGCATTTCCAGTCGCCAAGAGGGATAGTCTTTCTTATCGATAGCCTGGAAAAGGTCGCGGGTGGCGTGGTCGGGGTCTTTCCCCTTCATCTCGGTGGATTCATCGCGGTTGAGATTCTCGATGCCCTGCTCGGTCTTGAAGTGGTACTTCACCCAGTAATATTTGCCCTTATCGTTGTACCACTTGAAAGTATGGCTACTGTAGCCGTTCATGTTACGGAAAGTGCGGGGCGTGCCGCGGTCGGAGAACAGGATGGTTACCTGGTGTATGGATTCCGGCGTCAGCGAGAGGAAGTCCCAGAACATGTCAGCATTCTTGAGATTGTTGCCGGGATGCCGCTTCTGCGTGTGGATGAAGTCTGGGAATTTCAGTGGATCGCGGATGAAGAAGACGGGTGTATTGTTGCCGGTCATATCATAATTGCCTTCTTCTGTGTAGAACTTGAGGGCGAAGCCGCGGGGGTCCCTCTCCGCATCGGCGGAGCCTCTTTCGCCGCCGACCGTGGAAAAGCGGGCGAATACCTCCGTACGCTTGCCGATTTCCGAGAGGAACTTGGCCTTGGTGTACTTGGTGACGTCCGCCGTCACTTCGAAGTAGCCGTGGGCGCCCGCTCCTTTAGCGTGGACGACCCTTTCCGGGATGCGCTCCCTGTCGAAGTGTCCCAGCTTCTCCAGCAGGTGCGTGTCCTGCATCAGGATGGGGCCCGGAGTGCCGGCGGTCTTGGAGTTCTGGTCGTTGTCAACAGGTGAGCCGAAGCCTGTGGTGTAGGTCTTTTTGCTTTTTGCCATTGCTTGCCTCCTTTATGACTTTATTAGCCATTGTCTCCAGGCGAATTCAAAGTATAATATATCACTAAAGAAAATGCAATGATGTGACTTTTCTCCTATAAATTTTTCCCGAGCTATTGCATCATTATTAAAGTAGTAGTTTAATATATGTCGTAGGGTTAATTAAGCAGAAAATATGACATTTGGCTACTGCGGACAAGGAGTGATATGAAACCCAGAGAAATCAAGAAAGATATTTATTGCGTCGGCGCTATTGACTGGGACAGGCGCTTGTTCGATTCCCTTATCCCCCTCCCGGACGGCACCAGCTATAATGCCTACCTCATTAAAGGTAGTCAGAAGACCGCCCTTATCGACACAGTCGACCCGCCCATGAAGGACGTATTGTTCAATAACCTCGACCAACTCGGTATAAAGCGAATCGACTACGTTATCTTTAACCACGCCGAGCCCGACCACTCCGGCAGTATCCGTGAGGTTTTGGAAAAGTACCCGGAAGCTAAAGCCGTTTGTACTCCCAAGTGCAAGGACATGCTCATCGACCGCTTTATGGTCGCCGCTAATAGATTTAAAACCGTTGAAGACAAAGAAACAATTTCACTGGGCAACCGTACACTTGAGTTTATTCATGCCCCCTGGGTACACTGGCCGGAGACTATGCTGACCTATCTCCAGGAAGATAAAATCCTCTTCCCCTGCGACTTCTTCGGGTCGCACCTAGCTATATCGGATATGTATGTCCGTGATGCCGGGCAGGAGTACGAAGCCGCTAAGAGGTATTGGGCTGAAATAATGATGCCATTCCGACTCCAGATTCAAAAGAACCTGGAAAAAATCAGGGACTACAGGATAGATATTATCGCTCCCAGCCATGGCCCCATACACGATAAGCCGCAGTTTATTATCGATGCCTACCGCATGTGGGCGTATGATGAGCCTGGCAATATCGTCGTCGTGCCTTATGTTTCCATGCACGGCAGCACCCGCCGCATGGTCGCCTATCTCGTGGAAAATCTCACCCGTAAAGGTATTACCGTCAAGCAGTTCGACCTTAGCGTTGCCGATATCGGCAAGCTGGCGATGGCTTTGGTGGATGCCGCCACGATTGTCATCGGCACGCCAACAGTTCTTACGGGTCCCCATCCCAACGCCGCCTATGCCGCTTTTCTGACCAACGCCATTAAGCCCAAGGCTAAATTCGCCTCCGTTATCGGCTCTTATGGCTGGGGAGGCAAAGCGGTGGAGCAAATCGCCGCCATGATTCCCAACCTTAAAGTGGAAGTCCTTGACCCGGTAATCATCAAGGGTTATCCTAAAGAGGCGGATTTCCAGGCGCTGGATAAACTCGCCGATACTATCGC
>CAZRQP010000059.1:0-8835 GCA_964602315.1 uncultured Dehalococcoidaceae bacterium
TTAAAAAGTCGATAGAAGTGCTAAAACCGACGATGAAATACGTGGAAGAACTGCTACACCTGTGTTAAGCAAAAAGAAAATTACCAGACGGAGTAAAAATATTGAATAACACCAGATTTCAAAAACTACTCGAGCCGGGGCAAATCGGGCGGGTACGCACGCGCAACCGCATGATAAAGACCGCCAACGGGACTTCTTTCATCGAGCGAACGGGCTACGTGGGCGACCGGGCGCTGGCGTATTACGAGGCCATGGCGAAGGGCGGGGTGGGGCTCCTGATAACGGAGTCCTGCGGGGTGGAATACCCGCTGGGGGTGCAGCACCCGCCGGTGCAGTTCCACCTGGACGACGATAAATACATCCCCAGCTACGCCGAGCTGGTGAAGGTCATCCACAAGCACGGCTGCCCGGCCTTCATCCAGTTCCAGCACGCCGGGCCGTGGAACCCCACCGGGCTTTTGCCCAAGCGCGATACCAAAGCCGCCTCGGCGCTGACGGAAGAGGAACTGCCGGGACCGGGCTTCGCCGCACCCAGGGCGATGAGCCACGACGAAGTACTGGAATATATAGATATCTGGGCTAAAGCCGCCGAGCGCGCGGCTAAAGCAGGCTACGACGGCGTGGAGGTAAACGGAGGCACCTGCCACCAGATAAACACGTTCTTATCGCGGGTGTGGAACAAGCGCGAGGACGAGTACGGCCCGCAGAGCATCGAGAACCGGGCGCGCTTCATGACCGACATTGTAAGAGAAATTAAAAAAAGATTAGGGCGGGACTTCCCGGTCACCTGCCTCATCAATATCGTGGAGTACCGCCACCCCAATGGCACGACCATAGAGGAAGGGTTACAGATTGCCAGGTACCTAGCGGACGCCGGAGCCGACGCCATCCAGTGCCGGGCGCACAGCTACCATCACCGCGACGGCTTAATCCAGCCGGAGAAAATGTTTTACCCGGAGCCTCCGGACGATTTGCCCAAAGATTTGGACTGGAGTCGGAAGGGCAAGGGGGCTTTAGTGCCCCTGACGGAGGCCGTCAAGAAGGTCGTTAACATACCCGTGTTCTGCGCCTGCCGGCTCGACCCGGTCATCGGGGAGGAATACCTGCGGGCGGGCAAGCTGGACTTCGTGGGCATGACGCGGCGGCTGCTGGCCGACCCCGAACTGCCCAACAAGGTAATCCAAGACAGGCTGGAAGACATCCGCCCCTGCACCGGGTGCCTGCACTGCATCGACGTGCGCAACAAGAACCAGCTACTCGAATGTATGGTCAACGCCTCGCTGGGCCGGGAGCGAGAATACGCTCTCAAGCCGGCGACGAAAAAGAAAAGGGTAATGGTGGCGGGAGGAGGCCCCTCCGGCATGGAAGCGGCGCGGGTGGCGGCCCTTCGGGGACACGAGGTCAGTCTTTACGAAGCCACGCCGCGACTGGGCGGACTGGTGCCGATGGCGGCAATGGTAAAAGACGTTGAAATCGGCGACTTCCTCGACCTGGTGAAATACCTCAAGATACAGATGAAAAAAGAGGGGATTACTGTACATAAAGGGAAAGCTGTGGACGCCGAATTAGTGGAGTCGGTCAAGCCGGACGTGCTGATACTGGCGGCGGGGGGCGTACCGAGCAAGCTGGCGATACCCGGCAGCGAACGAAAAAGCGTGCTTAGCAGCAGTCAACTACAAAAGCAGCTGCGCTTTTTCATGAGGTTCCTCGGGGCCAGGGCGCTGCAAAAGCTGACAAAGCTCTGGATGCCCATCGGCAAACGGGTGGTGATTGTGGGCGGGGCCATCCACGGCTGCGAGACGGCGGAGTTCCTGATAAAGCGGGGACGGCAGGTAACCATCGTCCACGAAGGCAAGGACCTTGGGGAGGGGATACCGGTGGAGGACCTGATGCGCTTCTTCCCCTGGCTGGACAAAAAGGGCATCGTCCGCTACACCGAGGCGAAACCGGAGGAGGTCGCGGAAACAGGGCTGGTGATTACGACCAAAGAAGGCGAAAAGAAGACGCTGGAGGCCGATACCGTACTGGTAACGCTGCCCTTCAAGTCGAACCCGGATATCATGAAGGCGCTGGGAGGCAAGGCGCCGGAGGTCTATAACATCGGCAGCGGGGAGGAGCCGGGGCTGATTGTCAACGCCATCGCCGACGGGGCGAAAACAGGGCACGGGATATAAAGGCGTTATAGTCGTCCAAAAACATTTTTCCACCAACAAGATGAGATGCTATAATATATTACAGATATTTCAATACCTGAAAAATCGATTTACGTTTTTAGAAATCCAGAAGGAGTCTAGATGGAAATCTCCGGCGTACGCAAGAACAGCAAGCTGATTATAGACGGGGCGCTCTACAACGTGGAAGAGGCGGAGTTCGCCAAACCGGGCAAGGGCCGCGCCGTTTACCGCCTGCGACTGAAGAACCTGCGCGACGGCAAAGTAATCGACCGGACGTACCGCTCCGGAGAATCCGTGGATGAAGCCTCCATGAGCACAGAAGAGGAACAATACCTCTATAGAGAAGGCAGCCAGTATATTTTCATGAACTCAAGCACTTACGAACAGCACCCCCTTTCCGAAGAAATGCTTGGCATAAAGAAGAATTTCCTCAAAGAGGGCATGGAAGTAGTGATGCTAATGCACGGGGACGAAGCAATCGAGGTCCAGCTGCCGATAACCATCAACCTCAAGGTAACCGAGACGGAGATATCCACCAAGACAGCCACCGTCACCCCGCAAAATAAGGCGTCGGTAGTCGAAACGGGCTACCGCGTCGATACGCCCTCCTTCATCAAAGTGGGCGACGTTATCAAAGTAGACACACGCACCGGCAACTACGTGGAACGCGTCACCACCGGCAAATGAACGACTTCGAGGACGAACCGAAGCGACTCGCCCGCCTGGCACCCAATCTAAAAAGGCGGGTTTTAATTTACCGCATTATCCGCGACTTTTTCCAAGAGCAGGACTTCCTCGAGGTGGAGACGCCCGTACGCGCCCCCGCCATCGCCCCGGAGCAATTCATCGTCCCTTTCCAGAGCGAGGACCGGTACCTGGCGGCCTCTCCGGAACTCCACATGAAGCGCCTGCTGTCGGCCGGCTACGACCGGATTTTCCAGTTCAGCCGGTGTTTCCGCAAGGGGGAGAGGGGGCGCTGGCACAATCCGGAGTTCGTCATGCTGGAGTGGTACCGCAAGGGCGCCGACTACCTGAAAATCATCGACGACACGGAAAAGCTGGCGGCGAGAATAGCGGAGAAGC
Organism: uncultured Dehalococcoidaceae bacterium; assembly: GCA_964602315.1. Lineage (GTDB taxonomy): Bacteria > Chloroflexota > Dehalococcoidia > Dehalococcoidales > RBG-16-60-22 > RBG-13-51-18. The sequence continues at coordinate 3,258 of CAZRQP010000059.1, forward strand.
TGGGAATGGGAAAAAGCATAAAGTATCAAGGACAAAAGATAGACATCAGCCCGCCATGGCCGAGGACCACCGTTCAAGACGCCTACGTGAAAGCGGCCGGCTGGGACCCGATAAAGGAGTCCAAACCTGAAAAGTTCGACACGGACTTCGTGGAAAAAGTACTGCCGGGACTGGCTAAAGACCGCCCCACCGTATTGTTAGACTACCCCGCGGCGCAGGCCTCGCTGGCAAAACTGAAAGCGGACAATCCCCTGGTAGCCGAGCGGGCGGAGGTGTTTATAGGGGGGCTGGAACTGGCCAACGCCTACAGCGAGCTGGCGGACGCCGGAGAACAGACGAAACGCTTCAAGGAAGCAATTGAGCAAATCGAGCGCGAACGGGGACAGCAGATGCCGCTGCCGGAGAAATTCCTCAAGTCGGTGGAAAATTTGCCGGAGTGCGGGGGAATAGCGCTGGGCGTGGACAGGCTGGTGATGCTCTTCTGCGACGCGGATAAAATAGACGACGTGATGGCTTTTACCGAGGATAGTGCGTAGTCGCTATAAATCGGGCTAATCCCAGCGCAGTGTCCTGATAAGTCCCTTTACAGTCTGCCAGAGGCCGTTGGCTTTATCCAGCTTATCTTTGGGAGCGATTTCCTCGCCGTAGCGCACGTTTTCATACATTTGAGTGAGGTCGCTCAAAGGCAAGCTGCTATCCGGCACGACATGCTCGATGCTCCTGGAAAATTCTGCGGCCGTCTCATAGCGGCGGCGCGGCACACCGGATTTAGCGGCCTCCCATTGAATGTGGCGGAATATTTCTCTTATATCCAGCGGGCCCTCCGGGTCGGCATCGAAAACGGGGGGCGTGGGTTCTTTAGGCTTCCTCCTGAACTTATCTCCCAGCGATTTGAAGAAAAGCCCCAGGTCGTCCTTAAAGGCATTCCAGCCTCCGAGGGACTCGTGGACTTCATCGATGCTCTCTTTGGCGCGGCGTAAGCGATAGCGGGAAACCGCCTTGTACAGGAAAAAGACAACAAGGGCAATGATTATCCCCAGCACCACCCACTTAAGCACTTCAGCTACGATAGGGGGAAACTCAAAATCACGTTCTTCCTGGAATTCCGGCGGGGCACCTTCACCTAATTCCATCTCGACCGACTGATCGCTGCTGAAAAGACCCACAAACCACCTGAAGGCAATGAACAAGCCCTGTGCTACATAGATAAGGGGCGTCACTATCCAGGCCATTAATTGACCCAAGCCGCCCAGCGCGGCCCGGGTACCGTTGCCGACAGCCTCGATGAATTCAGGCGAAATGGCGGAAGCCACGATAAAACCGATGATAATCATGCCACCGATAACGCCCAGCATCACCGGCAGCCAGCGCCATACCGAGGTTAGTTTAGCCTCCTCCCTGGGCATGGCGCTGCGCATGTTATAGAGGTGACATATCGCAATCGCCAGCAGCCCGAAGAAGAAAAAGGCGATAATATCGATGCCGATTTCCGACGACAGACCGCCGGAATAGCTCGAAACCGTACTTATCTGCCAGAAGATAATCAGGATGACCAGGACCACCATGCCGATAATGAAAGAGCGATAGATGTCCTTGAAGTAGGAGGTCGATTGCCCCAGCATGATGCCCCGCCACCAGAGGTAAACGATAGCCGGAACAGCTACCGCGACGGTGTTGAAACTGTCGAAGGTATTGCCAAGCACGCCGAAGATATGAGAAAACCACGCTGCGCTTAAAAATGTATAGCCGTCACCGTACTCTACGGCCAGCACCAGCAGCATAGTCACCAGGCCGCCGCCGATGACGATAAGGCGGATAAGGGACAAACGCATGTCCTGCCGGGTGATTATCCTGGTGATAATCAGCGAAACAACGACAACGATAATGACGGAGGGGAGGTGCAAGACCGGGCGTGTTTCCGAGACAAATTTCAGGCCGCCTATCCAGCTCAACCAGGGAGCGACCCAGAAAGCCTCCATGAGAATTACCGCCAGCGGGTAAAAGACCACCGCCAGCCAGTCGAAGCCCCGGAGCCTATCTGCAATCTGCATCAGGCCGGCACCTCTTTAAGTCCTATTTCCTTAACGAGCGCCCAGGCCACGTCGTCGGTTACATGGTAAACGGGAAAATGGTCGGAACTCACTTCTTCGACCTTGGAGCCTACAACAATCAGAGCCACGCTGCGCCCGACCCGCTTCATGTCCAGCAGGGCCGCCATCAGCTGTTCGTCGGGCTGGGCAGAAATTACCAACATAGTGCTACCCCAGGGGAGGCTGCTAGCCTCCTCGCGTATATACCTTACGACGGGTACGGTCTCCACCTGGTGCAGCTGCGCCAGCGCTTCCAAAACCCGTACCAACTGGTCCGGGTGCTGGCTGTGCGGGACGGTAATCATACCCCGGGAGAAGCGTGTTACCTGATTGACATAGAGCCCGACTCTGAAGCCTGACTCCAGAGCATGCTGCGACACGGAAGCGGCGGCAATGATGCCCAGTTCCTGAAGCTGGTAGCTGCTGCCCCAAAGCGGGGCTTTCAGGGTGCGCACGTCGAGGAAAACGCTGATATCTATCGTAGTCGTCGGCTCGTAAACTTTGGTCTGCAGTCGGCCGAGCCGGGCGGTGCTTTTCCAGTGAATCTTTTTCAGGCTATCACCGGGCCGGTATTCCCTCACCCCGGCCGTCAGCACCGGGTCCTGGAAAAGGTGGTGTTTCAGTCGGATATCGCCGAAGAGCTGCTGGGAGGGGATGCCCAGTTTTTCCAGAGGCACCAGGCGGGGATAGACAAGCAGAAAGTCCAGCGTATCAACCGTCATGTAACGCCGGAAGAACCCGAAGAGGTCGCCGGACTGTATGCGGGTGGGACCGAAAGTAAAAGCCCCCCGCTGCGAGCACTTGATGGGGAAGCGGCGCTTTACCCGTTTATACATGCCGATGGGAAAGATGTTGGTTAGGCTGACGCGGTCTTCGCTGGCGGGCGAGCCCTTCCCCTTGAGAAGGTCCAGCCGCTCCGGCAGATCGTCTTCAATCCTTATCCAAGGCAGCGGCAGCGGCTTGCGGTTGTTAACCTCGATTTCAAAGACGATTTCCTCGCCGAAGAAGACCTGGCTGTGGCTCAAGCGGCGCTTATACTCGACGCGGTCCAGGCAGTACCTGTTCCAGAGTCGCGACACGCCGCCGGTCAGGACGAAAAGCAGCGAAACCAGGGCCAGCGGTACCTGCTGTAATGCCAGGCTGATAATAAAAATAATTACGGCGATGAAAATCCAGTAGTCGCCCCGCATCCGCTAAGCCTCCCCGGCGACGCTTTCATCTTCAACCGGCACGAATACAGAGTCCCTGATTTCCTTGAGGGTCTGGTCCGCCTTCTGGCCGCGCAACCGGCTCTCCGACTTCGGGATAATGCGGTGAACCAGCACGGGGGTCATCAGGTGCTTGATATCGTCCGGGGTGACGAAAGCCCGGCCGCGGACAGCGGCGAGGGCCTGGGAGGCGTTATATAGCGCCAGCATGGCGCGGGGACTGGCCCCCAGCTCGACGTCGGAATGTTCACGGGTGGCGTGTACCAAACGTATGATATAGTCCTCTACATCCCTGGCGACGTGCACCTCGCGGCATTCGCCCTGCATTTTTATAAGGTCTTCGGCGGAAAGCACCGCCTCCAGACTATCCAGGGGGTCTTCGGCCCGGAAACGGGACAAAATCAGGCGGTCGTCCTCCTCCAAAGGGTAGCCGATTTGAATTTTCATCAGGAAGCGGTCGAGCTGGGCTTCGGGGAGGGGGAAAGTGCCTTCCAACTCGATGGGGTTCTGGGTGGCCATCACTAAAAAGGGGCGGGGCAAAGGGCGGGTCTCGCCCTCGGTGGTGACCTGTCGCTCCTGCATGGCTTCAAGCAGGGCCGACTGGGTGCGGGGGGTGGCGCGGTTGATTTCGTCCGCCAGCACCACCTGGGACATGACCGGACCGGGCCGGTACTCAAAGTCGGACGTCTTTTGATTGAAAACGTAGGTGCCGGTGATATCGGACGGCAGGAGGTCCGGCGTGCACTGCACGCGGCGGAAGGAGCAGCCGAGCGACTTCGCCAGCGACTTGGCCAGGACTGTCTTGCCCAGTCCGGGCACGTCCTCGAGGAGGAGGTGTCCTTCACACAGCAGAGCGATTATCGCCAGCTCCACGACCTCGCCCTTGCCGACGATTACGCGCTCGACGTTCTCTTTTACTTTAGCGGCGACTTCTTTAATACGCTGTACATCTTTTTCCTGCATTTACACAATCTCTTTCTATTTCAGACTAACATGTCTTTTAACATTATAACAGTTTGAACATGATACGGTTATTAAATGTCATATTCGTCCTCAATACGGCCGACCATCTGCTCCAGGATGTCTTCCAGCGTGACCAGACCGGCCACGTCGCCCTTCTCGTTAAGGATGACGGCCTGGTGCATCTTGCGGCTCTTAAAATGCCGCAGCTGGCTATTGATTTTCTTGTTATCCGGGATGAAATACGCCGGCCGGATAAGCTTTCTCATCGAGCTTAGTTTCCTGCTGCCGCTCTTGCCCAGGAGGTCTTTAGCGTGGATGAAGCCGATAATCTCCTGCGTCTTGGCGTGCTTGACGGGGTAACGCGAATAGCCGTACCTCTTAATGGTCTTCAACGCCTTGTCGATGGTGGAGTCCGACTGCAGGGTCACCATGCGGCGCCTGGGAACCATAACCTCGGCCACGGGTTTATCGTTAAGGGTGAAGACCTTGGAAATCATCTCCTTTTCTTCCGCGGATATCGAGCCGTCTTCCCAGCCGATATTAATCAGGCTCTTGACCTCGCCCTCCGTGACGATGTTCCGTCGGGAGCGGGTGATATCGATATCCATAATAAGCAGCATTTTCTGCACGAGGAAAGTAGCGCCGGCGGTGATGGGGCGGAAAACGGTCATAATCCCCTTTAATATCGGCGCAGTGAGAAGAGAGATGGCTTCACTGTGATACCTGGCATAGATCTTGGGCGTCAACTCGGCGAAGATAAGGATAATAACCGTGAGCCCGATGGTGACGTAAATTATGCCCGCGTCGCCCCACAGCGAAAGGGCGATAGCGGTGGCGATAGCCGACATGGCCACGTTGACCAGATTATTACCGAGCAGAATCGTACTGATAAGCTTCTCCGGTTTTTCCAGTATTCCCTCTACCGTTCTCACGCCGCGCGAGCGCTTTTTCGAAATCTGGCGCAGTCGCGCGCGGTTGACCGTCATCAGGGCCGTCTCCGAGCCGGAAAAGAAAGCGGAGAAACCGAGCAGCAATACAATCAAAATCCAGAGTGATATTTGCGGGGCAATCCCCAGGCTATTCATCGTGTTTTCCTCCCGTGTCACGGCGTTATGAAAGACAATTTATTATAACAAGAGTAACAGGCCAGACGCCGAACACACAATATATTGTACATTATTTGCGATATATCAACCCATGTCAAAAAATTAATACGAGTTGCCGGGGGAATTTTAATCTAAATCCTTGACAATTTTCTTATGCTCTTGAATAATAACCCCGATGAAAGCCCTGCGCTGGCACGCCGCCAGAGACGTG
>CAZRQP010000060.1:0-7268 GCA_964602315.1 uncultured Dehalococcoidaceae bacterium
CCTTAATTTATACTTCAACCGATATCGTGTCGCCCTCTACCTTTACTTTATAGGTTGCTAGACCCTGCGGTGTTTTCAAGGCTTTGCCCACTGCTGAAACAAGACCTTTGCCTTTCAGCCACCTGACGTTCTTCCCATCCCGGATATCAAACTGCGAGCCGTGCCGGGGACAGGTAACAATCGTGCCTTCCAGTGTTCCTGCTGAAAGGTCGCCTTTCATATGCGTGCAGCGGTTGCTGACAGCATAATAATCGTTGCCGACCCGTGCCAGCATTATTTCCTGTCCCTCAAGCGTTACTTTTTTACTGGCGCCGTCTTTAAACTCGCCGGTCTTGCCGGCTGCTATATATTTGCCCATAATGCCACCCCCTGAAGACCCTGCTATTTTTCTTCCTTCATCAGGTCGTTGAACACATCGATGTGGTATTTTTCATTATCCCTGATGCGGCGGAGCAGTTTTTTCAAGCCCTCGTCATTGACTTCTTTGGCGGCTTTATCGTAGGCCGCAGCAACTTCTTTCTCTATCTTCAGGTCGGCTTTAAGCATATCCGGCAGCTTGGTGGACTGGTTAAGCCCGGTGTGCTCAATGGTTGGGTTGCCGCCGCTGCCGACCATTTCTTCCGATAGCCAGCCCAGGTGCTGCATCTCGTTGATAGCCTGGTCTTCCAGCTGCTTTTTGGCTTCTTTATTCTTCGTCATGTAGGAATGGAACATATACTGTAGAACGACCGTGTATTCGTGGGCGATACCCCAGTCCAGCGTTTTGGTCACGCTGTCTTTACGCTTACCGCGTATATCTTTCATCCCTTCCTTCCTGGCTTTATCAACAAAATGCACGAAGTCGCCCCGGTGCGACTGCTCGTCGGCCAGAATGCGTTTCAGTAATCTTTTTATCTTGGGGTCGTCAATCATGTTGATGTGCTTCTTATAAGTCTCGATAGCGCCGTCTTCCAGTCCCACATCATTCTGCATCCATTCCGCCACCGTTTTGCCGGCCATGTTCTGCTTGCCTCTTTTCAGGCTGGGCTTGCCACCGAGCTCAACGATTGTTTCCGCCAGCCAGTCGAGGTGCCTCATTTCTTCCCGGGCCATAGCTTCGACTTCACAGGCCATCTCACCTTCGCCCATGGAATAAGCGTGGATTAAGTACTGGATAATAGCCCCGTGTTCATCCTGAAGGTCCGAGTTTAACAGGTCGATGATTTTCTTTTTGTCCACTGTTTGCCTCCCTTTTATTTTCTTATCCCGATAAGTCGTTTTGTCGTTTCTACTATCCATCTCCAGTGTAATATTATATGTATTATCACGACGATTACAAGCGCTATTGCCGACCAGTCGTGTATCTCAATCCAGGTAAATCTAGACCATATAAAATCACCAGTGACCTGACCGAAACCGAATCCCCGGTGTCCCCCGGGTATCACCAGCCAGAGCAAAAAGCCCGATATCGCCTGGATAAGCCCTAGTACAAGCAAAAGCACGAAAAATATGTAATTTATGACCCACTTTTTCATATGTATGCGCCAGTTTTAACTCTCCCTTACTCTACTTTTTTAAACTCGCTCTTGGCGGCCCCGCATTCCGGGCATACCCAGTCGTCGGGGAGTTTTTCAAAAGGCGTTCCCGGCGGGATATTATTATCAGGGTCGCCTTTTTCGGGGTCGTAGATGTAGCCGCATACGGTGCATTCGTATTTATCCACTGCTTTACCTCCTTATTTTTCTCTGGCGATATAGCTGGGGGCGGTCTTGGGAGTGGTGCCCCGCTTGACCTGCTGGTAATATTCGTAAGTCATGCACGGTTCTTCCGTAAGGATTTCCGCCGCTACAATCCTACCTATAAATATGGTGTGTGTGCCGACGTCTATATCATCGATGACCTCCGCCTCCAGATAAGCCGCCGTATTGTCTAAAAATATGGGCGAACCGGTCTGGCCGACCTTATAATTCAGGCCTTTAAGTTTATCCACGTCTCTTCCCGACTTGAACCCGAACCCTCCGATGAAGGGTAAAGGAGTTGTCTGGCACAGCACCGATGCAGAAAATACCTTGCTGTCCTTAATATATTCGTGTGTCAGGTTCTGCTTGTTGATGCTGACGGCAATAGTGGGCGGCTCGGAGGTAATCTGGAAGACAGTATTGGCAATCTGTCCGTTCAGTTTCTTGCCATTGTGCGAGCCGACGATATACATGCCGTAGCTTAGCTTATGAAGCGTGTTTTTATTCATTTGCCTACCTCCCGACTTACATTAAGTCCTTTTCGCTGGCGGCCACGGCTTTTTTCAGTTCCGCGTGCAACATCGGGGGCAGCCCCTCGATATCAACCCGCAGGAACCCCCTGACGATAGCCGCGGTCGCTTCATCCCTGGTCAGACCCCTCGCCATCAGGTATTCCACTTCCTCTTCAGCGATTTTGCCCACCGCCGCCTCATGAGAGAGGTCGATTCCCGCCAGGTCGCCTTTAAGTTCCGGAATAGCGTGTATGGTGCCTCTTTCACCCAGTATCAGCCCCCGGCACTCCAGGTGTCCTTTAACATTCGGGGCATTACCTTCAATATAGCCGCGCGCCACGATATTACCGCCGGTGGTAATAGCGCGGGAGATAATCTCCGTCCTGGCATTATTCGCATTAAGAAGCACCCTTGAGCCAACGTCAAGATTTGTCCCTTTGCCGGCGACCAGGATGCTGTTATAGCGCACCGTTGCTTGCTCACCTTCGCACCTGGCAGTAGGGTACATCTGGAGTGAGTTCACCGGTTTCATCAGCACGTAGTTGCTTAAGAACAGACCGCCTTCTTCGACGATAGTGACCGTACGTGGACGTACCGCTATTTCCGGGTTCCAGTTATGTATCATCGTGAAGGTAACTTTGGCGCCTTTTTTTATGAAAAATTCCGATACCCCGATATGCAATCCCGGCTCGTCAGGGGAAGCCGTGGCGCAGCCGGTTATGATATGCAGTTCCGAGCCTTCCTCGGCGATAATGATATTATGCACGTTCTGCACGGCTTTAACCTGGGCCATGTAAAGACACGCCTGTACAGGATAAACCGTCTTTTGGCCCTTAAGGGCACGGATAAAGTAGCCGTCGTTATCGCTCAACTCCACGTTAGCGGTGTATTTATCGCTGTCAATGGGAACGGCTTTCCAGATATAATCGGGCAGCCAGTCGTGCTTCTCAAGCGCCTGACTCAATGCCATGACCTCCACGCCTTCCTGACTGGCTGAAAAATGCACCGGGGTGCTATCCATCTGTAAATAGGTTCCCGACCGCTGGGCGGGGTCGTCAAGGATTATACCGGCGTCCAGCATGTCTTTTTTCGTTTTCTTTTCAAGCTTTGAAGGGTCTTCCTGATAGGGGTACTTCTCTTCTGGATTTACATAATCCTTTATGTCGATATCTTCCCCGTACGCAGCAGGTTTGTTTACGGCCGCTTTGGCTTTATCTTCATACGTCTTAGAAGTCTTACTTTTGCTCATGTAATTGCATCCTTCCAAGATAGCACTTAATGCACTCGTTGTAGCCTTTTTCCCTGATGGTGGCCAGAATTTCATGAGGGTCGCCGACGCAGCCGATGGTGCCGTCGCATATTACATAGCCCGTACGTGCGTTGACGTAGTCAAGTATATGCCCGGTATGCGTGATAATAAGGCCCATGCAGCGCCGCTCGGCGATAGGGCAGTCCTTTTCCAGCAAATCGTTCATCAACTCGCCGATGAGGGCAATGTTTACGAGGTCCACACCCGACTCCGGTTCGTCCAGCAGTGTAAGTTCCGGACGCTGCGCCATCAACTGCATAAGTTCAGAGCGTTTAATCTCCCCGCCGGAAAACCCGTAGTTGATGTCTCTCTCCAGGAATTCCTGCAGGTCTGCCTTTTCCGCAAGTTTGTCTATTTTATCGCTGTTCTTATGACCTTTGAGGCATGCCGATACCATGTCACGTGTTGTTACCCCACGCACCACCGGCGGTCGCTGGAAAGACATGCCTATGCCCAGGCGCGCCCTCTCGTCCATACCCAGACCAGTAATATCCTTGCCCTTGAAATGTATGCTTCCCTTGGTCACCCTGTACTTGGGGAAACCCATGATGGCCATGAGCAGGGTGCTCTTGCCAGCGCCGTTGGGGCCGAAGAGCACGTGCGTTTCGCCGGTCTGAATCGTCATGTTAATGTCATGAATGATTTGCTTGCCCTCCACAGCCACAGAGAGGTCCTTGATTTTTAGCATGGTTACACCTCAAGTAGAAAATAGGATTCTTTTAACCGCCATCTACGGACGTGTGCTCTTTTTGCACGAACCAGGCTGCCGGGTTCTTGAGGAATTCATAGTAGTCCAGCAGCACGCGATGGTGCTCGCCTTCCTGCATGGCCAGCGCTTCGTAAAGCTGTTTTTCAGCGTCGAGTGTCGTCTTTTTACTGCGCGCATTATAGAAGTCCAGCGTCTTGTTTTCCAGGTCCATACCGGTCTTAACAGCGTCAAGTTCTTCCTTGAGGGCCGGGGCTTGCTTTTTCATATTTTCCAGCGCTTTGGCGAATATCGTTCTAAGTCCCTGACCCCCGTCGCTGCGGTATTTAATATCCGGCCAGCCTATTTTACTTTTAATAGAGTCATAGATACCCTGGAATACGACACGGTGGACATCTTCCTCCGCAGCCAGCTTCTCGAGCAGGTCTTTGCCCAGCTTGTTTTTACTGGCGCTGCTGGCTTTCAGGTAAAATTCCTTGCCGTCTATCTCCATCTGAAGAGCGGTTTCAAGTGCTTTCAGGGTTGCTTCCTGTTCATCAGGCATAAATCACCTCCCGGTTAAATTTTCTTTTCAAGCATATGTGGCAAACGAATGATAAAATTAATTAGTCCCGCTGTCAAGGGCGCCAAGACAGATAACTAATTTTATAGCTATCCGACTGCTATGGTCTGTGACAAAAGTTACATTTTTAGTAACTGCTAAATACTTGTTAAAGCAGCATATCATATGATTTTAATCTCCAACTTTTAGATTTATATTTTGGGGGGTTGCATCCTGTGATAAACATCACATACAATACTAAGTCCACAGTTTACCATTTGAGTAAAAAAGGGGGAGGAAGAGAACGATGAAAATGGTAAAAGTTCTTGGGCTTCTAGTTATGCTTGCCGGTGTGGCAGCAGTCGCCATCGGGGGAGTATTCATCGGCCAGGGTATTTCTAAAAACAATCTTATAGTCGAGCGTATGGACATCGAACAGGTCTCGCTGGCGCTCGACCCCGAAAACCCGGACGTATATACCGTGGTTATCGATGCCGAAGGAGCACAGGCGGCAGCCGATATTATTGCCGAGCACCGCCGCAATATAGCCCCCACCTATCAGGATTTGTTAGCTGGCGGCAGGTTCGATTCTTCTAACGTCACGCAACTAACCTATGCCCAGGCAATGAATCTTGAGAACTATCTTTACCTGGCTGTCCTCGCTTTCGGTCTTATTCAGGTTGTCTGGGCAAATGGCGCCGTACTGGTGATTATCGGTCTGGGGGCCGTCGGCACCGGTTTTGCTCTTTATCGCATCAGCAGCGCAAAAGCATAACCGGGGGAAAGGCGTCTTTCCATTTCATCGTAATAGGGCAGGGAAAATAGACATAGCTGCCGGAGTTTCCTCTGTGCTATACTTGGTATGTACGAACGCATCATCGAGGGAGGAGCAATAATTCATGCCGCGTCAAATCAACCTTACTGTTAATGATAATCCCACCGAGCTGGGTGATTTCGTCAATGGATTTGTTTATCATGTCACTAACGGTATTCTTGCCAGTTTAAGAGACACCGGCGCAATTGAGAACCTGGAACTCAATGTTGACAGCGATAATCAGGTGAATATGACCCTTAACGGCAACGAGGTGACTTTAAGCTTTTTCGCGGCGCAGATTATACGCAGCACGCTTGCCGGCATGGTAGCCAATCTCAAGGGCGCAAGCGAACCGATGCGCACGCTGGAGTTAAAAATAACACAGTAATCTTTAGACCGACGTTTCGCAGAGCTTCACGTCGCCCCAGACGCCGATATTTTTACCAAAGATAATTGCAATACCCCCTAACCCCTCAATAGACTGCCCGTACTCAATCGCCGGGTCTATATCATCGGGGGTTTTCACCCGATTGCAGATTGATGTCGCCGCCGCATCGGCCAGGACTGCCGAACCAGCCGTCACTATCACCGCATCAGCCTTACCATAGCTCAAGGAATGCCCCACTGTCCCCGACGATGTGCAAATTCCCATGGGTGTGTCCTGCGGTTTTATCTCCAGACCCAGTTTTCCCGTCAAAGGTGAATTTCCCGCATATATACCAATTACCCTTTTTTGCTTAATTTTAAGAAAAATATCCCCCCCGTTTTCCACGATTATCTCCGGGGAAAATTCCAGCAGCTCTCTGCCGACGTATTCCGCTACGGCTCCGGCCACTGCCGCCATCGGTCCCAGGTTGGCTTTTTGCCCTGCATCCAGCATATCCTGCACGATACGAGGGGCTTTGGGAGGGGCAGGCAGAGGCTTGAGCGACTTCACGAAATCCGGGTTCTGCTTGATATAGTCTTCCAGCTGTTTACGATATTTAAGCGTGATGCGGCGGGCTTTTCTTGACAGGTCGGAGGACGCTCTGATATATAAATCTGTCTCCTTGACCGCTACCGTGAATTCTGCCAGGTCCTTCCCCTCCACCCAGTGCCGGTATACTTTAGGCTGAAAGACATCCTCTTTCATTGATTAAAAATGCACTTCCATGGCGCGGGGAGGGCAGGCGGGGATGCACAGCCCGCAGGCAATGCATTTCTCGTCCTCGAATATTACCTTTCTCGTCTTCGGGTCAACTTTGAAAGCGCCGGTAGGGCAGATGGTAACGCAGGCCCCGCAGTGGGTGCAACGTTCCTCGTTACGGGTCACGTCCTGGCTTAGACTCTGTATCTGCACACCCGCCTTCAGCAGGAACTCGATGCCTTTATCATACTCTTGCTGGTCGCCTTTGAGTTCCAATACCAGCAGTCCTTCCTGTTCTGGAGTGATGGAAGCTTTAAGGATATTGAACTCAAGGTCATAGTCTTTTACCAGACGGTATACTATAGGGCGGTCTACCATCCGCTTGGGAAAACGCAGCACGATTTTCTTTGCAACAGCCATTTTTTTATTCCTCTATGGGGCGTTCCTTTAATGGTTTGACAGTGACGCCGGACTCTACACCCGGCAGCTTCTCCACCGGTTCGGTAACAAGGAATTTACCCGACTCTATCCATTCCTTTAGT
>CAZRQP010000060.1:7368-8680 GCA_964602315.1 uncultured Dehalococcoidaceae bacterium
ATCGGCACACCGATGCCTACGGTCAGGCTGCACCCATAGCCCTGTACGCTCGCCCCCACCAGCCATCGCGGACTCATCTGCTTCATGTCGCCGATAACCGCCAGGCTTCCCGCCCCCTCTTTAGGTATGCCTTTTTCCGTCCGCGGAACAGTGGGATTGAACTGTGTTCCCTGCCAGGCTACAAAGCCCGTTCCTCCACCCAGGAATATCCTCGTCCCGATGCCGATTGTCTTATAGAAGGGGTCGTTGAACAGCGGCGACAACTGCCCAGCCGAGGAGTAGTTTGCGTTGCCCAGATTGGGTTTTAAAACGCCCATATAGGTATAAATCGTCTTGTCCGATGTGTTTACAGCCACGTTGTAGTTCTGGTAGGCGTTGCGGATGTTGAAAAGTACAGCCTGGTTCAGGTCCTTGATATTCAGCCAGGTTTCAAGTTTCTTCCTGGGATAGCAGTCCGTGCCGAAAGCCGTAGCTTCCAGTCGTATGTCTTTCCCCGCCACCAGCTCTTCGATAACATGGCCGCCGCCGTAATTGAACTCCCCGGGGTGAATACGATTTCGCGGGTCGTCGTCCGGCAGGGCATTTGCCCCCAGGAACAGGTCCACCGCTGCCAGCCCGGTATATGCCGGCACGTCGTTCATGTAGGTCCTGCCTCCACCCAGCTTGATACGCGGCTTCGTATGGCCGATATTGAAATATGCACCGGAGGAACACATTATCCCAAAGGTGCCCGTCGTCACCACGTCAACCTGCTCGGCGGTTTTTTTGACGCCTTTTTCCCGGGCAAACTCGATGATTTCTTCAGCGTTGAAGACTACCGCTTTGCCAGCTTTAATTTTCTCGTTGATTTCTTCTATCGTCTTGGCCACTATTACACACCCTTGATATCTGGGATTACATAACATTTTAGCAGAATTTAAGCTTCAATACAAATGATTATTTACATTATATATTCCCTGCTGTCTTGAAGCTGTCCTTCGTATAAGATATAATCAAAAATGAATCCCCTTATACAGGAGATAATTTTGTATCGTACTCATACCTGCGGTTCTCTTGGAAAAGAAAACATCGGCGCTACCGTTTCTCTCGCCGGCTGGGTCAACCGCCGCCGCGACCACGGCGGGCTGGTATTTATCGACCTGCGGGATAAAGAAGGCATCGTACAGGCCGTTTTCAATCCCGAAATATCCAAAGCCGCTTTAAAAATCGCCGAACAACTGCGCAGCGAGTATGTCGTTACGCTTACCGGCGAGGTAGCCAAGCGACCCGCCGGCACCGAAAACCTGAAGCTGCCCACCGGCGAAATCGAGGT
>CAZRQP010000061.1:0-3447 GCA_964602315.1 uncultured Dehalococcoidaceae bacterium
GCCCAGCGCGGCTCGCGGCCGATATCGCCGAGCTCTTCGTGCAGGTTGAGCTGGTTTATCTTCACCACGATGCCGTCGGCTTCGTAAGGGAGGCTTTCCCGGCGTTTTTCCAGGTCGCGGTAATATTCCATTACGTCTTCGATACTGTCCAGCCTGCGGTTAGCGGGATTAATCTTGAAGCCCAGCGTTTTCAGCCATTCCATCGTCTCCCAGTGCGTCGGCGGGGTGGCCTTGCCCTCGGCGTAGCCCAACATGTAGATATAGATATCCAGCGGGCGCCTGGCGGTGATGCGAGAATCGAGCTGCCTCACCGAGCCGGCGGCGGCGTTGCGGGGATTGGCGAATAGGGACAGCTCCTCCTCTCCCCTTTCCTGGTTAAGCTTTTGAAATCCTTTCTTGGATAAATAGACCTCTCCCCTCACCTCGAAGCGGGGCGGCGCGTCCTTGGGTACGGACAGGGGAATGCTGCGGATGGTCCTCAAGTTCTGGGTGATGTTCTCCCCTCTCAAGCCGTCGCCGCGGGTGGCACCGGTCGTCAGCTGCCCGTTAACGTAGGTCAAAGCTACCGCCAGGCCGTCGATTTTGTACTCGCCGACGAAGTCGAAAGGCCGCTCGCCGACCAGTTTCAGCGTGCGTTTGTACCAGGCCGTGAGTTCGTCGTCGGAAAAGGCGTTGCCCAGCGACAGCAGGGGCAGGGGATGCTCCACCACTCCGAATGCCTCCAGTGGGGCGGCCCCGACGCGTTGCGTTGGCGAATCAGGCGTGAGGAACTGCGGGTACTTTTCCTCCAGTCCCTTAAGCTCCCGCATCAGCCGGTCGTACTCGGCGTCGCTGATTTCCGGGTTGTCCTGCACGTGATACAGGTAATTATGGCGGTTGATTTCCGCCCGCAGGCTATCTATTTTTTGCTTGATTTCTTCTTGTCCGGCCAAACAATTTGCCTCTCTTTAAATCTCACCTAAGTATAGCACAGGGCAGGAACGGGCAAAAGAAAAATAAAAGGCAGATTTTTACACTTTATTCATATTTACGTCGGGTAAATTTATCCCGTGTTTTTGAACCAACAGATATGCTGGGGAGAGAAAGAAGCAAACTATGTCATTAGGACAGCGTATCGGGGGACCAATCTCAAGTATCCTCGTCAGGAGCCGTCGGCGTGATAAAGTCGATTTGGTTCTAAAGATGGCCTTTTTATCATTACAGGTAGCGGACCTGGCATTGACGGCTCTGGCGGCGCGCTACGGCTGGATAGAGCTTAATCCAGTTATGAAAGCGTCAATGGACTCCACCTACAAGATGGCGATTTTCAAGTTCGTTATACCCGTGGCTATCAGCTTTTTCGTACCGGGCAGATGGCTCATTCCAGCTATCCTGCTGTTGCTGATGGTGGTGGGGTGGAACGTAAAAGAATTGATAATGCTGGCTTTCTAATAGCCGGCAGTAAAGCTTTTTGCCTTATTCCCTGTCCAGTTTAAACTTTACTTTATCCCCGTCTTTAAGTTTGAGTACCGTGCGCAGGTGGTGCGGGCTTACCAGTTCCGCGTCGGTATGGATATCCGATACCCAGGTAAAGACCAGGAGACAGGCCTTGTATTTGCCCTTAACGGTCGCCCGCCGATAGTACATCCCGATTTCGCCTGTGTAGTCGATTCCCTGCGTCGCCGGGTCGAACTCCCAGCCGATATCGGCAAACTTCAGGTATCTTAAGAGGTGAAGGTCAAGCGGCTCGACCATTTTTATATTGAGCGTTCCGGGTATAACGTCCAATCCGGTTAATTTCTTGAAGCCCTCCATAAAGTCGGGCTGGTCCATTTCCGCCACGGCGCCGCCCAACCCCGTTTCCACGATTCCCCGGTAAACGCGGTCCTTATTAACTGAAAGCTCTCTAAGCCAGGCCATAGCGGCTATTCCACTCTCCGCAGCTCAAAGATAACGGGATTATCCGCGTCCGGGCAGGCTACTCTGGCTTTGGAGGGGTCTTTTTCCCACGGGAACTTGCCCCCGAATTGCAGCGGCTCGGCGAAGGGGAATAAAGTATAGAAAGCCCAGGAGCACATCCCTTCGGGCGTTGTCTGCCCGATGATGAACTCGTCACCGACCTTATGGCCGGCATCGCAAACGCCCTTTTGCGATATCACTCTGGCAATTATCTTAGTCATTTTATTAATCCTGTTTCTTAGAGGCTATTCTGGTCTTTAGTATCTCCAGAAAGTGGTGGTCGCCGCGACTTACCTTTTCAGACTCTATAATTTCAAGTCGTTTTTGAAATATGGGCCCATCGACCACCAGCGTGTGGTACTCGCCTGACTCGCCGCAGGGCGTAATGCCTTTGCCAAGTCTTGCTATATCGGTGATAAACTGCCTATCGACGGTCCTGCCGAGGTACTCTTTCCCCAGCAGTTCGGCTTTCACGGCAACGACTACGGACTTAAATCCGGCGTCGATGAATTCCTCCATGAGTTTTGTCTGGTCTTCCTGCCAGAGGGGGAGGTGGACTTTGATGTCGGCCCCGCCGCAGACCCTTTCATTCCATTCCCTGTGGGGGTCGAAGTCTATATCGCCGAAAACGCCGTCGGTAACGCCTTTCTTTTTCAACTCCTTAAGAGTATCGACAAATATTTTTTCGTAGGTTTCGGTGGTGGTGGGCTTCTGCACGATGTGTATTCCCAGCGCCCCGGCCTGTTTTTTAATCACCGTCGCCCGGATGCCGTGACTGCACGAGCGCTTGCCGTCCTCCGAGACCATGTTTACCAGAAAGCGGATATCCATGCCCGACTGCTTGGCCCGGTAAAGCGCCATGCAGCAGTCCTTGCCGCCGCTCCATGATGCAAAAGCCTGTTTCATAATAACGCCATTATTTCTTAAGATGGGTAACATCATTGAGAGAGACCAGGATAGCCGTCTGGGGATAGGTCTCCATGATGCTCAATGACGCTCTATCGATGCGGAACTGCTGCCAGTGCTGAATATCCATCCCCAGTAAATTGCAGATTAGCAGTCGTAGCGGCCCGCCGTGAGAGACTATGACCGCCGTGTCTTTAGCCTTGAGATTTTCCAGTTCTTTCATAAAAGTTAAAACCCGGTCGTTTAGCTGGTCGAGCGTTTCCCCGCCGGGAAAAGAGACCGTTTTCCAGCTTGCCAGCTCTTCGGCCAGTTCCGGATAACGGTGCTCAATTTCTTTATAGGTTAGCCCTTCAACAAACCCGAAGTTGCACTCGCAGAGTTCGTCGAAGGCGAATAATTCAGCTTTGTGCCCGGTGGCGATAATTTCCGCGGTGGCGCGGGCGCGGCTTAAAGTGCTGGTGTAAACGGCGGTTATTTTCTCACCTGCCAGGCGGGTCCTTAGCTTTCCCGCCTGCTTGATGCCGGTACTGCTCAAGGGGACGTCAGTCCAGCCCCAGAAGCGGTCGTTTTTGTGCAGCCTGGTGGTGCCGTGCCTTATCAGCA
>CAZRQP010000061.1:3547-8534 GCA_964602315.1 uncultured Dehalococcoidaceae bacterium
GATATCATGTTCGCTGCCGTAAACGCGGTTCAGTCCCTCCGCCTGGCAGTAGTCGATAATCGACTGTTTTATTTCTTCGAGCTGCGCTTCCAGTTCCTTGATTTGCGAGTGTATTTCGGCATAGCGCTCGACGGCGTCGGCGGCGGCGATGCCGGGCAGGGGTTCCTGTCGGTCCGGCTGTTCTTCCGTTTTAATATACTGGTGGCGGTAGTAGGGGCAGTGCTCCGCGAAATCGCAGGGGCAAAACTGGTGTTCCGTGGCAGGGAAATTCCCCTGGTTTATATTTTCCGCTACGTCCAGTACAAGCCGTCTGGCCTGGTCGATGCGCTTTTTATCACGCGGCGCGCAGGTACAGGCGGTGTTCGACCGCAAGTGGTAGAGCGTGAGTTTTTCCACCGGCAGGTTCCAGGTCTGCTCGGCGGCCATCTGGTAAATCGTCAGCTGGAGGTCGTTTTCCATGTGTTCGGACGTAAAAAGCTCCTGGTTTGTCTTATAGTCGATGATGGAAAGCCCGCCGCTGTCCAGTTTATCCACCCGGTCGATGAACCCTATCAGCTTAATCCCTTCGATGTCCAGGTTGAACCTGCGCTCCAGCGCAATCGGCAGGCGGAAATCGGGGGCGTGAATCTCCCGGAAGCGCTTTAAAATATCCTTGCCGTACTCCTTGTACCGGGCCTCTTCCTCCGGCGATTCGTAGCCTCCTGAAACCCAGCCCTGCTCGTAAAACTGCAGCAGTTCTTCGAGCGAGGGGGCAGGCGGCGTGCGCACTCTAAAAAAACGCTCCACGGCGCTGTGCATGGACGTGCCGAAGCTGAAATACCATTTTTCCTTGGTTTTCAGGCCGTCGATGTACTGCAGCTTGTAGCACAAGGGGCATTGCTGGTAAAGAGAAATCTGGGTAAAGCTAAGAGGTCTGATTATTATCCTCCAGTTATTGTGGTGGCTTGAGCGGTCGCGCAGCCGTTGGGCACCGGTATTTTCTTTTCACCGACATTGCTATTTAAGTGCTTTGATAAAATCGTCCAGGGTCAAGGCGGCGAGGGTGTTGGTCTGGAGCGTGCCGCGGGAGCCGAGTTCTATCGCTACTTTAGCGACAATTTCATTATTGGGGGCTTCCAGGATATTGATGAAGTCGTATTGCCCCAGGGTAACGTACTGGGCGAGGATTTTCACGCCCATGGCTTCGACTTCCTTGTTTACCTCTATGATTCTAAGGGGATTAGATTTCACCGTTTTTCGGCCTTCGTCAGTCAGGGTGCTCGTCATAATATATAGCGGCATTTTTCCCTCCTCCATGTTTTTGCGCGGGGCTTTATTACCGGTGCCCGAAGCTGCTTTTATGGGTTTCACACCCGCATACAGGATTATATGCCGTAACATAAGTTTTGTCCATAGTCGTCATACGATTTATATTTATTGGCAGTTTCACCAAATACATTATAGAATGGTCATAATGGATGAGAATATTACCGTGTTAGTCGCCTTTGGCGCGGGATTGCTGTCCTTTCTTTCTCCATGTGTACTGCCGATGGTGCCGGTTTATTTAGCCAGCCTTTACGGCCCGGAGATTTTTGAAGGCAAGGGTTTCCGTCCTGCCGTATTTATGCATGCCTTGAGCTTTGTACTGGGTTTTACCGTATTATTCGTGCTCCTAGGTATAATTGCGGGAGTTACCGGACACGCTATAATCCCGGATATCAGCCTGCTGCGTAAGATTGCCGGCAGCCTGATGATAGCCTTCGGTGTGTTCATATTATTAGCTATGAAAGTACCGTGGCTCAATTATGAAAAACGACTCAGACCGAATGCCGGCAAAACCACGGGTTACCTGCGGTCTTTCATCATCGGGGGGGCATTTTCAATGGGCTGGACGGCCTGCATCGGGCCGATCCTGGGTAGCATATTGACGCTGGCTTCGGTAAGGGCAACGGCCTGGGAGGGCGCTTATTTATTAGCTATATATTCTCTGGGTTTGGGGCTGCCGTTTCTCGTTATCGGGGCGGCTTTTGACGCGCTGCGTCCTCTCCTGAAACGCATCAGCCGGTATTCCGTCATTATACAATTTATAAGTGCATTTCTACTGATTACTATAGGTATTCTGGTGCTGACAAATAAACTGGTATGGATTTCTTCACTTACAGCGTAACTGGTAAAGGGGGGATTATGAGACTTTTAGTATCAATGCTGATAATAGCGGTATCGATTGTTACTCTATTATCAGGCGGATGTACGAGTTCCGAAACTGAAGACGCGCCTGAATTAATGGCGCCCGATTTTCAGTTATTGAATCTAGACGGACAACAGGTCGCATTAAGTGATTTCAGGGGACAGCCGGTGCTGGTTAATTTCTGGGCTATCCGGTGCGCTCCCTGCCGTTATGAGATGCCCCTGTTCCAGGAAGTATTTGAAGATAGTAAGTGGACGCAGGAAGGACTTGTAATACTGGCTGTTAATCAACAGGAAAGCGCTGATGACGTCCGGCTGTTCATGGCGCAAAACGGGCTTACCTTTATCCCATTGCTTGACACGACCGGAGAGGTCGGCCTTATGTATGGTGTCAGAGGAATTCCCGCCACTCTTTTTATTGATAAAGATGGTATAATAAAAAATGCCGTAATGGGAGCTTTCCAGAGTATAGAACAGATTGAACAGAGATTAGCTCTTATAACGCAGTAATAAAAAGGCGGTAGAAGATGGATGATATTGTTAATGAAGCCTACGGGATAGTCCAGTGTAAGGAGTGTCCCTGGTATAAAGCCTGTGTCGTGCCGATGAAGTTCACCACCGAGGATATCAAAAGACAACTGGAACAGGCGGCACCCGGCAGCACGGAAGGTCAACAGATGGACTCCGTGACACAGAACCTGCTGTCCAGCATGGCCACGGCCGCGCAGAACTCATTGCTGGAGGGCTGCCCCGTTTTTATTCAGCGACTACGCTCCAGTCCCAAGCTTGCCCAGAAGCTGAAACAACTTATGCTCGACTGGGGCTCCGAGGAAAAATCGGAAGAGCAATCATAAAAGGACACTGCCTTACAGCGTCGGTTTTTCACATCAAGCAATAGCTGCGGTCGCCATCTTAACAAGTCGCCGGTAACTGGCGGCAGGGTCTGACTGCCTGAAGATGGCGCTTCCCACACAGATAACATCCAGGCCGGTACGGGCGACCTGTTCAATGTTGCTTTCTTTTATACCCCCATCTATGCCGATTTCCACTTTGGGATATGCCTTGCGGAACTCGGTTATTTTATCCAGTACCTCGGGGATGAATTTGGCGCCGTAGAAACCCGGGTTGACGGCAAGAAAAAGCACGCCGTCCACCTGCTTGACCAGCGGGCTGAAGTCGCTGATGGGAGTCTCCGGGTTGACGGCCAGTCCCACCTGCATTCCCAGCTTTCTGATGGCTTTAATCGTTTTTTCCGGCGACGGCGCGGCTTCAAAGTGGAAAACGATTTTCTCCGCCCCGGCACGCTTGAAATCATCGAGGCAGTCCTCCGGACGCAGCACCATGAGGTGCGCTTCCCAATGCAGCTTTGTTTTTAACCCGGCGATGTCTCCACAGGAAACACTGTGCGACGGCACGAACTGCCCGTCCATGATGTCGAACTGGGCGGAATCGGTAAACGACTCCGCCTGGCGCACCAGCTTTTCCAGCTCGGCGGGTTTATCTGTAAGTATGGCCGGTAAAACGCTGATGTTTTTAGTCATGCTGCCTCCTGAAAGAATCTCGCATCGGGATAAATATAAATAGGGAGTTTACTGCCGCTATTTTAGGTTTACATCGCCTGTGCTGTCAAGCAAAGGTTGTTTACTCAATTCTTTATACAAAATTAACCCCGTCTTTATATATTTTTTATAGTCTTTACATCCCCTTTTATACTCCTGTGCCAGAATTAAAGTGTAATCAGTTGTTACTTGCTTACAGGAGCTGGGGAATAAAATGAAAATGGCAATTAGCTTTATCTGCGGCGTCGTTATCTGCTTCCTGATACTATATGGCGTGAAGCCGGTGTTACCCGCATTCGCTGAAGAAGTGCCTCCCCCCGATGAGTCTGAAAACGTTACGCAAAGCCTGACCGGTCTCATATCTGATATCGAAAAAATATACCGCGAATCGCTGACCGCGCCTTTCATCCAGGCGGAGAGTCAAATCTACGATGAAGACATCGCCGATTTTTACCGGGTGCTTATGGAGAAGACCGGACTGACCGACCCCAACAGCGACTAGCCAATCGATTTCCCTCAAAAAGCAGCGGGGGCCGTAATAACGACCCCCGCTAAAGTTTTCTACTGGTAACGGACTCAACTCACTTTCGGTATTTTACCGCACCGGGCGTCTGCCTGGCAGATCTGGCCCCATTTCAACTTACGAGCCGGGTCCGTTTTCCGCCCGCCCCACTCATGGTAGGGCCCCAACTATCCACCTGCCATACTCCGTATAACTTGTGAAGCCTCATAGACCACCTCCCGAAGCATTATTCAGGTTGTGCAATGAGCTTCTGACCTCATATTATCACCCGGTTTGCCCACTGTCAAGACCTTCTGCCAGCCCAACCGTGTATGAAAAAAGTACTATGAAAACCTATTGACAGCCTTGTATTTAAGATATTCAGGAGTTTTACAAAATTTTTTCTGCTGAATATAGGGTGGGTATTTGCCCGTTACATCACGTTGCCGCCGGAAACTTGAATCACCTGCCCGGTGATGTAGTTGGTTGCTTCCGACGCCATGATAACGGTGATACCGGCAATGTCCGCAGGGTCGCCCAGCCTGCCGAGCGGGAAAGCTTTCAACATTTCTTCCCGCATCTTGTTGTACTCTTCCGGTGGGGGAGGGGGCATACCTTCCCTTAAAACCGCCCCGAAATTGGTCGGCGCCGGGCCCGGGGCGATGCAGTTGCAGCGTATGCCGTTCTTGCCTTCCTGATAGGCCAGTTGCTTCGTAAAGAGGTCGATGGCGTACTTTGAGATGGCATAAACACCTACGCC
>CAZRQP010000062.1:0-1505 GCA_964602315.1 uncultured Dehalococcoidaceae bacterium
AAAGCTTAACGCCGTCTTTAGCCGCCTGACCAGCCGCGGCAAACTCACGGAAAAAGACATCGATGAAGCCCTGCGGCAGGTGCGTTTAGCCTTGCTTGAGGCGGACGTCAACTTTAAGGTGGTCAAGGATTTTATCGGGCGCGTTAAGGAGCGCTCCATCGGCAAAGAGGTCATGGAGAGCCTGACCCCCGGCCAGCAAATCGTCAAAATCGTCAACGAGGAGTTGATTAAGACCCTTGGCGAAGGCTCTTCCAGCAAGCTGGCATCCGTGTCCCAGCCTCCAGCTGTTCTCATGATGGTCGGTTTGCAGGGCAGCGGCAAGACCACCACCGCCGCCAAGCTGGCGCTGCTTTTAAAGCACGGCGGACACAAACCGATGCTCGTTGCCGCCGATAACCGCCGCCCCGCCGCTATCGAACAGCTGGTGACGCTCGGCAAGCAGCTTGACGTAGTGGTATATGCCGAAGACCCCAAAACGTCATCTAAAGACATCTGCGCCCACGCTCTGAATCAGGCGAAGAAAATCGCCGCCACCCATGTCATCGTCGATACGGCCGGCCGACTTCACATCGACGAGGAACTCATGAAAGAGCTGGAGCAGGTGAAAAAGGTGCTTAAGCCGGACGAGGTGCTGCTGGTGGTGGATGCCATGACCGGGCAGGACGCCGTGCGCGTGGCCGAGGAGTTCCACGCAAAAGTGGACGTCACCGGCCTCATCATGACCAAGATGGACGGCGATGCCCGCGGCGGCGCGGCTCTATCCATCCGCTGGGTAAGCGGTGTGCCGATTAAGTTCATCGGCGTAGGTGAAAAGGTGGATGCCCTGGAGCCGTTCTATCCGGATAGGCTGGCCTCCCGTATCCTCGGCATGGGCGATGTCCTCACCTTCATCGAGAAAGCGGAAAAGACCCTCGACGAGAAGAAGGCGCTGGAACTGCAGAAGAAAATCCAGAAGTCCGGCTTCACGCTGGAGGACCTGCTCGAACAGTTAAAGGCTATCAAGAAGATGGGTCCGATTGGGCAAATCGTCGATATGCTGCCTGGCATGTCAAAATTGTCCGGCAAGGTGCCGGAGGACGCCCAGGAAGCTCATCTGAAAAAGATAGAAGCTATTATCCAGTCCATGACGTCGGAGGAAAGAAACAATCCGTCGATTATCGGTGGGAGCCGTCGACGGCGCATCGCGCGGGGCAGCGGCACCGCCACGCATGATATTAATCAATTACTCAACCAGTTTTCCCAGATGCAAAAGCTTATCAAGATGGGCGCCGGCGGCAAGCTCCCTAAAAATATGATGGGAATGTTTAAGTAGGTTAGCTCTCCTCCTCCGGCGGGTGTTTTTCCAGCTCCATCAGGGGTTTACTAAAGAAACCCAGCAGCGTGATAATCATGAAAGCCCCGCCGCAGATAAAGTAAATCCACTCTATCCCTAAAAAGTCGGCCGCCGGACCGGCTATCGCCAGCCCTATCGGTATCATCAGCCCGCTTAATGAGTTTATCAGGGT
>CAZRQP010000062.1:1605-8403 GCA_964602315.1 uncultured Dehalococcoidaceae bacterium
CCGATGCCCATAATGGCACTAAGCCATCCCAGTTTAAGGACATCCCCACCGAGTTTGAGGTTCACCAGCATCGGGAAGAGACTGACTGCCGGACCCGTGAAAAATCCGAGCAGGGCAAACAGCCACATCAGCATCGTCAGGCCACGGCGCGCCATCAGGTAGCGGAAACCCTGCATCATATCGCCGATGATGGAGGCCTTTTCCGCCAGTGTGGTGCGCACCGGTTGCGGAATCGTCAGCGGGAGAATGAAGCCGATAGCTATAATGGCTGTACCGATATCCACCGCGAGCACGCCCTGCATCGGCAGCGTTTCCATCAGTAAAGCCCCCAGCGGCGGCGCCGCTATACTCACGACACCCTGTAGTATCTGGTTAAAGCCGGCCGCGCGGGTCAGGTGCTTCTCCGGCACGATAGTGGCGACCGAAGCCAGCACGGCCGGGAAATGGAACGTCTGTCCGATGGAACGTAAGACCATCGCCACATAGATATGCCATATCTGGATGGTATCGGTGAGGAAAAGCAGTACCAGCCCCAGCGTAACAATGGCGATGGAAAGGTCCGCGAAAATCATGATTTTCTTGCGGTTCCACCTGTCCACCAGCGGCCCGATAAATGGCCCCAGCACTATCTGCGGTATCAGCGCCACCAGCATGGCTGTCGCCAGTATGGTCGCGGAGCCGGTCTCTCTGGTTAAATACCAGGCCAGGGCAAACTCCACCACGACGGTCCCTATCAGCGAGAACGCCTGGCTGAACCACATGACAAAAAAGGTTTTTATTTAAGTTGCCTCCTGAAAATATATAAAAAAAAGGGGCTTTTCGTGCCCCTTTGATAAAAAACAATAAAAACCCGGTGTCTTTAGTTAGAACAGAGCACACCTTCCTTTCTTCGTAACAATAGTAAGAAATGTCATAATTTTCGTATTATAGCACAAGGTTTGCAGGAAGTATAGGTTTTAGTAAAACAATTTTTCGGGTAGTCCTTTATCAGGTAACTCTTCACTGTTCAAGAGAGGGATTGATATGGTCGTCGATGATAACTCTCACCCCGAACAATAGGGACATGGCGATAATTATGGCGGCAAGAATCAAAAACAAAAACCATCCGGATATTTCTGTATAAAGGTAGTCGATACCTACCCCCATTCCGCAGCCGGCGGCCAGAACGACAGCGTACAAAAGGCATTTTGAGACCTTTAATGAAATATGCTTCAAGAGCATGTTACTCCAGATAGTCCTTCAGCTTGCGACTCCGGCTGGGATGCCGCAGTTTCCTTAAAGCCTTGGCTTCTATTTGCCGGATGCGCTCGCGCGTCACGTTGAACTCCACGCCTACCTCTTCCAGCGTCCGACTCCGCCCGTCTTCCAGCCCGAAACGCAGTTCCAGCACACGCTTCTCACGGGGGGTTAAGGTGGTAAGGACGTCTTCGATTTGCTCCTTGAGCAGCTGCTTGGACGCTATATCCACCGGCGGCAGGGCGTTCCTGTCCTCGATGGAGTTGCCGAGCGGGCTGTCCTCTTCCTCGCCGATTGGGGACTCCAGTGAAATGGGGAGCTGGGATACTTTCACAATCTCCCGCACCTTGTCGGAGGAGACTTCCATCTCCTTGGCTATCTCACGCGAGGTGGGCTCGCGGCCGTACTCCTGCGCCAGCCTCCGACTGATTCTTAACAGGCGGTTGATGGTCTCCACCATGTGCACCGGTATGCGTATGGTACGCGCCTGGTCGGCGATGGCGCGGGTCAGCGCCTGGCGTATCCACCATGTGGCGTAGGTACTGAACTTGTACCCCTTGCGGTAATCGAACTTTTCCACGGCTCTCATCAGCCCGATGTTGCCCTCCTGTATCAGGTCGAGGAGGGACATGCCGCGGCCGATGTGCTTCTTGGCCACGCTGACCACCAGCCGCAGGTTGGCTTCAATCAGGTGCTTTTCCGCCCGCTTGCCTTCGTGCAGAATCTTGTTGATGTAGGAAGAGAAAAACGTTTCATGGGCTCCCAGAGAGTTGACGAATTTAGGATTATCCACCAGCTTTTCTAAATCGGCCAGAGACATGCTGCCGTCGATGGTGTTGCGGATTTCTTCAGGGAGCAAGCGGCTGACCGTAGAAAGCTTGACCAGCGCTTCTTCCGTTTCGCTAACGGTCTTACCCAGCCTGAATGCAAAATCACTGACCACCTGCGGGTCAAGGGAGTTATCGATGGTGTGCTGCAGCTTTTCATCGTAAATAGTTTCGGAAAAACCTTTCATTTCTTGCAGACCGAGGTTATCCTGCAGCAGGCGGACAAGGTCGGTGGACTTTCCTATGTCCTCTAATACTGCCAGCATGATTTCGGTGGCGGAAGGTTGCCGGCCGTTTTTCCTCGTGTACTCCTGCCGTATTTCATTTATGTATTTATTCTCTTCCATGCGTTTGGCCAGGTTCTTCTCGTCCTTGGCAGTAAGCAGGTGCACCCGACCGATTTCGTGGAGATAGATACGCACGGGGTCGTCGGTGATATCCTGCTCGGCTATTTCGTCTGTGGGTAATTCCATGTCGAGGTCTTCATCTTCACTATCTTCCTCGAACCGCTTGCCTTTTACCCATATGTCGTCAGATTCGGATATATCCGAGTCTTCCATATCCTTGCCGGATTCCATATTAGCCCCGAACATCGTAACCGATTTGTCGTTGGAGTCCTGTATTTCATTAAGATTTTTTTCGCTGTGCAGAGAATCCATCGCATTCTTTTCGTCGTCCATAACCTATCTCCTTGTTCGATAAGGGGCTGAATTTCTTTTCTTACCCTTGCGGGCATCCAACTCACGGAGCTGGTGACTGATTTCCAGGTCTTCTTCAATTCGGGAGGGGCCGGTATCCGTATCGCCTGCCTCCGCCCTCCGGGCCGCCAGTTCCCTAAGGAAGGTTTTCTGTAATTCCAGTACGCAGTCTATAAACCTTGTATCAATATTGTTCTTGGTGTTTGGTAGGCTCTTATTCATTATAACATTAAGGTGGTCATGAAGGGCAGGGTCAAGCTGTTCTTTTAAGGACGTAATATCTTCCGGCCCCTGCAAAATGTTAAATATCTCGCGGTTTTCACTGTTTTTAAAGTACTCCGGGCGGATGTCCTGCTGGTATTCGCGCAGCTCGGGGTACTGCAGGAGCAGCGCCAGACAGTATTCCTCGCGGGAGCTGGAAGCCAGGGGACGCAGCGCGCCCCCGACCGTAGGCTTAGACGCCGGTGATTGGCGTCTTGCCGGAGACGGTTTAATCCTGCTCAACGAGGCTTTAATCGTGTTCATATCCACTTTAACTAAGTCAGCTAGTTTTTGCAGGTAATGCGCCTGCCGGATGGGGTCGTTAATCGCGGCGATGACCGGCAGTAGCCTGTCCACCGTAGCCGACTTGTCCCTGGCGGTGTCAAGGTCCAGTGTTGCGGTTGTTTTTTCAAACAGGAAATCTACCAGCGGCACAGCGCTCTTAACGAACTCCTGCCACTTTTCCATGTCTTCCCGCATCACTTCGTCCGGGTCCTTGCCCGCAGGAAGTACGATTACCCGCATCTCCGCGTTGAGGATATTTTCGTAACCGACCGTTCTTAGCATGGCCTCCTCGCCGGCGGCGTCGGCGTCTAGTGATAATATCAGATTTTTACTCAACTTTTTCAGGATATTGACCTGCGTTTCCGTAATCGCCGTGCCCATGCAGGCGACGGCATTGGTGACGCCACACTGGTGCGCCATGATAACGTCCATATAGCCTTCCATGATAATAGCGGCTTCCTGCTTCCTTATTTCCGCGGCGGCGCGGTCTATACCGTATAACGTCCCGCTCTTGTCGAAGGTAGGGGACTGGGGGGAATTAATATACTTTGGCAGGGAGTCGTCCAGCACCCTCGCCCCGAACCCCGTTACCCTTCCCCTGGCATCACGTATGGGTATCATCAGCTTGCCGCGGAATCGGTCAAAGGTCTTGCCCTGGTCGTCCTGGTACAGCAGGCCGGCCGTAACCAGCGTCTTTTCGGTGAAGTCTCTCTCCAGTAGATACGACTTTAGCGCCTCACGATTATCGAGGCTGAACCCGATTTGAAAATCGGTGATGGTTTTGGCGTTAAAGCCGCGCTTTTCCACGTATTTTTTTGCCCCGGCTGCTGCCGGGTTGTTTAACAGCAGGTTATGATAATAAAGCGATGCGGCTTCGTTGGTGCTGAAGAAAGGTTCTTTCTCCTCTTTTTTAGCTTCGGCGCCGCTGTACGAACGCAGGGTGACCCCGGCTCGCTTGGCTAGCAGTCTTAAGGCCTCCCCGAAGTCCAGCCCCTCCTTTTTCATGATGAAAGCGAAGACATCGCCGCCGGTGTTGCAGGCGCCGAAGCAGTGCCAGCTCTGCTGTTCCGGATAGACAAAGAAAGAGGGGTGCTTTTCGCTGTGGAAAGGGCAAAGTGCTGTAAGGTTACGCCCGGCTTTTTTCAGCGTGGCGTACTGCCCGACTACCTCGGCAATGTCCAGCTTCTGTTTTATTTCGTCGATTTCGCTCATGGAATTTCAGGGACAATTATATATTATACTACTTTTATGCAGATTTTGGGCATAAATTTAAACGAAAAAAAGTAGAGTTTTTACCTAAAAATTCATCCTCATTTTTATGCCGCGACCGTGCAGGTACTCTTTAAGCTGGCGGCAGGTATATTCGCCGTAGTGGACGATGGAAGCCACCAGGGCGGCGTCGGCATGGCCTTCCGTAAGCACGTCGTAAAGGTGCTCCGGCTTGCCTGCCCCGCCCGAGGCGATGACCGGTATTCCC
The DNA here is from genome assembly GCA_964602315.1 of uncultured Dehalococcoidaceae bacterium. Taxonomy (GTDB): domain Bacteria; phylum Chloroflexota; class Dehalococcoidia; order Dehalococcoidales; family RBG-16-60-22; genus RBG-13-51-18. The sequence goes on from CAZRQP010000062.1 coordinate 6,390, forward strand.
ACCGCCTCCGCTAACATCCGCGTGAGTTTTATTTCATAGCCGTTGTTGGTGCCGTCGGCATCGATAGAGTTGACCACCAGCTCGCCCGCCCCCAGCTTTTCCCCCTCTTTAGCCCACCATAGCGCGTCTATACCCATGGGTGTTATCCCGCCGTTAACGACTATTTCATAGCCCGAAGGAATTTTTTCGGTAGGGGGCACCCGTCGTATGTCCATGGAAAGGACGGTGCTCTGCGACCCTATGGCGTCGGCGATTTCCGTTATAAGTTCCTTACGCAGCACGGCGGCGGTGTTTACATTCACCTTTTCCGCGCCGGCGTTGCGCAGCTTGGTGGCATCCTCTACCGACCGTATGCCCCCGCCGACCGAAAAGGGGATGAAAATCTGCGAGGCCGCTTTCTCCACGAAGTCTATCATGATATCCCGGTTCTCACGCGAGGCGGTGATATCGTAAAACACCAGCTCGTCAACGCCTTCTTCATAGTACTGGCGGGCCTTGGCTACAGGGTCGCCGATATCCTTTGTATCGACGAACCTGATGCTTTTCGCGAGCTTGCCCCCGCGCACATCGAGGCATACCACCAGTCTTTTACTTAGCATAGGTTTTTATTTTACACCTTTTGTTATGGCTGTCAAGGGTTCCAGCGGGTAAATTTCTCCAGCATTTGCAGACCGAGCCGTCCGCTCTTTTCCGGGTGGAACTGAACGGCGAAGAGGTTCTTGTAACCCAGCGCACAGCAGAAATTCCCACCGTAATCGGCAACGGCGTAGATGTTTTGCTTGTCTGCCGGACTCGGGTAATATGAATGGACGAAGTAGAATTCGTCGCCCTTTTTAACACCTTCCAGCAGGGGGTGGGACTTAACCACCTTGACCTCGTTCCAGCCCATGTGCGGTATTTTGAGTGTTTTATCTTCGAGTTCAAATCGGACGGTCTTGCCCGGTACCAGCCCGAGGCATTCCTGCGGTCCTTCCTCGGAACCTTCAAGTATAATCTGCGCTCCGAGGCAGATGCCCAGTATGGGCACACTTGACATAAATGCACTTTTTATCGTCGCATCCAGCCCCGTTTTCTTAAGGTAATCCATGGCGCTGGGCGCCGCCCCCACCCCCGGAAAAATTATCTTTTTCGCTTTAGCCACGACCTTGGGGTCGCTGGTAGTCATAGCTTCAGCCCCCACCTCCGCGCAGGCGCGCAGCACGCTCCGTATATTCCCGGCATTGTAATCTATAATGGTAATCATTTCAGATTCTAAAAATTGTGGTCTGGTAACCTATCCCCCTGTTTCCCCCTTCCCTCTATAATACCTAAGGGAAGGGGGAATTATTAGAAGAGGGGCTTCGCCCCTCTTAAACGCCCCTTTTTATTTGTTTTTGAGCTCTTCCGCCAGTCTTAAAGCGTACTGGTCGGTCATGCCGGCAATATAGTCCACCACCCCCCGCGTCGCCGTATCGGCGTGGCGGCGGTATTCCGACGGCAACTTGTCCTCGTGTTCCGTAAAATACCGGTAGAGGAAACGAATTACCTCTCTGGCTTTTTTTGTTTCTTCTTGAGCGGCGCGCAGGTTATAGACTTTATCGTTAAGAAAGCTGTTCAGCGTCTTGGCGGCTGCCGTCACCGCCGGACTCATCCTGATGGCGGGTTTCTCCTTTATTATATCGCTGCTGCGCACGTCCCACGAGCTCTCGATAATGTCCGTGACCATGGTATTGATACGCAGCGAATGGGTTAGCCCCAGGACACTGACGACTTCAAGGGGCAGGTTGCCTTCGATGATGATACCCGCTCTGACCGCGTCGCCGATATCATGGTTGATGTAGGCTACCGTGTCCGCAATCCTGACCACTTCCCCTTCGATGGTGCCTATTTCTCCCCAGTCGTCTCCGAGGATGGTGCCCGTGCTCGACTTCGAGTGGTTGACGATGCCGTCCCGTACCTCCCAGGTAAGGTTAAGCCCCAGGCCGTCTTTCTCCAGATATTCCACGATGCGCAGGCTCTGCTCGTTGTGGCGGAA
>CAZRQP010000063.1:0-8340 GCA_964602315.1 uncultured Dehalococcoidaceae bacterium
TGCATGCCGCTGCCGTTGATGCCGAAAACCGGCTTGGGCATGAAGGTGGCATAGACACCGTTTTTCAGCGCCACCTCTTTAACCACCAGCCGGTAGGTCATGACGCTGTCTGCCATTGTAAGCGCATCTGTATAGCGCATATCGATTTCATGCTGGCTGTCGGCAACCTCGTGGTGCGAGTATTCCACCCCGATGCCCATCTTTTCCAGCTGGATGACAGTCTCGCGGCGTAGTTCGATGGCGGCATCGTGCGTGGTCAGGTCGAAATAGCCGCCCCGGTCGAGGAATTCGGTGCCGTTGCTGTCTTTAAAGTAAAAATATTCAAGCTCCGGCCCCACGTAAAATGTATAACCCAGGTCGGCGGCTTTTTTAAGGTTCCTCTTCAGGATATACCTGGGGTCGCCCTCAAAAGGCTGGCCGCCCGGTCTCAAGACATCGCAAAACATGCGGGCGGTGGCGCGGTGATCCGGCGAGTTCCATGGCAGCAGTTGCCAGGTATCGGGGTCGGGCATGGCCACCATGTCGCTCTCGTCGATACGGGCAAAGCCTTCAATCGAAGAACCGTCGAAACCCATGCCTTCCTCCAGTGCCCCCTCCAGCTCTTCAACGGTTATGGCGAAGCTCTTGAGAATACCGAGTATGTCGGTGAACCATAGCCAGACGAACTTGACGTCGTGTTCCTTGGCCATCTTTAGAATATATTCTTTAGCCTCTTCCTTGCTTTTTTTCGTCATCACTTCCTCCTGTTATTTGTCTATTATAAACGTTCTGCATGTAATTGTCATCGGTTTATCCAAAATTTATATCCCCCGTATGATTTCATTTTAAAGTCCTAATATTACGAATGGATTACGGGAAGGTTACATTTTCGTTAATAAACAGCCGCTAGCTGTAAGCACTTGCTTTACAGTTGTAACACTCCGTACCTTATGTTGATAAAGTGTTTAGAAAGAGACTACTCGTGTTTATTATTTGTTTATTTTTTTAGACATAAAATATATTAACCTAAATCTGCGATGAAGAGGATACTTAATGAAGCGTAGATTTTACCGACGTGTCAGGCATAGAGCTCCTGCGCTAAAAAAGGCAGTGGGGCAGGGGCAAGAGCAGCAGCAGTCGCAGTCGAATGGATTGATTATCGTCAGCGATGATATCTTTGATAAATTCAATCCTTCCATGCTTCGTCTGGGAGATATTAAAACACCCTGCCAGGAGAAAGAAGCCATCGCGGCTGTTTTCGACCTGTCCGGCTTTACCAGCTTCTGCAACCAGGCAGATGCCTATCTGGCTATTCCCTCGTTTCTTAATAGCTTTTACGACTGGTTTTTCGGCAGTATTGCTTACGGTCTCACCGATGACGACGGCGAAAAAACAGCATTTTGGGCAGAACTGCCCATGCTGGTGAAATTCTTGGGCGACGGACTGCTTGTCGTCTGGAACGCATACAGCATGAATGATGAACAGATTTGCCGGCTGGCGGCTACCATTTACAATATATGCTGCGCTTACCAGGAGGACTTTTATCCCCAGGTTAAGATGGAGATAAACAAGCCGCCGGACGTGTTGCGGTGCGGCATGGCGAGAGGCAAGGTCTTCAGTATCGGCAACGGCAGCGACTATATTGGGCACTGCATCAATACCGCCTCAAGGCTTGCCAGCCTTAGCCCTTTGACTTTTAGCTTTCCCCGCCGGGGTTTCCCGATACAGGAGTATTTATCTCCGCAATATACGCAGCTTTTTGTGTCCAAATATATCTCTATCCGCGGCGTGGGTGATGACGAGCCGATATGGATAGCTAAAGAAGAATTCGACAAACTGACTGAAAAACAGAGAATGCAATACCGGAATGTTGAAAACGGAGTAGCTAAAGTAGTGGCTGTCTGATTTACTGCTTAATCTGTTGTTAATGAGGTTGCGAAAATGGTAGATAGCCTGGAGACACCAAAATTTGCGAAAATCATTCCCGGTCAGGTAGAGAGTAACGACTTGGGGAAACTTGAAGTTCTCTATGAGACCAATAGGAAAACGCGCCTGATGGACATGCTGGAGCAGATTATCAGCATGACGCAGCATATGCTTAATGCAGAGGCAGCCTCGATATTACTATTCAGAAATAACGACCATGAGCTTTATTTTGAAGTAGCCTCGGGCCCGGTAGGCAAGGCGCTGCGGCAGGTGAAGCTGAACACTCAATATGGTATCGCCGGTCAGGTGGTACGCACGGGTAAACCGCTAATCGTTAACGATGTCATCCGGAGCCCCAATTTCCATAAAGTAATCGACGATACCACCGGCTTTAGCACGAAGTCGCTGGTCTGCGCCCCGCTGGCCGTACATAGCAGGGTTCTTGGCGTGATTGAGGTACTAAACAAGCGAGACGGGAGTGTTTTCGGCGAGGAGGACATGGAGTCCGTCATTTCCGTGGCCAATACCGCCGCTATGGCGATTGAAAATACCCGACTCCACGACACGGTGCTGGATGCCTATAAAAATACCGTCTCCGCCCTGGCGGCGGCTATCGACGCTAAAGACACCCACATGCGCGGTCATTCTCAAAGGGTAATGGAGTATTCCTTGAAAGCCGGGGCGGCGCTTTTCTTTTCACCGGAGGAAATGGAGACCCTGGAATACGGTAGTATACTTCATGACATCGGCAAAATTGCTATCGATTCAAGTATATTAAATAAACCCGGCCCCCTGACGGCGGGAGAGTGGGAAATTATGCACGCTCATCCGGTTATCGGAGCCGAGCTGATAAAAGAAATTCCGTTCCTGGAGAAAGCCAGCGAACTGGTGCTCTGTCATCATGAAAGGTACGACGGCACAGGGTATCCCGATGGGCTAAGGGGCGAGGATATCCCCATGAGCGCCCGCATAATTGCCGTCGCCGATGCCTTTGATACCATGACTGTCGATTCTTCATATAGCGGCGCCTTATCTGTAGAGAAGGCGATTACAGAGCTTAACGAATGCTCTGGTACCCAGTTTTGCCCCAAGGCGGTAAAAGCCATGCTTACCGGCATGCGCCTTGACGGTACACATAATTAGCTTAATAACATTGTAAATTGAATTCGTCTTTTCCTTTAGTGACGGTAACATACTTAACAGTCTCCTCATTTCCCCCCAATTATCCGCTTAAAACCCTTAACTTCATGTTTACCCCTGTTTTCTCCTTGCATTTATAGCTCCCAGATGCTAATAATAAAGGGGGAAAATGCAGGATATAATCGCCGGCAGAATTACATGCAAATCAAGGAGCCGGCGATGGGTGTATTATAAATCCTTAAAAATTACCATTTGAGGCTTGAGGCGTAGCTGTGAATTTTGAGGAAATAAAAAAAAGAGCCGATGCTGAATGGTCAGCTATTGAAAGCGCCACCAAGCCTCAAATAATCATCGGCAACGCCACCTGCAGTCGCGCTGCGGGTGTAACCGCTGTTATCGAGGCGGTTAAAAGCGAACTTTCCAGGCAAAATATCGATGCCGATATCATCAATGTCGGCTGCATCGGTGTCTGCCATGCCGAGCCCCTAGTCGATATCGTCAAGCCGGGCAAACCGCGTATTTCTTACGGTAACGTTACACCGCAGCTTGTTCCCCGCATTATTGAGGGTTATCTTGTGAATGACGACCCCCTGCCCGATTTAGCCCTGGGCACGATAGGCGATGGGGCAATCGACGGCATTACAGATTTCTGGAAACTGCCGATGTTAAAACCACAGGTGCGTATCGCCCTGCGTAACTGCGGCATTATCGACCCCGAAAGAATCAACCACTATATCGCCATGGGAGGCTACAGCGGCCTGGCGCGCGCCCTGAAGATGAGCCAGCAGGAAGTTATCGACGAAATTAAAAAGTCGGGGCTACGGGGCCGGGGTGGGGCTGGGTTCCCCACCGGCACGAAGTGGCAATTCTGCCACGATGCCCCCGGCGATATCAAGTATATTATCTGCAACGCCGATGAAGGCGACCCCGGTGCCTTCATGGACCGGGCGCTGCTGGAAAGCGACCCCCATACCGTACTGGAAGGCATGCTTATCGGCGCTTATGCCATCGGTAGCTCCGAGGGCTATATCTACTGCCGCGCCGAGTACCCTTTAGCCATTAAAAGGCTCAAGTTAGCCATCGAACAGATGGAAGAATACGGGCTGATTGGCGACAATATCCTGGAGTCTGGTTTCAGTTTACATCTCAAAATGAAGGAGGGCGCGGGGGCTTTTGTCTGCGGCGAAGAGACAGCCATGATAGCATCCATAGAGGGGAAACGCGGCATGCCGCGTAGCCGTCCCCCATTCCCAGCCACCTCCGGCCTCTGGGGCAAGCCCACCAATATTAACAACGTGGAAACGTGGGGCAATGTGTCCGCCATACTCCAGCACAGCGGGGACTGGTATGCCGGCTACGGCACGGAAAAGAGCAAAGGCACCAAGACATTCGCCCTGGCCGGAAAAATAAACCGCACCGGCCTTATCGAGGTGCCGATGGGCATACCCTTGCGCCAGATTATCTACGATATCGGCGGCGGAATCCCCGGAGACAAGAAATTCAAGGCAATCCAGACCGGTGGTCCCTCCGGCGGCTGCCTGCCGAGCGAGATGCTCGACCTGCCGGTTGAGTATGAATCGCTGGCGCAGGCCGGCGCTATCATGGGCTCCGGCGGCATGGTTGTTATGGACGAGGAGACTTGCATGGTGGATGTCGCCCATTATTTCCTCTCCTTCACGCAGGCGGAGTCATGCGGCAAATGCCTGCCCTGCAGAGAGGGAACCAAGTGGATGCTGGATACATTACGGGAAATCACCCGGGGCAACGGCAGGCCGGAAGACATAGAACTACTGCAAAGATACTGCCAGTCTATTAAGTCGAGCTCACTGTGCGCCCTGGGGCAAACGGCCCCCAATCCCGTCCTGACCACGCTGCGCTACTTCCGCGATGAATACGATGCACATATCAATGAGAAGAAATGTCCCGCCCTATCATGCAATAGTCTTGTTTCCTTCTACATACTGCCGGATAAGTGCCAGGGTTGCGGCATCTGCCTGCGCGAGTGCCCCGCAGACGCAATTGTGGGTGGGAAGAGAATGGTGCATGTTATTGACCAGGATAAGTGTATTAAATGTGGCACCTGCAAAGAGGTATGCCCGGCACGCTTTGACGCCGTAGCCAAGGTTTCCGGGGAAAAAGTCGATGTGCCGGATAAACCCATACCCGTGACGGCGTCAAAACCGGAGTCGAAAAAGAAACCTGAAGATAAGTGAGACCGGCATGGATAAAATACATTTGAAAATCAACGGACAAGAGGTAGAAGCAAATCCGGGGATGACCGTGCTGGAAGCCGCCCTGGCGGCCGGAATTTACATTCCCACCCTCTGCTACCACCCGGACCTGGAACCCTACGGCGGGTGCCGCCTCTGCATCGTCGAGATTGAAAAAATGCGCGGCATGCCTACCGCCTGTACCACAAAGGCCTCCGAAGGGATGGTGGTGACCACAAACTCGCCGGCACTTCAGGAAATCCGCCGCGACCTGCTGAACCTGCTCTTGAGGAGATTCCCCTGCGAATGCCTGACCTGCGAAAAACGGGATAAATGCACGCCTGATGATGACTGCGAGCGAAACGTGGCCGTTAGCGACCGCTGCTGCACCTGCGCTTCTAACGGGACCTGCGAGATGCAGAAGGTGGTGGACTATGTAGGTCTCCACGAGCTGGAACTACCCAGAGATGAAGAACAGCGGACCGAGGACTCCAGCAACCCGTTCTTTAATGTGGACCATAACCGCTGTATTCTCTGCGGCCGCTGCGTGCGTACCTGTCAGGAAATCACCTGCGTCGGCGCGATTGATTTGTCTTACCGCGGCCACAATATGAAGGTCGCCGCATTTAATGATATGCCCCTTTTCGACTCTATATGCCGCTCCTGTGGCGAGTGTATGGTGCGCTGCCCGACGGGTGCGCTAAATCCAAAGGAAGTCATCCGGTCGGATAAGGAAGTCAAAACTACCTGCGGCTACTGCGGCGTGGGATGTTCCATGTACCTGGGCGTTAAGGATGGCAAAATAATCGGCGTCCGAGGCGACCCCGAAGGGCCCGCCAATCAGGGGCGACTTTGCGTGAAGGGCAGATTCGGCATCGCCGAATTTGTCAACCATGAAGAACGCCTGACCATGCCGCTTATCAGGAAGGATGATAAATTAGTAGAGGCTTCTTGGGAAGAAGCCCTCTCGCTGGTCGCCGAGAAGCTCGGCAAATACAATGGCGAAGAGATAGCGGTGATATCCTCCGCCAAGAGCACCAACGAAGATAACTATGTCATGCAGAAGCTGGCCCGGGCTGTGCTCGGCACTAACAATGTGGACCACTGCGCCCGCCTCTGACATTCTCCCACTGTGGCCGGTCTGGCCACTACCTTAGGCAGCGGGGCGATGACTAATTCCATTAACGATATCTCCGATGCGAAGTGTATTCTGGCTATCGGCACCAACACCACGGAAGCCCATCCCGTTATCGGCATGGACGTCCGGCAGGCCGTACAACGTGGCACCAAGCTTATCGTGGCTAACCCGCTGGAAATCGGGCTTGTGGAAAATGCTGCCTTATGGGTGCAGCACCGCCCCGGCACCGATGTCGTTTTACTGATGGGCATGATGAAAATCATCGTCGATGAGGGGCTGTTGGATGAGACTTTCATCGGCTCGCGTTGTGAGAATTACGCCGAATTCAAAGAATCACTCAAGGATTATCCTCTCAAGCTTGTAGAGGAGATTACCGGCGTGCCCGGTGAAAAGGTAACCGAGGCCGCCCGCATGTACGCTGCCAATAAGCCGTCCGCCATTCTCTACACCCTGGGCATCACCCAGCATACGCACGGCACAGACAACGTAATGGCCTTAGCCAACCTTGCCATGCTTACTGGCAATATAGGTAAGCCCGGCACCGGTGTTAATCCGCTACGCGGCCAGAACAACGTCCAGGGCGCCTGCGACGTGGGGGCCCTGCCCAACGTTTTCCCCGGTTACCAGTCAGTCGCCGACGAGAAAATACAGAAGAAATTTGAGGCAGACTGGGGCGTCACGCTGGACCCGAAACCAGGCAAGACGCTTACAGAGATTATCCCCGCCGCCCATGACGGCAAGATTAAAGCCATGTACCTCATGGGGGAAAATCCCTCCTTGAGCGACCCCGATGGCAAGCATGTGCGTGAGGCCCTGGACCGACTGGACTTCTTCGTGGTGCAGGACATCTTCCTTTCGGAGACTGCACAGTTTGCAGATGTAGTCCTGCCGGCTTGCAGTTTTGCGGAAAGAGAAGGCACCTTTACCAATACCGAGCGCCGCGTACAACGGGTCAGGAAAGCAATCGAACCTGTGGGCGTCAGCCAGCCCGACTGGTGGATAACATGCCAGATTGCCCGGCATATGGGAGCTAAGGGCTTCGATTTTGAAAGCCCCGAAGCTATTATGGAAGAAATAGCCCGCCTTACACCAAGTTACGGCGGTATCAATTATAAACGTCTGGAAAACGGGGGACTCCAGTGGCCCTGCCCCACGGAAGAGCACCCGGGCACGGCTATTCTCCATACTGATATATTTACACGTGGTAAAGGGCGTTTCGTACCACTGACTTACCGGCCACCGGCGGAAATGCCGGACGAAGAATACCCGCTGGTGCTTACCACCCATCGCAGCCTTTTTCAGTTTCATACCGGAACGATGACGCGTAAGGTGAAGGGACTTAATATCTTTAAGAGTGAAGAAAGGGTTGCCATTAATCCCGAAGATGCAAAATCACTGGATATTGCTGACGGCGAGGTGGTGCGGGTGATATCACGCCGCGGCGACGTAACGGCTAGGGTGCTGGTAACGGAAACATCTCCCAGGGGCACCATAGCCATGACCTTCCACTTCGCGGAAACTCCCACCAACGAGCTTACCAACCCCGCCTACGACCCCGTAGCTAAAATTCCGGAGTTCAAGGTTTCCGCGGTAAGAGTGGAAAAATTAAAGAAGGCCGTCGCCAGCCCCGCCCGTTAAAGAACCGGACTATTCAAACGCGCCTTTTTGACGCAGTCTGTCTATCTCACTTTGCGACATACCGAGGATTTCCCGGCAGATATATTCGGTATGCTCTCCCAGGAGCACCGGCCTGTCCACCGCAGTTTCCACTCCCGATAGCTTAATCGGGGCGGGGTGGTAGTAGCGCAGCCTGCCCATATAGGGGTGGTCCAGCTCGCGGTAGAAGTTGTAGTAATTCATCTGCGGGTCTTCATCGATGTCTTTGGCGTTGGCGACTGTTCCCGCCCCCACCCCCGCCTGCTGGAGCATTTCCTCCACCGCTTCCGG
>CAZRQP010000064.1:0-1523 GCA_964602315.1 uncultured Dehalococcoidaceae bacterium
GTGGTATTCGAGGGGGAGAAACCTCTTTTCTACGGTTCGCGCTGCGGCAAGTGGGACAGCACGGAAAAGAAGGAGAAGCGGAAATTATCCAAGATGCCACACCTCTTCGAAGAGCGCGCTAAGGCTCTACTGAATACATATCCTAAAGATAAACCGGACAAGCCCAACGGCAAGACCATGGGTATCCCCAGGGTCCTGTTCTTCCATGAGCTTTACCCTTTGTGGAAAGGATTTTTTACCGAATTAGGATTCCAGGTGGTGCTTTCCGACCCTACTAACAGGCATATCATACGGCAGGGGGTAGAGAACATCGTGGAGGAGCCCTGCCTGCCCATTAAGATGTCCCACGGGCACATGCTCAATCTGCTGGAAAAGAAGCCGGACTATATATTCATGCCGGTGCAGTGCACCATGGAGAAGCTATCCGATGACTTTAATAAGTCGTGGAACTGTCCACTAACACAGAGCTTGCCCTACCTCGTGCTTAGCAGCACGCATATCAGAGAAGCCCTGAATGATTCGAACGGCAAGCACCCGGTTGTTTTACGAACGGTCATTTACCAGGACAGGGGCAGAACATGGTTGAAGAAAAACCTCAAGGAAACAGCACGGGAAGCCGGTGTAAAGTCGAACGCGCTGATTAAAAAGGCGATTGAAGCGGGGTTCAAAGCTTATGATGAATTCAATGCCTGGCAGCAAAAGCGGGGGCAGGAAATACTTTCCCAGCTGAAGCCTGATGAAAAAGCAATCGTGGTGGTGGGGAGGGCTTACAACACCTATGACGAGGCGATGACGCTGAATATCCCGGAAAAGCTACGGGATATGAATATACTGGCTATACCGCTGGACTTCCTGCCGCTACAATCGCTGGCGGGAGAGGTCATTAAAGGACACCCGAACATGTACTGGAAGGCGGGGCAAAAGATAATGGCCGCGGCCAGAATGATTGTGCAGGACAAGCGGCTTTTCGGGCTATACGTAACGAACTTTAACTGCGGGCCGGACTCCTATTTACTGAAGTTCTTCAGTAAAGAGACGGAGGGCAAGCCCTTCCTGACGATAGAAATCGACGAGCATTCCGCCGACGCAGGGGTTATAACGCGGTGCGAGGCTTTCATCGACACGATACGCAACGCCAAGACGCAGGGCACGAGTAAATACATCCAGCAAGTCAGCATATCATCGAACCACGCCAACGGACGTATCGTCTATATCCCCTACATGATAGACCACGGGTACATACTGGCGGCGGCGATGCGCCATGGGGGGGTAAACGCCCAGCCCCTGCCGGAATCGAACCAGTTGACGCTGGAAATCGGGCGGAAGTACACGACGGGCAAGGAATGCTACCCGAGCATCATCACAACCGGGGATATCGTTAAAAGGACGATGGCGCCGGACTTCGAGCCGGAGAAGTCGGCGTTTTTCATGCCGGCGGCCAGCGGACCTTGCCGCTTCGGGCAGTATAATCGACTGCACCGGCTGATACTCGACGAAATAGGACTACCGAACGTGCCGGTACT
>CAZRQP010000064.1:1623-8117 GCA_964602315.1 uncultured Dehalococcoidaceae bacterium
AGCGAAGCCAAACAGGCCTTCGAGTCGGTGAAGATAGACACCAGCTCGCCGAAGCCGCGGATAGGCATCGTGGGGGAGATATTCGTGAGGAGCAACCGGTTCGCCAACGACGGGCTTAACGAGAAGCTGGAGGCGCTGGGGGCACAGGTGGGCTTGCCGCCAATCGAGGAGTGGTTCGACTACATCGACCATGAACGGGCATTCCGATACAGCCACCGCATCGAAGGCGGCTGGAATGACTGGATAAAGCAGAGGCTGACGGAAATCGTGATGGAGACAACGGTCGAGCGGCTGCGGAGGCAGTTCGACGACTCTATCGAGCTGTTCACGCGGGAGCTGCCGATGAAGAAGATAATCGACCGGGGGCACAAGTACCTTCCGCCGGCGGTGGAGGGCGAGGCCATTTTGAGCATGGGTAGGGTCGTGGAGTACGCAGAGCATGGGTTCGACGGGGTTGTGAACATCATACCGTTCGGGTGCATGCCGGGGACAATCGTGAGCCTGCTTTTGCACCAGTTCCGCCATGACTACGGGCTGCCGGTGCTGAACGTGGTGGTGGAGGGGACGAAGGACCCGGGCGAGAGCATACGGTTCGAGGCTTTCATACAGCAGGCACGGGAGCATCTGGTGAAGCGCAGGCAAAATACATGACGCAAGATACAAGTTACAAGATACAATAACCAAACCCTACCCCGCCCAGTTCAAACATTCGTTTTTTATTCGTTTTTTCAAGATTTTTCCATAGCTAATCAGCTTCAGGGTTATTCGTTTTATTTGTTTTCGGGAAAAAATTTTTTTATGTCTTTAGCTTTGGGCCGTAGCTGATTCGTTTTTATTCGTTTTGGTGTTATGTTAAATTGTTATGTTGAGTTAACAGTTTACAGTCCACAGTCCACAGTTTACAGTATTGAATCCAGTTCTCACCCTCACCCTTGCCTTCCCTCTCCCATCAAGGGAGAGGGAAATTGGAAGATACATTAATTATATGGGGGGTGGGGGGAGAAAGTGAAGGGGTAAATGACGCGGGGGATTTTTACCTCACCCCCTTCGACAGGCTCAGGGCAAGCCTTGTTCCCCCAGTCCAAGCAAAGAGAGGGGGCAATTTTAATAAGGCGCACTTCCCTATCAAAAAAAAAATATAAGTCCAAAAAAACTTGCGTTTAGTTGAATGGGATATTAAAATGTTAATCAAAAGGGAAAGCAAAAGAAATGACGGTGATTTCGCGTTCAGACGTAGAGTACGATTCTGTTAAGAATGTGTATCTTATTGAGAATGATATCTACTGTGGAGATGCACGTACTCTTCTGACTCATATCCGCCCCAATTCCGTTAGTCTTAGCATTTGGTCTCCCCCATATTTTGTGGGCAAATCATACGAGAAGAGCGTATCATTTAAAGATTGGAAGTCACTTCTAGAACAAGTAATTACCCTTCACTTTCCCATTATCAAACCGGGGGGATTCTTAATCATTAATATTGCAGATATTCTAGCTTTTTCTGACCCTACTATGCCACGAATACAAGCTGATAATGTGTCTGGAAAGAAATGTGCGGTAACAAAGCAACAAATTCTCACTGCACTCTCAGAGCACCCAGGCTACAACCGCTATGAATTAGCTAAACTCCTAGGATGTAGCGAACAGACAATTCAACGAAGAACAGAACATAATAATGTACGCGGCGGGAAGAGTAACGTACAAACTAGAGTGAAAATAGTTGGGGGGCTCATAGAAGATTGGACATTGAATGCTGGCTTTTATCCATATGATAGGCGAATATGGGTAAAAGACCCTTGTTGGGAAAATAGCCGATGGCATAGTTTATCTTATCGTTCAGTAGATGAATTTGAATATCTTTATATATTTTGGAAACCTGGGATCACGACTATTGACCGTAACCGCTTAACAGCACAGGAATGGAGCGAGTGGGGTTCTCGTGGAGTGTGGTATTTCCCATCCGTACATTCACATGATTTACATGAGGCAGAGTTTCCTGTTGAACTACCTAGACGGGTAATACGTTTATTTTCAGATCCCAATGACTTAGTACTAGATTGTTTCATAGGTAGGGGCACAACCGCAGTGGCAGCTATAGAGGAACATCGCAGGTATCTAGGTTTTGAATTGTCGTCTGAATACGTTCTGAAGGCAAAAATTCGTTGCTCTAAAGTGCAAATTGGATTTCCCGATGACATTAGAACCTAAAAAGCTAAAAGATGATTTAGACCTTCTAGAATCTATCGAGAAGGCCACATTACGTTTGGTTGTCCAAGCAATTGATGACTTTAAAACCCAAGCTAGTGAAATGTTTACTCAAGAGCACGACCTTGTGGCCGACATCGGCGAAGATATTACCAGAGAGGCTATCGATAGGCTCGGAATGTCCGTTATCCCGGTCAGATTGTTCGGTAAGATGGATTACAAAAAAGCACGATATTTATTTCTTCCTGAATTTGCTATGCGACAAGCGTTATTCATTGATTCAAAAGCAGAAGCAATAAGCGGACAAGGAACAGCCACAATTCAGACTGCTCAAACATCAATGAAAATCAGACAAAAAAGAGCAGGTAAACTCATAGAAGAATCCGGTAAACTACCCACAGTGATTGATAAAGAAGGAAAGCAGTTTCTTACAGCCACACTATTTGTGAAGTATAATTACAGAGAAATTACAAAGACGAAAAATCAACTAGAGAGTATAAGTATACTAAATCTCCCAAACGGCCTGCTTCAAGCACGCTACAATCCAGATCATCAAAACACTATTTGGCTAGCAGGGCGAAATGCTCCATCAAGAGATGAAGCATTTCGTGTACGTATTAGCCTGAAACAACTAAAACAAAAGGCCCACTGGAGAGTTCAATACATCACCCTTGATGAGCTACCATTCATATGGGACGAATGAGATCCACTTATAGTTGCTTCCCGTCTTCCCTTCCCATCTACAAATCAACATAATCAGGTTTAAATCCTTCTCCCCTCTCCCCCTCCCCCACAGGACAAATCCACCTTGCTTGTTGCCGGCTTGTGGCTTACAGTTAATAGTGCCGGGAAACACCGGATAATAGCTTCCCCTAATTCAAATAAACCGGGATAAAAAACTGGACGGAACGAATCGAGGCTAAAACGGTTAAGCGAGTCAGAAAAACACGAAACGAATCGAAGCTAAAATTAGTTGTTTTCCGTTGTCTTAGTCACAAATAAAAAAATTTTAAAAAGGGCTTTTTTACAAAACGAATCCCCTCATAAATCCCTACCTTTCGGATAAGGGGGAGGGGCTTAGGGGCTTAAGCGCTCTGGCGGTCGAGGTTCAACAATATTTCATTATAGCTCTCGACGACCTTATAGAAGTGAAAGCCGGAGGCAGACAGGCCTACAGATATGCCGAAGTGGCGGGGCCGCTTAATGAGCGTGGTTATGAGGAGTCGCCAGAAATACCTTCTGCCTTTATACCGGATGCCCAGGTACCAGAAGGCTTTGAAGAAACCGATAACGTGATAGGGCTCAAGTTTTGAGATACCTGCAGCCCTTCTCGGTTTATATTCCTTGAGGAAAGCGACGACTCTTTCATAGTAATAGCGCGGCGAGTAAATGGTTTCCATGACATGCTTATAACCTTCGATGAGTGTTTCTAATTTCATCTTGGGAACGAAGTTGATGGAAAAGTCCGTGTTATCCCCGGTAAAATTTTTAAGCAAACGGTTTTCCTTCTCAAGGCGCTGGTAGAGTTTTGTGCCTTTGGGGGCATTGAGCAGGCCGACCATAGCGGTAACGATGCCGGTCTTTTGAATAAAGTCAATCTGCTTCTTGAAGATGGAAAGAGGGTCGCTATCAAATCCTATAATAAAGCCCCCCTGCACCTCAAAGCCGTGGTTCTGCATTGATTTCACCGCAGCAGACATATCGCGGTTTGTATTCTGGTACTTGTTACATTCCACCAGGCTGTCTTCGTTGGGGGTTTCAATGCCGATAAAGACGCGGTTAAAACCGGCCTCCGACATTAATTCCATTAATTCTTCATCATCGGCGAGGTTGATGGACGCTTCGGTGAAGAACAGGAAGGGGTACTTACGCTTTTTCGACCATTGTATCATCGCGGGGAGGGTATCGGTCTTTAACTTCTTTTTATTGCCGATGAAATTATCGTCGACGATGAATAAACTGCCCCGCCAGCCGCCGCTGTACAGTGATTCCAGTTCATCCACCATTTGCTGACTGCCTTTAGTCCTGGGAACATGGCCGTTAAGCACGATGATATCGCAAAATTCACAATCGAAGGGGCAACCCCGTGAATACTGCAGGCTCATCGCGGAATAATCCTTCATGTTAATAAGCGACCATAGCGGAATAGGGGTCTTACTAATATCAGGTCGTTCATCAGACATATAAATGGGCTTGGGGCACCCATC
Organism: uncultured Dehalococcoidaceae bacterium; assembly: GCA_964602315.1. GTDB lineage: Bacteria > Chloroflexota > Dehalococcoidia > Dehalococcoidales > RBG-16-60-22 > RBG-13-51-18. Next base: position 6,033 of record CAZRQP010000064.1, read on the forward strand.
GGCAAGGTCGGCCAGAAATCGCGGGATGGTGACTTCACCCTCGCCCAGCACAAAGTGGTCGATTCCAGTGAACTCCTCGTATCCGGTGGTGAAAAGAGGACCGCCGGCCACTACTTTAGTATTCAGCTTATTACACCGGGCAATAACCTCTCTTGCAGAATCCTTCTGCACCACCATGGAGCTGATAAAGAGAAAATCCGCCCATTCGATATCTTCATCACACAGGGGATTTACATTCAAGTCCACCACTTTTTTCTCCCAAGCGGCGGGAAGCATGGCGGCAACCGTAAGCAGTCCCAGCGGCGGGAAATTGGCTTTTTTGGATATAAACTTAAGGGCGTGTCTGAAGCTCCAGAAAGTATCGGGGTATCGGGGATAGACAAGAAGTATTTTCATATTACTTCTCCATTGTTTTTTATTATTTATTATATAATTATTGCCGCGTGAATTACCAGAACGGCGCTTAATTTAAAATTACCGCATTTTATTTATCATAGAAAGGGCTCTGACAGTCTTCTGGTAGTCATCTTTCATATTAAAACACACGCTGTCTTCGGCATGCTGGGTATCCCTGGAAAAACAACCGGGACGAGACTTATTTCTGCCGGTGATTGCTTTAGCCCTGGCCTGCTCTACCCATATTTTCCTCGTAGCCACCCAAAAATAATTTTCATCTTCCTTGTGGACCCAGGCGAAAATATCAATTTTGCCTTGAATACTGGATTTATGTTTCTTCAGATTATAGGTGCGTTCATTAGCCCTAGAGTAATGACAGCCAACATCTCCGGCTAACTTTTTTATAAAATCCTCGTCATGTTCGACGAAGGCCATGGTCCTTCTGGGTTTTTTATCAATCATAATTCACACCTTTCCAGTAAAATACGAGTCCGCGATGGAGATACATGGGCCGGATATTGCCAGCCCATGTATATTTTTTAGTTGAGCAGGTTTACCTGCCGGGTCTTACTTTACGGAAACAATCGCTGCAGTAAACCGGCCTGCCCTGTCTAGGCTCGAACGGCACGGAAGTTTCCTTGCCGCACTCAGCGCAAACCGCGGGGTACATCTGGCGATGGCCCATAGAGCCATAGTTGCTGCCATAGCGCTCTGATTTTCTAGCCTGACGGCATTCGGGGCAGCGTTTGGGCTCGTTGGTATAGCCTCTTTGCTGGAACTGCTCCTGTTCCTCGGCACTGAAAGTAAAGGAATTACCGCAATCGGAACACGTGAGGGTCTTATCTTCAAAACTCATTAGATGACCTCCTCTCTTAATCATTTAGTTAGAGCTCGGGTCATCCAATACTTGATGTAAATCTAAAGGGATTCCAAGAAGCCTGTATTAACCTAAACTTGAACTATATACTAATTATACCCCGCACTAAACATAAATGCAATAAGTAAAGCAAGGAGTATTCTTGAATTCCCACCCATCTCCAGATATACTTAAAGTACACATTTCTAATTCATGGAGGATAAGGATATGGCAATCATCGATTTCGGGGGAGTGAAAGAGGAAGTAATCATGCGGAGCGAGTTCTCGATGGAGAAAGCCCGCAAGGCGCTGAAAGACGAAACGGTAGCGGTTATCGGTTACGGGGTACAGGGTCCGGGGCAGTCGCTGAACATGAAGGATAACGGCTTCAAGGTCATTATCGGGCAGAGCAAGGCATTTAAAGCCGACTGGGACCGGGCGGTAAAGGACGGGTGGAAGCCCGGCAAAGACCTGTTCGAGATAGAGGAAGCGGCCCAGAAAGGCACCATTATCGAGATGCTGGTAAGCGACGCGGCGCAGAAGCTAATCTGGCCGACCATCAAGAAGCAGTTGACCAAGGGCAAGGCGCTTTACTTTTCGCACGGGTTCTCAATCGTTTATAAAGACCAGACCAATATAATCCCGCCCAAGGACGTGGACGTTATCATGGTGGCGCCCAAGGGCAGCGGGACGTCTTTAAGGCGCAATTTCTTAAGCGGGGCGGGGATTAACTCCAGCTTCGCCATTTTCCAGGACGCCACGGGGCGCGCCAAAGAGCGCTGCCTGGCGCTGGGCATCGCCATAGGGTCGGGCTACCTGTTCCCTACCACGTT
>CAZRQP010000065.1:0-8016 GCA_964602315.1 uncultured Dehalococcoidaceae bacterium
GGTTGATGTCTGTAATGCGGCACGTACGTCACCCGGGGCCGCCGCCGGAGCCTAAATTAAGTCCGCCCCAGGTCCTTCTACTGTTTACCATCGGGCGCAAAAAAGCAGCAGGGGCATCCATGAAAGAGCTGGCGGAACTATCGCACATCACGCCCGGGGCGGTGACACAGTTCGTGAACGGGCTGGTTCAAAAGGGACTGGTGGCGCGCGAGGGCGACCCCAGCGACCGGCGTATCGTGCGGCTGAAGCTGACGGAGCTGGCGAAAAAACAAATGGAGAAGTTCCGGAAAGACCACCTGGATTCCATGTCCAAGATATTCGAAGCGCTGAACGACGACGAGATAAAGCAACTGATAGAATTGTTCATCAAGATGGACACCTATCACGAAACGAAAGACCGCACCATTGATTAAACTTATCAAGCACCTCAAGCCTTTCACCTGGGCGATTGTCTTAATCTTCGCGCTGCTGTTCGGGCAGGCGATGACCGAGCTAGCGCTGCCGGGGTACATGGCGGACGTCGTCAACACCGGCATACAGGGCAACGGCATCGAGAACGCCGTGCCGGAAGCCATGCGCACCAGCACCTACGACAGGCTTGTATCCGGCCTGGACGACAGCGACAAAGAAGAGGTCGCCGACTATTACCTGCTGCTGGACAGGGAGACACTCTCCGAGAGCGAATATACAAAATATGTTGAAGAATACCCGGCGCTGTCCGACGAGAATATCTACAAACTAAATACCGACGACAGCGAGGCTATCGAGAGCCTGGACGAACTATTCACCAAAGCCATCATCGCAGGCATGACCAAGGGGGAGGAAGGTCTTCCGCAACTGCCCGATGATAAAACAGTACTCAACAACATGGTAAGGCAGGCGGCGCAGGCGATGCTGACCATGGAATACGAAGCGATAGGCATCGACCTGGTGGGAATACAATCGACCTATATTCTGCGGGTGGGGGGCATCATGCTTCTCTTCACGCTGCTGGGGGCGGCGGCCTCAATAGCGGTGGGGTATCTTTCAGCGCGGACGTCCTCCGCGGTGGCCAGGAACCTGCGTAAGCAGGCATTCGTCAGGGTGGAGGACTTTTCCAATACCGAGTTCGATAAATTTTCCACCGCTTCCCTGATTACAAGGTCGACCAATGACATCACGCAGGTGCAGATGCTGCTGGTAATGCTGTTCCGGATTGCATTTTATGCGCCGATACTGGGTATCGGGGGCGTTATTAAGGTAATCGGCGGAGGAGCATCCATGTCCTGGATTATCGCCGCAGCGGTGTTGGCGATGCTGGTGCTGATAGGCATACTGCTGATAGTGGCCGTGCCCAAGTTCAAGATAATCCAGAAGCTAATCGATAAAGTAAACCTGGTGACGCGCCAGATGCTGACCGGCATCATGGTTATCCGGGCTTTCAATACCCAGAACCACGAGGAGCAGAAATTCGACGACGCCAATCAAGACCTGACGAAGACACAGCTTTTCATTACCCGTGTGATTGTGTTTCTGATGCCGGTGATGATGCTCATCATGAATGTCGTCATGATTACGATTGTATGGGTGGGGGCCTACCAGGTGGACGCCGGTACGGTCCAGGTGGGCGACATGATGGCCTTCATGCAGTACACGATGCAGATAATCATGGCTTTCATGATGGTCTCGATGGTGTTCGTGATGCTGCCGCGGGCAATCGTTTCCACGCAACGCATCAACGAGGTCCTCGACACCGAACCCGTTATCAAGAACCCCAAGAGCCCGGTGAAATTCAGCGGCGACATCAAGGGGCAGCTGGAATTTAAAGATGTGTTTTTCCGCTACCCCAGCGCTGAAGAAGATTTATTGAAAAATATCAACTTTACCGCCAAGCCGGGGGAGACAACGGCGGTAATCGGCAGCACGGGCAGCGGCAAATCGACGCTGATTAACCTGATACCACGCTTTTACGACGTCACCAACGGGAAAATTCTCGTGAACGGGCTGGACGTCCGCGATGTGACGCAGCACGACCTGCGGGAGAAAATAGGGTACGTGTCGCAGAAAACGCTGCTGTTTTCCGGCACCATCGCCAGCAACATCAGGTACGCCAACGAGAGCGCCAGCGACGAAGAGCTGGAAAATTTCCTGAAAACGGCGCAGGGAATAGATATTATCAAGCAGAACGAGAAGGGCTACGAAATGGCGGTGTCGCAGGGAGGCGCTAACCTTTCGGGCGGACAGAAGCAGAGGCTGGCGATTGCCAGGGCACTGGCCAGCAAACCGGAGATATTCATTTTCGACGATAGTTTTTCAGCACTGGACTATACCACCGACGCCGCCCTTAGAAAGGCGCTGCGCCGCCAGACGAAAGACGCCACGGTGCTGATAGTGACCCAGCGGATAAGCACCATCATGAAATCCGACCAGATTGTGGTGCTGGATAAAGGCGAAATCGTGGGCATCGGCAAGCACAGGGAGCTGATGGAGAGCTGCGAGGTGTACCGCGAAATAGCGCAGTCGCAGCTGTCCGAGGAGGAGCTGTCCCGATGAAGATTCCGTATCACTTCGGGCCGATGGGGGGCGGCGGGCCTCCGCCGGGAGGACCGGGAAGAGGCGGTCCCGGCCGGCATGGGCCGATGATGGCCGATGAAAAGCCCAGGGACTTCAAAAAGACGCTGAAGACCCTGATTTCGTACCTCAAGCCCTACCGATACGCCATCATCCTGACCCTGATATTATCCATAGCCGGCACCGTCTTCGCTATTATCGGGCCGAAGCTGATGGGCGACGCCACGACGGTACTTTTCCAGGGGGTCATGCAGAAGATGATGGGCGTGCCGGGTGCGGCCATCGATTTTGCCTACATCGGGAGGATTGTGCTGATACTGCTGGGCCTTTACGTGGCGGCAACGGCATTCCAGTACGCGCAGGGCTGGGTGATGTCCGGCATCGCCATGAAAATGACGTATCAGCTGCGGAAAAATATTGCGGAGAAAATCAGCAAGCTGCCGCTGAAATACTTCGATAAAAAGACCCACGGCGAGGTAATAAGCTATTTATCCAACGACATCGATATAATGAGCAACATCTTGAGCCAGAACTTTTCGCAGATAGTTACCTCCGTGACAATGATAGTAGGCGTGCTGGCGATGATGCTGTGGATAAGCTGGATGATGACGCTGGCGGCGATGGTGATAATGCCCATAGCGTTACTACTGGTGAGATTCATTGTCAAAAGGTCGCAGAAATATTTCAGGATGAACCAGGCGTACCTGGGGCATATCAACGGTCACGTTGAGGAGATGTTTACCGGGCACAACGTGATGAAAGCCTACAATGGCGAAGAGAAGTCGATAAAGAAATTCGACGGGATGAACGAGAAACTTTATGTAGCAGGGTGGAAATCGCACTTTTTTGCCACGGCGATGATGCCGGTGATGCAATTCGTCAGCAACCTGGGGTACATCGGGGTAAGCATATTAGGCGGCTACCTGGCGGTGCGGAAGACAATACAGGTCGGGGATATCCTTGCATTCATCCAGTACGTGAGGACATTTACGCAGACAATCGCGCAGACGACGAACATCGCCAACACGCTGCAAATGACCGTAGCTGCCGCCGAGCGGATATTCGAGTTCCTGGAAGAGGAGGAGGAAGAACCCGACCCCACCGACGCTAAGAAACTGGAGAAGGTGACGGGGCAAGTGACTTTCGACAGCGTGCACTTCGGGTATAACCCGGATAAGATAGTCATCAACGACTTTTCCGCGGAAATCAAGTCCGGTCAAAAGGTGGCCATCGTCGGTCCTACCGGCGCCGGCAAGACGACGCTCGTTAAGCTGCTGATGCGCTTCTACGACATCAACAGCGGGGGCATTTACGTGGACGGGCTGGATATACGAGAGATGAAGCGGGAGAACCTGCGGGAGATGTTCGGGATGGTGCTGCAGGACACCTGGCTCTTTAACGGAACGATCAGGGAAAACATCAGGTACGGTAATTTCACAGCGACGGATGACGAGGTTGTTGCGGCGGCGAAAATGGCCTACGTGGACGCCTTCGTGCACGTCCTGCCGCACGGCTATGATTTTGAGCTGAACGAGGAGACTTCCAACCTATCACAGGGGCAGAAGCAGCTGGTGACTATCGCGCGGGCGTTCCTGGCCGACCCCAAGATACTGATACTGGACGAGGCGACCAGCTCCGTCGATACCAGGACAGAAGTGTTGATACAGAAAGCCATGGAGGAGCTGACGCGGGACCGCACCGCTTTCGTGATTGCGCACCGCTTATCGACCATACGCAACGCGGATATAATACTGGTGATGAGGGACGGGGACATCGTGGAGCAAGGGGACCACAAAGAGCTGCTGGAAGCCAAGGGCTTCTACGCCTCGCTATACCAGAGCCAGTTCGAGACGACGGAGACATAAGTGTAAGAGCGAGCCCTTACGGTGGATGGACGCCAATACCCCACAACCAATAAACACGCCGGAACCAACCCCTCACCTTAATCCTCTCCCACAAGGGGAGAGGACATGGGATACGGATGAATTCACCTTGACCCCCGCTAATGTCTCTGCTATTCTTTGGGGGAAAAGTCGCAGAAAACTAGCGTCATCTATCTGAAAGGAGACGGTCATGGCAGTTACGAAAGAATACGCCCACCTGATAAAACCCATCGCTATCAAGGACCCACCGAGGGGACTTTACGCCGAGCCCCGCATGTGGATGGAAGCCAAGGACCTGGAGGGGTTCAACGCCCACTTTTCCTTCGGGTACGTTAAGAAGCCGAGCACCTTTCACCCGCTGGAGGGGGCCGTCGTTCACCCTTACGACGAGGTGCTGGTCTTCGAGGGGACGAACAGCAAGGACATCATGGACCTGGGTAAGGCGGAGATATCGGTGCTGATGGGGGAAGAAAGGGAGGAGATTATTATTAAAGAGCCGTCCTGCGTCATCGTGCCCAAGGGCACGCCGCACGGCCCGGTCACCGTTAAGAAAATGAACAAACCGATAACCCACTATACAATAGGACTGGCGCCCGCCTACCAGGCCACCAGCGTGGAGGCCAAGGGCAAGCCCGTAAAAGCGTCCAAGTACGCCCACCTGCGTAAAAAGATGTGGACCAAGTTCAGCAACATGCCCGGGGCAGGCAACCAGCAAGGCAAAGAGTACGGCTCCGTCCGGGCAAGGGACATGGGGGTAGGCCCCGGCAACGGCGACGAGGTGGTCTGGCTTTACGGCAGCGACCTCGAAGGGCTGAACCTCAACTTCACCTGGGGGCTGTACAGTCAGTGCGGCAAGTGGCACAGGGGCGGCGAGGCACACTACCATCCCGAGGCGGAAATCCTGTGCTTCGTGGGGCTGGACACGGACAAACTCGATTACCTTGGGGCCGAGCTGGAGCTGGGGATGGGCAAGGACTATGAGCGTCACATATTCAACACGCCCACCGTGGGGATATGCCCGGCGGCTTTCCCGCACCTGCCGCTGATTACAAGGTGGGTGGACAAGCCCTACGGGTTCTTCGTGATATGCTTAAGCGGCGAGCACGGTTCGCCATGGGTGGAGGCGTAAATAAACAAGAAACGTCATTCTCGGGCTTGACCCGGGAATCCACCACCCCTTTACCCCGCCGCTAGATTCCCATTTGCATGGGAATGACGATAAAAAAGATACACTGGATTCCCGTTTACACGGGAATGACGATAAAGAAGATGCACTGGATTTATCATAGGGATTGCCACGCTTCGCTCGCAATGACAGTTAATTGAAATGAAATATCGCAAGTTCGGCCCTCCTACGCTAAAGCTTCGGCGGACAAGCAGGCTGGACTGGCGGGTCTCGGCGCTGGGGTTCGGACTGGAAAAGCTGCCCGAAGACGAATCTGAATCAGTAAAGATGCTGCGCCTCGCCATCGACGGCGGGGTCAACCTCATCGACGCGGGGTCGCCGCTGGCCTACGAAGTAGATAATCACTTATCAAATCTCCTCCAAGAGGCACTCAAAGACGGCTACCGTCAAAAAGTTAAGATTGCCTCCACCCTGCCGTCGTATAAAATCAAGTCGGCGCGGGACTTCGACGGCTACCTGGAAGAACTTCTCAAGTGGCTCCACGAAGACGGGGTCGATTTCCTGCTTTTAGGGGGACTGAACCGCGAAAGCTGGCCGAGGCTGGAAGAACTCAAGGTCTTAAATTGGGTGGAAAAAGCTCTTGCCAGTAAGAAAATCGGGCACATCGGGTTCTTTTTCCATGACCAGTACCAGTTCCTGCGGGAGGTAATCGAGGCCTACGACAACTGGGCCTGCTGCCAGTTCAATTACAGCTTCATGGACATCGACCACCACCCGGGCGTTACCGGGCTGGCCTACGCCGCGGAGAAGGGGCTGGGGGTACTGGTAAATAAACCCCTCATGGGGGGCAGGCTTACGAAACAACCGGCGGAGTCGGTGGCGAAGGTATGGTCGGAGGCACAGCCGGAGCGGAGTCGGGCGGAGTGGGGCTTAAGGTGGGCCTGGAACCACAGGGATATCTCCTGCGTGGTCGTCGATATGAGCAATTTAGAACAGGTAAAGGAGAATTTATCGCTGGCGGACGAGGCGGAGGCAGACAGCTTCAGCGTGCCGGAGGAACTGGTGATAAGCAAGGTCAGGGAGGCCTACCGGGCGCTCAAGCCCCTCCCCTGCACCGCCTGCCGGGGGTGCATGCCGTGTCCGCAGGGCATCGACGCGCCGCGCATCTTCGAGATTTACAACGACGCGGTCATGTACGACGACAAGGAAACAGCCAGGTTAATCTATCGTCGAGAGAACCATGATATCGACAGCTGCGACGGGTGCGGCAAGTGCTCCGATTCCTGCGGCTTCAGCTACCCGATTGCGGAGTGGCTCAAGCAAGCGCGAGGAACGCTGGCAGAAGAATAATTGAGAGGGGGGCGGAGCCTTCTCTCGCTACGCACTCCCCTTTGTCTGATAAGGTGAAAGCTTTATTGTAACTAACATCCTCTGATTTTACTGTTAACCTTAGCAGGGTCAATGTTATATAATTAAAATATAAGCGCTGTTTTACACTTTCTTATTATTTGATGCGTAATTGCCTGTATGGGGGGGCATGATGAAAATATCAATTATAGGCGCTTCCGGCAGTGTCGGTTCCACCGCCGCCTTTCTTATCGCGGTACGCCGTCTTGCCGATGAGATGGTACTCATCGATAACCCGCGCCCGGACGCGGTCGCTTTCCACGCCTGGGACATCAATACGGGGGTGACCGGCCGGGACATGCTCGTGCGCGCCGGCGATTATCCGGATATGGCCGATTCGGATATCGTCATCATCGCCGCCGGCTCCGCCAAAGTGATACACGACCGCAAGGAAGTGCTGCCCCAGAACCTGACCATCATCCAGGACATTGCTAAAAAGATAAAGGAGTGCTGCCCGGACGCCGTAATCATTACGGCCTCCAATCCGGTGGACGCGCTGAACTACGCCATGTACCGCTGTTCCGAATTCAACCGCAGCCAGACTATCGGCTATACGTATAACGATTCCATCCGTTTCCGCATGAGGCTGGGCCAGGAGCTGGGCGTCCCCTCAAGTCGGGTGGAGGGCACCGTCATCGGCGAGCACGGCGACAGCCAGGTGCAGCTTTTCAGCTCCGCCCGCGTGGACGGCAAGCCCGTTACCTTTACCGAAGCTCTGAAGGCGAAGATGCGCCGCCAGGTCTCCGAAGGGCAGCGCCAGCGCGATGATTTTATTCAAAAGACCGGGCGTTCCGCCGCCTGGACGACGGCGGCGGGCCTTACAGAAGTAGTCCAGGCTGTTGCCAAGAACGCGGGGCAGGTCATCCCCTGCTCTGCCTGCCTTGACGGTGAATACGGCTGCAAGAACTTTAGTATGTCCGTACCGGTCATCCTGGGGAGGGAAGGAATCAAGCAAGTACTTGAATGGGAGATGGCCCCCGACGAGCAAAAACTGCTTAAAAAGTCGATAGAAGTGCTAAAACCGACGATGAAATACGTGGAAGAACTGCT
>CAZRQP010000066.1:0-7885 GCA_964602315.1 uncultured Dehalococcoidaceae bacterium
AGGAAAGGGGCTGCAAGATATTCAAGTTCTATCCTCCGGAAGATACCTACATCAATGACGAGAGGATATGGCCCTTCTACAAGAGATGCAACGAACTGGGCGTGGTAGTTACCATCCACACCGGCTGGAGCTGGTGTCCCCCGGGTAAAGCTAAGTACTGCCTGCCCGTCCTGCTTGATGACGTCGCTAACGACTTTTACGACCTCAAAATAGTCGCCTTCCACGCCGGCTGGCCGCAATGCCATGACCTGAACATGGTAGCGTTATCCCATCCCAACGTATATATCAGCTTAAGCCTGATTATGCCCTGGTATAGAGCGGCGCCGCGGCGGTTAGCCGAAATCATCGGCGAGGCAATTCAGTTTGCCGGGCCGGACAGGATTGTCTGGGGCACTGATTTTTACGGTCCCGGCGGTCTTTTCCGCGAATCAGTAATCGGGCTAAGAACGTTCGAGATGCCGGAAGACCTGCAGAAAGGCTACGGCTTTGCCCCGGTAACCGATGAAATCAAGCGCAAGATTTTCGGAGAAAACCTTGCTAAAATACTGGGAGTTGACACGTCCAAGAGACGTGTGAAATAAAGGAAACAAGAGGAAAGGAGTAAGAAATGTCGGAATTCCCAATTCTATTCTCGCCCATCAAACTGGGACCGCTGGAGATAAAGAACAGAATCGGCGGTTCCTGCACCACCACCGGCGGCGCCGACCAGAACGGATACATCAGAGAAGAATGTATCTACTCTTACGCCGCGCGTTCCGAGGGCGGAGCCGGCTTTATTACCATTGAGTGTACCTTTGCCACGGACTGGGGCGCCAAGACCACCAGCTTCGGCAACCCGCGCATCAGCGGCCGCAGCTACTACGAAGGCCAGTCCAATCTCGCCGAGGGCATCAAGCAATGCGGTGCCAAGGCGTTTATCCAGATTACTCCCAGTTTCGGGCGTCAGGGTTCCGGACGCATCTCCGGCGAAACGCCGGGGGCGCCTTCCGCTATACCTTCCGAGCGACCGCAGGACTATGAACAGAGGATTATGCCCCGAGGCTACGAGACAAAATCCCAGACAATGGGTCGCACCACCGTACCCAAGGTACTGACTGTTGAAGAAATCGAATACATGGAGAACACATTTGCCAATGCCGTAGCCGGCGCCAGAATCTGCGGCTACGACGCCGTGGAATTTCACAGTCCGCACGGCTATCTCATCCACCAGTTCCTATCGCCGCGCTCCAACCAGCGCAACGATTATTACGGCGGCTCGCTGGAGAACCGCTTCCGCTTCCTGCGCAATCTGCTCATCAGCGCCCGCAGGAGGGTCGGGCCCGACTTCTGTCTGGGCATCCGCCTTAGCGGCGACGAGCACATGCCAGGCTCTATTCACGAGGACGAGCTGATACAGGTAGCCAAGTGGTGTGAAGACCTCGGAGCCAACTACATTCACCTCTCCGACGGTTCTTATGAAGCGCGCAAGTGGTTCTTCCCGCAGGACCCGTTCTGCTTCATAGCTCACGCCAAGAATTTTAAGAAAGAACTCAAGATACCTCTAATCGTACCCGGACAGCACGACCCGTACCTTGCCGAGGAAGTCCTCCGCAAGGGCTGGGCCGACGCCATTACGATGGGACGGCAGCTTGTGGCCGACCAGCGCACCCCCCAAAAGTGGCAAGAAGGCAGAGTGGACGAGGTGGTCCGCTGCCTGCGCTGCAACGTCTGTCTGGCACGGTTCAATCGCGGTCTGGCGATACGCTGCGCCGTGAACCCCAACATCGGGCGTGAAAAGTACGACCCGAAATACACAACGAGCGATACCGCCCAGGCATTACGGCCGCTGCCGGAACCATTCATGCCGCCCTGCCAGAACACCTGCCCGGCCGGCCTGGATATCAATGCTTACGTTTTGATGGCCTCCCGCGGCTACATGGATGAGGCCTATCGATATCTCAAGCAGTCTACCCCGTTCCCAGGCGTTCTCGGGCGCGTGTGCCCGCATCCCTGCGAGACGGAATGCAACCGCGGCAAGCTGGACGACCCAATTGCCATTAATGACATCAAGCGCTACATCGCCGACTGGGTGATGGAAAACGGCCTGCCGGACTATCTCAAGAAGCAGTGCCTGCCGGAGAAACTGCCCATCACCAAGAAGGAAAAAATAGCCGTGGTAGGTTCCGGTCCTGCCGGTCTTACCGCCGCCTACTTCCTCATTAAGAAGGGTTATGCCGTAACCGTATTCGAGGCGGCCCCGGTGGCCGGTGGCATGATGGCCTTCGGCGTTCCAGAGCACCGCCTTCCCCGGAAGGTCGTGGAATGGGAAATCAACAGTATCAAGAAAATGGGCGTTGCCATCAAGACCAACAGCGCCGTTAAGAACCCGGAAGACCTGCTGAAGAAGGGCTACAATGCCGTTTTCATGGCCGTCGGTTCTCAGAACAGTGCCAAGCTAAACGTGGCTGGGGAAGATGCTAAAGGCGTTATCCAGGCCCTATCCTTCCTGAAAGACGTTAACTCGGGCAAGAAACCGGCCGTCGGCAAGAAGGTAGTCGTCATCGGCGGCGGCAGCGTCGCCATGGACGCCGCCACCTGCGCCCTGCGCCTCGGCGCCGGCAGTGTACAATTGGTCTGCCTGGAGTGCAGCCATGATGAAATGCCGGCCCAGGTCGAAGAAATCGAGCAGGCCATCGAAGAAGGCATCAAGGTCGATATGAGCTGGGGTCCCAAGTCCATTATCACCAGCGGAGGCAAGGCCAAGGGCGTCGACCTGAAACGCTGCGTATCCTGCTATACCAAATCCGGCGCTTTCTCCCCGGTCTATAACGAAAAAGAGACCAAGAAAATCGACGCCGATATGGTTATCACCGCTATCGGCCAGAGAGTTGACCTCTCCTTCATGAAGGACAGCAAGGTCAAGGCTACCAAGCGAGGCACTATCGGGACGCAAGCCCGCAGCCTGGCAACCAATGTAGCCGGTATATTCGCCGGCGGCGACGTCGCCCGCGGTCAAGGACTAATGATTGAAGCCATGGCAGACGGCAAGCAAGCCGCCATAGCAATCGACTGCTACCTGCGGAAGGTAGAACTCCCGCCTCCGCCTCCAGAACCAATCCTGGCAGACGTAGAGGAGCCGGCCTTCCAGTTCCACTTGAGGGAATATAAGAAGGAAGACCGAGTTAAGACCCAAGTTACCGCACCAGCCAAGCGGAAGAGCAATTTCAAAGAGGTAAACCTGGGCTTTAAAAACAAGGAAGCCTGTGTCGAAGAAGCCAGGCGCTGCCTCACCTGCCGCTGCTCGGCGGTAAGATACTAAAACTAATACGCGACCCAAGTTAAATATGCGGGGAGGGGATGCGAGACACATTCTGTCTCCCCCTCCCCGAGGTTTTTTAGGGGGAAAATCCCTCTTAATCTCCCTTTTTCAAAGGGAGAAACTGGAAAAGGAATCACCCCCTTAACCCCGTATCAAGTACGGGGCAGGCTTAATCCTCTCCTGCAAGGAGAGAGGAGGAATATACAGGAGGTCAATTATGGGCTGGCAAGAAGATTATAAGAAAAAGCTGGTAACGCCGGAGAAGGCCGTCAGCGTCATCAAGTCCGGCGACCGCGTCTGCTTCGTGCAGGGGAACGAGCCGCAGGCATTAGGTCTCGCCCTGGCGGCGCGGCTGGGAGAGGTAGAAAACGTCCTGCTGTCCCTGCGCACGCCGGGAAGGGATTTCGGGTGGTACGACACCGTTTTCGAGATGTCCTTCAAGATAGAGGTGGGCTTCCCGCTGCCAATCGTTCGTCAGATAATCGCCGAGAGGCGGTGCGACCTGGCGATAGGGGGGCTGGGCTTTATTTTCACCGAGGAAGATAGAGGGCCTGCCGACGTGGTAATGGTAGAGCTTTCACCGCCGGACGACCACGGTTACTGCAGCTTCGGGGCTTCCGTGTGGACAAAAAAGACGGAGGTCCGGCGCGCCAAGATAGCCCTGGCCGAGGTAAATAAAAACCTGATACGCACCTACGGCGATAATTATATCCACGTAGATGAAATAGATTACTTCGTCGAGCATACGCCGTCGGGCAAGACACCAGGCAGTACCGACCTTCTCGGGAGAAAGAACGTAGAAGCCGGCGAGGCGGAAAAGAAAATCGCCGCGTATGTATCCGAACTCGTTAACGACGGCGATACCTTACAGGTAGGCGTAGGCTCCACCAGCGAGTGGTGCTGCACGCTCGGCACCTTCGAAGGCAAGAAGGACCTCGGCTGGCATTCCGAGACCACGCCCCGCGGCATCATACCCCTGATACGCAAGGGTCTCATTAACAGCAGCCGCAAGACAATCAATCCTAATAAAGCGGTGGCCACCGCCTGCGGGGGCGGCTCCAAGGAAGACATGGACTGGGTCAATATGAACCCGGCTTTTGAGCTGTACAACGCCGAATACTGCCTGGACGTGAGGACCATCGCGGCGCACGATAACATGGTAGCTATCAACAGCGCCGTGAGCGTGGACTTTGCCGGGCAGATTGCCGCGGAGTCGATAGGTCCCCGGGTAATCAGCGGGGCGGGGGGGCAAACATCCTTCGCAATCGGGTCTTTTCTTTCCAAGGGAGGCAAGAATATTACCGTCTTGACCTCAACCGCGGGGAGGGGAGATAAGAAAATCTCCCGCATTACGCCCATGATGGTCGAAGGCACGATAGTCACCGTACCGAGAACCATCAGCGATTACGTTATAACGGAGTACGGTATCGCCCATATCAAGGGCAAGACCCAAAGGCAACGGGCTGAAGACCTGATTAACATTGCGCACCCGGACTTCCGCGCCGACTTGAAGAAAGCAGCGAAGAAGCTGTACTGGCCTTAGACATTAAATTGTAAAAAAGCGAGGGCGGCGCTTAAGGCGCCGCCCGTTTTATTCCTTTGATTTACCTATCTTTCCGGTTAATTGTAGAATATCCACCCTTCCTCCAGCACAACATCCACCTCAATTTCCGTACCGTTCCTAATTACGGTCAGCGTCATGGTATCTCCCACACTCTTGAATTCTGCTATATAGCTGAAAAGGTCGGCAATATCTCTAATACTAACTCCGTCAACCGCAACAGCAACATCATCCTCTTGTATATCCCCTACGCCAATGGCAGTAAGGAATAATACGCCAAAAATGCTATCCAAGTTGTACTGAACGACGCGTGATGGCGTAAGGTCATCAATAATCCAGGTGCCGGGTAGATGCGCATTAGTGAAAGCACCATCATTGATAATAGCTGCTGCTACTTTTTTAATCTTGTTTGAAGAAACGGCATAGCTCATATCGTTGTTAGCACTATAGCCCCAGGAAACGATGCCGATAACCTGACCTTCTTTATTGAATACCGGTCCACCACTATTACCCGGATTGGAAGGGGCATCATACTGGATTAGATTGGTAATCATCCAATTTTCTCCTGGAAATGCCGCCGCATAATTCGTTCGGCTGACAACTCCATAAGTTATCGCTTCAAATATACCTAGAGGATTACCAACGACGATTAGTGGTTCGCCAGCGACTATGGCACCTGAATCGGCAACCGGCAACGGTGTCATACCCGAATTACCAGGAATTTTTATAACAGCGACATCACTATATCTATCACTGCCAATAACTGTAGCTTTGATTAGACTACCATCGTGCAACATTACATATATATTGTTTTGTCCGTCAATTACATGCCAGCAGGTTACGATATAGCCGTCCGAGTTGTAAATAAAACCGGAGCCGGTAACGGTATCACCATAAATCTTACATACGCCGTTGATAACGCTGTCATAGACCTGGCGGACGTTCATTGTCGATTCATCTACCTGCGTCCCTAAATCCATAAGGTTGGAGTCCAGGCTATCGACACTGTTGTTAAGCGTTCCTATTTGCTGATTGGTTGCAGACTTAAAAGAATTTAGATTTGTATCCAGCGAGGTTATATCGCCCTGCACACCATCAAATTCATCAGCAGTCTCGCTTCTAAAGGCGGTCAGTTCTGAACCCACTCCAGCGATACTGTCATCAGTAACACTGAACTGATCAGCAGTATCAGCCATGAACGCCAGAGTATCGTCATTTAGGGTATTAATCTGACCGCCCAAACTTGAAGCCCAAGCAGCGAGGCCAGCGCACGCCCCAACCAGGATAACCAATGCCACTGAAAATACAATTGTAACCGTTTTACTCACTTTTAGTGTCCTCCATTTTCAAGTGTTAGTAATTCATAGTCTCGTTTTCTCTTAAGTGTCATCTGTATTTTTTTTCACCCAAATACCCCCTGATTAATTGGTAAAATACGTAACATAATAGAACGATGCTAGAAAGAATGTCAAACAATCTTGAAAAATCCCACATTTTATTGCTAAAATACTAAAGCACGCCGAGGTGGCGGAATGGCAGACGCGCTACGTTCAGGGCGTAGTGTTCGAAAGAGCGTGGGAGTTCAAATCTCCCCCTCGGCACCACTCCCATCAGGTGCGCTTGTAGCTCAGTTGGATTAGAGCGGAGCCCTGCGGAGGCTCAGGTCGTGGGTTCGAGCCCCGCCAAGCGCGCCATCCGGGCGGTTAGCTCAGTTGGTTAGAGCACCTGCTTTACACGCAGGGGGTCAGAGGTTCGAGTCCTCTACCGCCCACCACATAACCATTTATACAATGATTCCTCGTTAGGAAAACTTCTAGAATCGATTCTAGTGCTAGAGGGGGGCGTTACTTGGTCCCACGGTAGTTTGGTTCTGAATGACCGTGGAACGGATACGCTAATCAGTCACATCACGTCGAATGAAAATCAGGGAAGCAATGATAATACTGGCCACGCCATAGGCTACAGAAAGTAGAATCGCCGTTGAGTACTCAATAGTAAACGTGCCGCCCGATGCCAGCGCACCGAGTACCGTGGCGGGAAGTTTGCTACCGACAGACTCTACAAAATTCGCTATCAGTAACTCAAATATAAGCAGGAATCCTACTCCGGCGGATATGGAAATTGCCGCTGAACGTGTTGTTATAGCCAGCACGCCACCGATAAGTCCCCAGATAATAGTCGCCAGGGAGATATTGGCAAAGCCAACTAACAACTCGCGCATCCCCTGCCAGCTCAACCAGGCACCTATAGAGATATTTTCGCCGGGCGCCAGCGCCAGGGAAGCAAGCATTGTTACTACCGTCGCCCCGGCGGTGATAAGAACGACAAAGGCAGATAATGTAAGCAGCTTGCCGAAAAAGAGCCGGAAACGGTTGGGTTCCATGACGAGAAGAATCCTGATAGTACCCTTTTCATAATCCCGGGCCAGGTTCGTAGCAAATATGGCCAGCGCAATTAAACCGATAAACGATGAAGCGGAATGGATACCTATTATCCATCCGTCCGGCGCTGCCAACTGCTCCGGCCCCGGCGCGATGCCAAAAGGTCCGCGAAATTCGCCGGCGCCAGTGGCGGCATCCATAAAATTGAACATGGTGCCCATAAAAGCAAACAGAACTACCGGCGCCATCCATGCGAATACGGCAGCGGGTCGCGCAATCTTAAGCCATTCCGACAAAAACACGCGGTTCATTATTTGGCAACCTCACCACGGGTCATTCTCAGAAATATATCTTCGAGAGATTCACACTCGGGCCGCAATTCCCGCAAATTAATCCCTTTAGACCCGGCCAACCGGTTCAGCTCAGCGCTCCACTCCTTCGGGGCAGTGATGACAATAGCATCATCCTCCCGGCGGAACAGACGACCAGCCTCGCTAACGAGTTTGATAAGCAGAGGAAGGTCTGCCGTGTTTTCCGGCGCCGCATATACGGCTTCACAGGCTTTTTTCATGATATCCACAAGTTCTCCAGCGAATACCAGCTTGCCGTTGTGAATCATAACAAGACGGTCGGCTTCGGCCTCTA
>CAZRQP010000067.1:0-7839 GCA_964602315.1 uncultured Dehalococcoidaceae bacterium
GGGCGATGGCGCGGCCGATTTCTTTATAAATATCATCCTGGGCGCCGGCGAGGATAATCGGCACGATGCGGACGTCCGGCCTGATATACTGCAGGAACGGCACCTGCACCTCGACGGCATGCTCGTCTTCATGGGCGCGGTAGTCTGCTTCCGCGTATTCTGAAAGGCTGATTATTTTACCGGCCAGTTCCGCGTCCACCTCTACCTCTCCGAGGGGCGTTTTCCAGGTGCCCTCCGGCATCACGCTGAACGGCTTTCCCAGACCGGAATGGGTAGGCCCGATGATGATGAAGGTGTCCTTGAACTCGATTCTGGAGAGCGTTGCCCCAGCGACCGCCCCCGAATAGGGATAGCCGGCGTGGGGCATCAGCAGGCCGACGACTTCTTCTTTGGGTGCGTTTTTATCTATGAAACGGTCAAGCATCGACTTTATTTCGTCAGGCGAGGCGGGGTAATATAACCCGGCCGCAGATGGATTTCTTATCATAGCATACCTCCTTCACGGAGAATCTGCGGATTCGGCCGACCTGAAGTTCAGCTCCGCCCCGCAGTAACGGCACTTAGAGCCGTTCAGTCCGGCCACTTCCGTTTGATAGCCGTACCTTTTTACGACAGGTTTGCCGCAGGCGTAACAAAGGGTGGTCTCACTCTCATGGCCGGGCACGTTGCCGGCATAGACGAATTTAAGTCCGGCCTCACGCCCGATTTCCACGGCCTTTTCTATTGCCTCCAGCGGCGTCGGGGGGAGGTGGTTCAGCCGGTGGTTCGGGTAAAAGCGGGTCACATGCCAGGGAGTCAGTTCTCCCAGCTCTTTACGTATCCAGTCGGCCAGCTCTTTAAGCTGCTTTTCATCATCGTTCATCGTGGGGACGATATTAGTGACGACTTCCACATGCATGTTCCATTTTTCTTTAGCGCGCACAGTCACTTCGAGAATCTCGCGCCAGCGGGGCACGCCCGCGAGCTCTTTATAGAACTCATCGGAAAAACCCTTGATATCCACACGCCAGGCGTCGAGATAAGGTCCGATGGTATCCAGCGCTTCCGGAGTGGCGTAGCCGTTGGTCACATAGACCGTATAGAGGCCGTTCTCTTTCGCCAGTTTGGCGGAATCGAGCGTATATTCGAACCATATGGTCGGCTCGTTGTAGGTCCAGGCGATGCCGCGGCACCCGGACTGCCGGGCGAGTTTAATCGCGGCTTCGGGTGAGAGTTCGCGGCAGGTATTTTCCAGAGCGGCGCCGTCGGCGGTGGAGATTTCCCAGTTCTGGCAGTGTTTGCAGTGGAAGTTGCAGCCCAGCGTACCCAGAGAGAAGCACTGCGTGCCGGGATAGAAATGGAAAAGCGGTTTCTTCTCGATAGGGTCGGCTGCAGCGGAAGAAACCAGGGCGTAGTTGATATTGTAGAGGGTGCCTTCGCGGTTCCGGTACATGCCGCAGACGCCGTATTTGCCTGGGTTAATCCGGCAGCGCCACTGGCAGGTGCAGCACCTTACACTTGATTCCGGCAGTTTATCATATAACACAGCCTCGCGCATAACCTCACCACCCTAAAGGTAATTATAGCACCGGGGAAAAGTCAATTATAGGGGTAAGATTGCATTATAACTAATGGGTGATGCCGACAAGACCGCCGAAGTCGAAGGGGACGATGGGAGAGAGGATGATAAAGGAGACCAGATGGGCCGCCAGGAAAACAATAAATATAATAAGCAGGGTCCTTCTAAGCCAGGTAATACGGCCGTTGCGGAAATAATCAAGCAACTGGTTCAAAGCCATGCCCAGCCCCAGGCAAATGGCGCCGACGGCGGGATAAAAATAGAAGATATAGGTGACTCTATCGGTGATGAGGGTGGCCGGTATCCAAATCAGGTACATGGCGGCGATCCATGATATACCGAACAGGCCGGCATCGCTGCCTTTTATCGCCCGGATGAGCATGTAAATAAAGACGGGTATAACCATCGCCCAGATGGTGAAGCTG
Source organism: uncultured Dehalococcoidaceae bacterium (assembly GCA_964602315.1). GTDB lineage: Bacteria > Chloroflexota > Dehalococcoidia > Dehalococcoidales > RBG-16-60-22 > RBG-13-51-18. The sequence goes on from CAZRQP010000067.1 coordinate 1,984, forward strand.
ATAGCCCCGGTGTAATGGGGCATATACCAGTAAGCCATCGGGGTATAACGAATCACCCATTCCCAGGCGTGGGTGGCGGCGGGGTGTTCAACGCTGGCAAAGGTAAGGCTGCCGCTAAGGGACTGCATCTCACCGATACGGTGGAAAGGATTAGACAGAGTAGAAAAATCATGGGTAATGGCTAAGTCAAATATAATCATCAGCTCCACGAAGGCAATAATAGCGAACATAATAACCAGCAAAAACCACCAGGAGCGGGGTCGCCGCGAGAAAATCCAGTGAATGCCGATGACCGGCAGAGTCAGCAGTCCGTTAAGCTTGGACAGGGCGCTAAGGCCGATGGCAGCCCCCGAAGAGATGTACCTGCGGCAGACATAGAGTAAAAACGCCGCCATCATAAACGCAAGATAAAAGACGTCAAGCATAGCGATGCTACTCTGAACGAAAGTCAGGTTCTCGAAAGCCAGCAAAAAGGCGGCGATATTTGAGGCCGCCGGCGACAGGTTCAGGCGCCGGCAGAGGAAATAAAAGAGCACGATGGCAGCGGTGCCGAAAATAATGGGGAAGAACCTCCAGCCCCAGGGATTATCGTCAAACACGTAAATCGTTTGTGGTGCGTCGTGTCTGGCGGCGGTAGTGCCGTAACCGCGGTTGACGGTGATTTCATTAAGGGATGCATCGATATTCTCGATATACATGTGTTCTTTGTCGATTCTTATCGTCGTTTTGACGCTTAATACCGAGGCATCACTCACATAAATTACGGCGCTGACACTGTCAACAGCCTGCTGTAACGTTGTTCCTGTATCTTTTTGGGGTGATTCAAACCCGCTGAAGATATACTCTCCCGCCACAAAAATGAGTTTGGCCAGAGGCGGGTGCTCGGCGCGCACCGTTTCATTAGTGACGATGATGTACCGGGCGTCATTGATATAGTGCTGCTCATCGAAGACAAGCTCCTCCGGATTGTCGATGATGCTAAAGTGCAAAATCAAAGTAGAAAGGACAATCAGGAAGAGCCAGAAATACTGCCACTTATAAAAGCGATAGAGCTTTCGTTTTATTTCCATGTCCAGTTTCTATTGATGAAGTAATTCCACAGGAAAGCGACGACGATACCGATGAAATTGGAAAGCAGGTCGTAAACTCCGCATACGCGGGTAAAGAACATGAACAATCCCCATTGGATGGCGGCGCCGGCCAGGCAGATGAGGTTAAACTTGAGGAGTCGCCCGATGAAAGACTTACCCGTGCGCCGCCGGGCGAAGGTAAAGGTGTCATTGAGAATAAAGTTGGTGATGATGGAGACTTCAATGCCGATGACCACCGCCCAGTAGTCGTAAGCTTCCAGGCCGCCGAACCGCGTTAAGAGCCAGTAAACGCCCATGTTGACGACAACGCCGCTCAAGCCTACGGCGATAAACTTGAGGAACATGGCGAGTTCGCCGGTGCGCTCCATCAGGCTGAAGACGTGCTTGAGGTAATCGATTTGCTGCTGCGGCCGCAGCTTGCTCTGTCCGGCGCTCCTTTCCTCAAAGATGAAAGGCACTTCGACCACATTATCGAAAGAACCGACCAGCAATATTTCCAAGGCAATCTTGTAGCCGATGGGCTTAAGTTTCTCCGGGGCTACCTTCTCCCGGCGGAACATAAAGAACCCGGACATGGGGTCTTTGACGCGGCGGGAGGAAGGCAGCAGGACATGAGCTATCATCATAGCAACCCGGGAGACAATCTTGCGGAAAAGTCCCCAGTTGGGACAGCCGCCGCCTTTGATATAGCGGCTGGCGAACACCATATCCGCGCCGTCTTCAACGGCCTTGACAATAGCGGGGAGGACTTCCGGGGGGTGCTGGAGGTCTGCGTCCATGACGCCGATAACACTGCCGGAGGCCTGCCTGATGCCGTGAATCACGGCAGTGGCCAGGCCTTTTTCCTCGCGGCGCACGAACAATTTAACCGGGTAGTTCGCCGCCAGCCCCTCGGCTATCTCTATAGTGCCGTCCCGGCTGTCATCATCTACGATAATTATTTCGTGTTCATGACCGTTTAAAGCTTTATGGACTCTCTCCACGAGAGGGGCAATATTATCCTTTTCGTTATAGGTGGGTATTACGATAGAAAGCATGTCTTTCATAGGCGTACTTTATTCCCGGTACGATAGGGACTTTCCTAGATTATACCTCTTTACGTATTCCGCTTAAAGGATTATAATATATTGACTTAATTTATTCTAAAAATTACAGGAGTAAAAGTTGGGCGAACTGTATATCATCGCCGGTGAAGAGGGGGCAGGCAAGACCGCCGTTTGCGCCGGCCTGGCGATTAATCTGCTGAACGCGGGGAAAAAGACAGGCTACCTTAACCTGCAGGCTAAAGGGAAGGCAGACGATACCAGCCTGATGAAGCAGGTGCCCGGGCTGGAAATTATCTCCAGCGAGTCCAGCCCGTTAAAAGGCATGGACATCGTCCTGGCCGAAGCCGGAACCGGCAAGGAAGTCGGCGAGAAAGCAAAAAAACTCGAGGCCAGAGTAATCATAGTGGAAGCCTATACCGGCCAGCCGGTAAAGTCAGCAAGCCCGTATAAAGCATTCGGCAAGAGCCTGCTGGGAATAATCGTCAACAAGGTCCCGCAGGGCCTATTACAAAGCGCAAAGGAGGAAGTCGCGACGAGATGCGAGGCGGAGGGGATTAAGTTGATGGGGGTAATACCGGAGGACCGCGTGCTGCTGGCGATAACGGTGGGCGAGCTGGCGGAGTGCATCGGGGGGAAGATACTAAACCACGCCGAAAAGTCCGGTGAGCTGGTGGAGAACTACATGCTGGGGGCAATGGTGGTGGGGTCGGGGCTGGACTACTTCGGTCGGAAGAAAAACAAAGCCGCCATCATCCGCGGGGAGCGACTGGACATGCAGCTGGCAGCACTGGAAACGCCGATGAGCTGCCTCGTTTTAAGCGGCGCCAGCAAACCGCCGACCTACCGAACGCTTCTTAAGGCAGAAGACAGGGGAATACCTATTATCACGACCAACACCAGTGTAAACGATATTATTACGAATGTAGAGAAGACCCTGGCCAAGCCCAGGTTAGATAACGAGAATAAACTGGTAAAAATAGCAGAAACTGTAAAACAGAACCTTGATATAAAAGCATTAAGCTAGCGGGAAGGGAGCTTTATTAGAGTACCGTACTAGGCAAAACCCGTAAACAACGGTATCCCCGACCTTTTTATCAACAAGTAAACGGGGGAGTTTCCTGGGGTGGTCAGTATTGCTCTGGGAACTTTTATTTGGGCGAGGCCGGGTGCCGGAATATCCTGCTGGTGAAATAGAAGGAGGAAAAATTGGCGGAGTGTGAATTGTTGAAGGGGTGTATATTTTTCAATGATAAAATGAAAGATTCCGATGCACTGGCAGAGATGTATAAACGAAGATTTTGCCTTGGAGATAATACTGAATGCGCCAGGTACACGGTTTTCAAGGCGCTCGGCAGAGAAAATATACCGGCGGACCTTTTTCCGAACATGTTTGAGCGAGCAAAAAAGATACTTGCAGAGAATCAAAAAACTTAAAAAAACCTTATTTATGCTAAACACGGCCACTCGGGCTGTCTTTTTATCAATCATCATCCTATCTTACATCATCTTCTTACCCCCATTTCCAAGTGTCTTATCAGGAGAAAATATTACTCAAACGGGGATTTTAAAAAGGGTATTGACTATCCAGATTTTGCGTATATACTATTGAGATAAGGGAAACTCTGCGGAGGAAGGAGGCGGAGTTATGGTAATCCAGGTAATTACCGACAGCACTTCCGATATCACACCGGAGGAAGCGAAAGAACTTGGCATCAGAGTAGTGCCGATATACGTACGCTTCGGGGACCGGGTCTACCGCGACGGCTTCGATATAGATAGTGATGAATTTTATAAAATGCTCGATTCGTCACCAGTCCACCCGGCAACGTCACAACCCAATCCGGAAGACTTCGAGAGCGCCTACCGGGACTACTGCGAAAACAGCGACGGCATTATCTCCGTGCATATATCGTCTAAGATAAGCGGGACATACAATTCAGCGACTATTGCCAGAAAGATGCTGCAAAGCAAATGCCCCATCGAGGTAATCGACTCCCAGTTCAATTCGGCCGGTCTGGCACTAATAGCCAGGGGCGCCGCCAGGCTGGCTAAAGCAGCCAGTGATATGCCAACCGCCGTGGCTGAAATAAGACGCTACATCAGCCAGGTGGGCATGTTCGGCTATTTTGATACGATGAAATACCTGGCGCGGAGCGGACGGGTAAGCCGGGTGATTGTAGCCGCCGCTAATATTTTGAATGTAAAACCGCTACTGACCTTCCGTGAGGGGGAAATCATCAGGGCGGGACTGGTGCGCAGTTTTTCACGGGGTGTCGAGAGACTGATACGGTTCGTGGAAAGCAAGAAAAACATCACAGAGATGATAATCACTCACAGCACCATACCGGAGCAGGCCGAGAAATTAAAGAAAACGATGGGCCATTACCTGCCGGAAGAACAGATAAGCATCATGAAAATGGGGGCAGGGCTTGGGGTGCACGGCGGACCTGGTGTTTTACTGGTAGCTGTACGGCAGAATATTTAAAGACAGCACCGTATAATGACAGCCTGATTATACGGTGAACAAAGCCGGCCAGATAAACATATCCATCACGGCCGTCTGTACGGAGAATGCAGCCGCTCCGCCTACAGCAAACCAGTAAGCAATACCCGTTTCCCGCGGGCTGATAGCCAGTATCGCCCAGAGCAAAGCCAGCGAGCCGATACCCACCAGCGCCAGAACAATGCGAATGCCAATCCATAAACCGGTTGACGGGTTAGATAAATAGGAAAAACTAAGCGGCATCCACAGCGCCGAGGGAATGAGAATCACCAGGAAAATGATAAAAAAGAGCCAGTATCCAAATCTATCGGCGATTTGAACATTATCAGGATTGATACTGAAAAACAGCCAGTAGCTGAAGGCGAAGAAGCCGAGAAGGGCCAATAACATAAGGACATAATTTAAAATACGCAGTCCGCCGGTAACCCCGCCCCACAGGGTCTCGGCGCCGCCGGGGTGAGTGCTAAAGCCGTGTATATAGCTGCCGATGACGGCGGCGCCGCAGACAGCCATTATCGCCAGTAGTATCCATTGTTGCATATGCATCTTAACTCCACCTCCTGACAAAGGGAATATTAAACCATTGTGCTCATGTTATCAAGTGGAGGATATAATAATCTGTGACTATTATCTCAATCTCGAGTGTCCAGAAATTTTGACATGCACCAGACCAGAATTTATACTCTAAAGGTCGGCATAATGCGGCTGAAAAAAGGAAAGTCAATTACCGGTACGGGAGATAGATAACTAAAATGACGAAAGAGTTGAATGCCAAGAACACCGCACTCGTACTAATAGATTTCCAGGAAAAGCTTTTCCCCGCCATGTACGACAAGGACAAGCTGCTTCGTAACGTGGTGAAGCTCATCCGGGGGGCGAAGGTACTGGAGATACCCATAATACTGACCGAGCAGTACCCCAAGGGCCTGGGTCCGACCGTCCCGGAGATAAAGTCGCTCGTCCCGGATATCAAACCAGTGGAAAAGGTGTGCTTCAACTGCTGCGACGATGACCAGTTTTGCACCGAGCTTGACGGCCTCAAGCGCAAGCAGCTGCTCATCGCGGGGATCGAGGCGCATATCTGTGTTTACCAGACCGCCATTGCGCTGGTGGGGACGGGCTATGACGTGCAGGTGGTCGGCGACTGCGTGGCCTCGAGAGAGCCGGAGAACAAGGTAACGGCGCTATCCCGGATGGTCGGCGAGGGAGTAAGCCT
>CAZRQP010000068.1:0-7676 GCA_964602315.1 uncultured Dehalococcoidaceae bacterium
TGATTGCCGGCAGGCTGAAACACCTGGCTCCGGCCATTATCTGCTGCAGACCTACCCGCAGTTTTTCACTGTAACTGTATATTCCTATAGCGCCCAGCGGAATATTTTTCATTTCTTTAGGGCCAACCAGGTCCTTGACTTCTTCATAACAAACGAAAATTTCCTCCGGCGTTGACCCGAACTGGCTGACAGTCTTTGGTAATTTACTATCTTTAATCCATAAAGCGATATTCTTGCCCACCATGCCCGGAATCATCAGCGCCCGTCCCATACACACCGCTTTCGTGAAGGGTGCCCCCAGAGCCAGCGCTTTGAAAACACCGTCCTCGCTGCTGAAGCCGCCGCCAAAAGCGATATCAGGCACCCGCTCGCCCCGGTTGGCCAGTCTCCGGCAGAAATCATAGGCTGCAGCATGCAGATAGAGACTGGGCATACCCCATTCCTGCATCATACGCCAGGGACTCATACCAGTGCCGCCGCCGGCGCCGTCTATGGTCAGCAGGTCAATCTTGGCCTTTGAACTCCATTTGATAGCCATGGCGAGTTCACGCAAACCGTAGGCGCCTGTTTTCAGGGTGATACGCTTAAAACCCAGGCCTCTTAACCATTCTACCTCTGCATAGAAACTATCTTCATCAATAAATCCCAGGCGACTGTGGCGTTCAAACTCCTTCAGCGAGCCGTCCTTGAAACTGGCCTGGCTAATCGGGTGCGATGGGTCGGGGGTAACGATGTAGCCGCGTTTCTGCAGCTCCAGAGCACGCTCCAGGCTGTTGACCTTTATCTCGCCGCCGATACACTTAGCGCCCTGTCCCCATTTCAGCTCAATGGTATCCAGTCCGTGCTTCTTACTAACGTACTCGGCAACGCCAAGCCGGGTATCTTCCACATTCATCTGCACCAAAATTTCACCGTAGCCATGGTGGTAGCGACGGTATACTTCAATGCGGCGGTCCATGTCCGGCGCAGAAGTGATTTTGCCATTTTTATCAAGTTCAAGCTTGGGGTCGATGCCGCAGACATTCTCACCGCAGACAAGGGTGATACCAGCTATGGCGGCACCGATGGCAAAGTGCTCCCAGTTCTTGCGCGCAATTTCCGTGGAACCCAGCGCCCCGGTGAACACAGGTAAGCGCATCTTGACTTTTTTATCCCATCCGTACTCAGTCTCGGTGTTTACCGCAGGGAAAATAGCGGAATCGGAATTACCGGCTACGCCTTCCGGCAACCCGTCGGCCCCCAGAGCATACCCATGAATGTTGAGATGCGAGTAATCTACAGGATATTCTTTGTCTCCACCCGCAGTCACATCACCAAAGGGACCCGGATAGATTAACTCGCGCCCCCGAAAAGTGGCCTTGAACACCTCGCAGTTTCCGGTACACCCGTCAACACACCGGGAGCAGATGCCACTCATCGGCGAGACGTTCTTGGAACGGTTGGCAGTCCCGGTGGCATCATTAGCATTCGGTCTCTGTAAATTCATTTACTTTTCCTCTCCTTTATTTGTTTATTTTTCTGTATTACTTTACTTTCCAGAAAACAGACGGCATGGCGAGTCTTAGGGTCGGCGATGACTTTAGCCGTAGCGCCGTCCGTCGCCTTCGGTACGTCAATTACATGGACAATATCCTCATAATCCTTAAGTTCAGGCAATAAGGCGCGTAATACATTCGGTGAACGATTGAAAAAGGACGTGTTAAAATCAGAGGCATCTTCATCAGGATAAACAGGAAGATATAGAATATCAGATTCCACTAAATCCTGGAAGAAGTGGGTCCCGTAGGAGACTTCCGGAGTATGCCCCGCTTTTTCACGAGCGACCTCTACCAGGATGGCCGTATTATCAATATCCGCATAACCGACATTCACACCGAGCTCAATATTATTGCTACCCCAGCGCCCGGGTCCCATCATCATGAACTTATGTTTCTTTTTCCGCAGGTAATTGTTAAGTTTCCCAATCACCCGGCCCAGCGCCCTTTTTGTATCTATGGTGGCGTTTTCAGCATACTTTTTCGGGTCGATATAAATAATATAGCCGATGTTATCGACCATCCCCGCGTTTATTGTCCGTTTCGAGCGGTAAAGCACCTGCTCTTTAGGAAGCTCCCTCGGTATATCTACCCCCGGGCCCGTCAGGGTTGGAACCCGTAATGTCCTGCATTGCAGCAGGTTGACCCTGATATTTTGCTCACTATCAACATAAGCTGTAAATTCAATATCCACCGGCTGGCCCCAGGCTTCCTCCAGTCTTTTTAAAATTTCCCCGATAATCTTGACCAGCTCGGTCTGGTTTATCAGGTTGTTAAATGTTAAAACCATATTATCGCTCGAACTATCCGGTGAGGTGACAAACCAGTCCTGTATATAACCATCGGCTATCTGGGATGTCAGCAGGTTCAGAACGGGGTAGTTATTTCCCTTGATTATTTCGCTGAAAGGTCTGGTATCCAGGGTATTTTCTTCGAGATCGATGATATCTACCATCCGCTGGGAATACTTGGCCGCTTCCATACCAGTCTCCGGCCTGATTTTAGGATGGCTGACAGCAATCATCCTGGGGTAATCACCGCTTACGCGGTTAACAGCGCGAGTGCCCAGACCGAAGACAAGCCTTATCATGCCTTTTCTAGGGTCGATACGGTTGGTCCAGGCATAAAGATTACGGGAAAAAGCCACCCCTGCCAGTATCGGGAAGAAATACCGCTTGTAAGGCATACCGGAAACGCGCTGTACGAGGACCGCCATCTGCTCATCACCTTCACCCAGACCCCGCCGGTGGCGATAAGCAAGCGCATCAGGATTCAGAGCGCTGGCATAGACCAGCTTGATTGCCTTTAAGAAGGCGTTGAGACGTTCTTCAGGGCTGCTCTGATTGGCACAGAATTCGCTCCGGTACTTGCCGGCGAAGGCGTCCGTAAAGCCGTCCTCAAGCAGGCTCGATGAGCGGACTATTATCGGTGCCTGCCCGTAATAATCAATCATGCCGCGGAACTGCTCCATTATTTCATCCGGGAACTTGCCTTCAAGAAATCTTTGCTCAAGTCTGTCAAAATCATCTCGCGAGATACTGCCTTTTTTTGTCAGTTCCAGTCGAAGCTCAAAGAGGTCGTTATTTACCAGGAATGTAAAGAAAACGTCTGAACCTATATAGAAGGAGTCATGCTCCTCCAGCACCTGTGAGAAATCAATCTCACCGCCGCCTGAAAGTAAAACACTCCTTGCCAGAATCATGCCGGCAGATTTACCCCCGATACGACCTGAACCGATGAGTCGGTCTCTGAGCTTTAGTAGTTCACCCAGAGATAGGTGACGTTCTGATAGCTGAATTAATTTCTTATGATTACCTACCATCATTCTGGATAGTGCTTCCTTCAACACCTTGGTCTCATCGGATATCGGTGACAGCTCATCAAGCAATTCGCGGTTCTGCACCAGCTTACGATAAACGCTATCCCAGGGAGCAATGGAATCGTAGTTAATATTAAGCGGTTTTCTGATAGCCGTTGCCAGTATCTCTGCTGCATCTCCACTCCTGGAAACAGGCTCCCAGCCATCCAAAGCGATTGAATGAGGGATAAACATCTGCTGCGAGTAACGGCCGGATACCTTTACCGGCTGAATGTAGGTGTTACCTCCAACATGGTAAACATCTATAAGTATTTGCGTAGTATCACGTATTCTGGCTATGGCATTATGTCCGTGCTGACCACGTCTTAATGCAAAGTACGCCACGTCTTCCAGTTCATACAGGTATGGACAGGTTACCTGGAAAAAATTAGCCAATGACTCATCAGTTGCCCATTCATCAACCAGATCGGAAAGATTATCGAATACATAGCAGACCTTCCTGCCGCGTTCTTCTATAATCCGGTGTACCTCCCCGGCAAAATAGTCAAATCCGGGATGGGGGTCGATTTTTTTTATCTTTAACCCCGGGCGCGGTTTAAGGATATCGGCTTGGTCGGCAAAGGTTAAATAAACACATTCGAAGCCATCACTAATAGCTTTGTCAATGAAAGCTTGTGCAAAATACGGATAATCCTCAAGTCGGTCAACCTTCCAGACCACGTTATCCCCCAGACGTAAACCCTGAAGAAGCTCATCCAGAGGAGTTAACCCACTTTGTATATTTTTTGCTACGGCACTCTGTGTTTCCATCTATTTCTCCAAATATTAGTATTAAATATAACGGAATACGGTAACCTTATACCGTATTTATACCATAAAAAATATTGTTTGTCAATACCACACGGGGATTTTTTTTAGACTTTATAAGTCCCCTACTGACGCAATCAGCAGGTGCCTTTAACTGAAAATACCAGTTGTATTAAATTGGTACTTTTTCTATTTACTGGTAAACGGCTTATCGCCGCCCAGCCAGGTGGTATCGTGCTCATGGGCAAGGCAAATGGCGGTGAAGCCATAAGGTTTTTCCACCTTGCGCGTGATTAATGGACAATGCACCACACCCTTGGGAGCAATTACTACAGTCGGAGTATCAAAGACATGCACTTCCTGCTCCTCCCCGAAACGTATCTCCATTTCCGCCCCCAGGTAGTCCGGTTTATCCGGGTCCAGCCCCACAAAGACCAGCGCTTCATCGTTGGGATGAACGTGCGGGTCATGCTCGTGCCAGATGCCGGTGCCCTTGTGGAAGGCCCAGGTAAAGTTAAGCTTAAATCCAGGGGTGTTCTTGCCAGTCCAGAACGTCATGAAGTCGGCGTTGCCGCCCTTTTCACGCTTCATATCGCGCATTTCCATACGTTTTATCAGCTCGCCGTACTTGTTCACGAGAGGAATTACATGGCCTCGTTTATTCAATTCGCTGGTCTTATCCTCGGCGCTGCAGGAGATAGCCAGGAAGCCATAAGGTTTGGCGACCTTTTTAGCGACTATCGGGCAATGCGCCGTGCCCGCCGGCAGAACTGCGATAGACGGAGAGGCGATGATATGAGTTTCATCATCCTCCCCCAGCGATAATTCTATTTCCGCCCCGAGGGTATTCGGATTATCATAATCGAGCCCGGTAAAGACGAACACCTCACCGTAGGGGTGGACGTGGCCGTACTCGCCGCCGATTTCCCAGGGGCCGACCTCATGATGATATCCCCAGACGAAATTCAGGTTTAGTCCTTCGAGGTCGGTGCCTTTAGGCCAGGTAATATACTCCGGCTTGCCCTCGCCGGGCAATTTATTATATTTAAGCTTCTTTATAAAATGCCCGTATTTTGTTTTTGCCATTAGTTAATCTTCTCCTTCTTGTTTCTAATATAGATTTTTCAGTGTCCCTGCCCTTCAAATTTCCAGCCTTTGGGCTTGACCATGTTGGGATATCCTTCACTCATGGCATCGTCATGCCAGAAATTCCAGTCCAGCTGCGCCCGGTGCTCTTTGGTCAATAACTGCGGAAAGAACTTCTCCGTATGGCGCAGTCCCTGATTGACCTCGATAAAAATCCAGGGTCGGGTGGTCTTGATAGGGTTCCACGGACCATGAATGAAATTCGGCGGGATAAAAACGACGGTCGTCTGCGTGATAACATGCCTTTCCAGCTCCGGCCCCACGAACAACTCAACCTCCGCCCCCAGGTCGTCGGGGTCGTCCGGATTAGTCCCGATGTGCATCAGCAGCTCGGGTTCACTGTGAATATGGGAGGGGTGACCTATTTTCATCCTGGGTTCGTCATGGGGCAGTACCCAGTGGATGAAATAGAAATTGCTGCCGTCGATAGTCTTGGAATCCATGCGCTGAATAATCGGGCCCATGACAAACTTAAATTTTTTCCATTCACTATCCTGTAAAAAATATTTATCGTATTTCTTTCCCGCCATGTTAATCCATCCTCCTGCCAAATATGGATTTACACCATCCGTCTTCTGGGATAATCAGAACCTTGTATTGCAAATATACTATAACCCGTTAACAGTGAGTGTCAAACCATTGCCTGAAAATTCCCACGATTTTTACATTTCATGCATATTTTACGTATCATTACTATCAATCAGGAAAAATAAATGGTATAATTTATAAACTATCAGTCTAGCACCTGACGCCATGACAACTACTCTGCATATGAATCTCGAGGAGGGAAAATGGCCAGCGCTCTTGAAGGCATTAAAGTACTGGATTTAACACAGATATATTCCGGCCCTTTCTGCACGATACTTTTAAAAGACCTGGGGGCGGAAATAATCAAGGTTGAAAGGCCTGAAGCCGGCGACCTTATTAGAAACGATATACCCCATACCGAGGGACTCGAGGGGGGCCCTTTTATCATCCTTAACCGCGGCAAGAAAAGCATTACCCTGAATTTAAAGACGGAAAAAGGCTGTAATATTGCCAAAGAACTGATTAAAAAAGTTGATGTACTGGTGGAAAATTACAGCCCGGGCACGATGGATAAACTGGGGCTTGGCAGCAAGGAAATGTGCGAGTTGAATCCCAAACTAATATACGCATCCATTTCCGCTTACGGGCAGACCGGCCCGCGCCGTGATTACCCAGGGTTCGACCCCATTGCGCAGGCTATGGGCGGCATGACCGCCGTCACCGGATCCCCGGATAATCCAACCCGCTGCGGCGTCTCCATAGCCGATTTTACCTCCGGATTTTTTACCTCCCTTTCTATCGTTGCTGCCCTTCACCACCGCCAGAAAACGGGCGAGGGACAGACGATAGATATATCCATGCAGGACTGTATCTGGCAGCTTACTTCTATAGAGTTCTCTCCATATTACTTCCTCAACGGGGAAGTCCCGCCCCGAATGGGTAACCGCCATCCCGCGATGATTCCCTGCAACCTGTACCTCACCAAAGACGGTGATAGAATGTTCATTAACGCAGGCGTGCTTGCTCAAGTCCACCGTCTTTACACCGCCATGGGTCGGCAAGATCTTATCAACACACCCTTGGGCGCCAACCAGAACGAGCGCCTCCAGCACCGCGATGAAATCGATGAGGTTATCAGCTCATGGGCGATAACAAAGACTACCGAGGAAATACAGGATATACTAAAAAAAGCCGACGTTCCGTGTACCAGACTGCCGACCTTCGATGAGGTCTGTAACGACCCGCAGTTGTTGAGTCGTGACATGATTATTGAGGTGGACCAGCCTGTCTCCGGCAAGGTTAAAACGCCAGGTTCCCTTTTCAAGCTCTCTAAGACACCCGGGAAAATTAATTACCACGCACCGTTCCTCGGGGAAAATAACCAGGAAATCCTCTCCGGAATGCTGGGACTCACCGAACAACAAATAACCGAGCTTGGTAACGAAGGCGTGATTTAACCATACCAGTTTATTAGTAATACAGGAATATCCACAAAATTCCTGCCCGTATTCAGCTTCGATAAGCTGACTTTTCCCATTTCAGCATGAAATACGCTACATTCCCCCTATAATTGGGTGGTAGCACTATCTTTAAATCCGAGTTAAATCCCATTCCATTTACTATCTGCAGGAGTATGCTATTACTACCGACACGTGAAGGTTAATGACTATGAGTTCTTTTAAGCACCGTGCCTGGCCTGGTGTGCTGGCGCTGGTTTGTATTCTGACATGCCTGTTCGCCTTCGCCCCGATGCCAGTCATGAGCGGGCAAGCTTTTGCCGATACGGGGCCCGACCTCACTATTGATTCTATCTCGTGGACACCGGAGGTCCCCTCGGTCCA
>CAZRQP010000069.1:0-2057 GCA_964602315.1 uncultured Dehalococcoidaceae bacterium
GTGTTGGGATACTGCCGCATGCACCAGTTGTCGCCGGTGCTGACGGATATTATGTCCCACAGTATTTCGGGGTCGATGCCGGCCTTGGCTCCCAGCGCGAACCCCGTCGCCGAAATCGAATTACTCGCCAGCGATATTAAGTTATTGACCAGTTTCGCCACGTTACCGCAGCCCACATCACCCATTGGGAATACCTTTTGCCCCATCGTCAGCAGGACATCGTGTATCTTTTTCAGGGCAGCTTTATCACCCCCGACCATTATCGCCAGGGTGCCGGCCTCTGCCCCTTTCGTCCCCCCGCTTACCGGGGCGTCGAGCACAGCAACCCCCTTGTTTTTAGCGTCTCCGGCTATTTTCCTGATGAGGGAGGGCGAATTTGTGCTCGTGTCCACGTAGATATCTCCCTTTTTCCAGCCTTTTTTGAGCCCGTTCTTGCCGTAGACCACTTCTTCGACGTTTTGCGGCTTCGGCAGACTGGTAAAGACGACCTGGCATGATTCGGCTACTGCTGCGGGGCTTTCACCCCATACGGCCCCTTTTTTCAGCAAAGGAGCGGCCGCTTCTTTCTTCAAATCGTGAACGGTCAGGTCATATCCGGCCTCCAGTATATGCTGGGACATGTGCCTGCCCATCTGCCCGATGCCGATAAAACCAACTTTCATAACAACCTCCGGTTTACTAGATATTTACTCGCTTTCCGGCTTTTTCTCGACCGTCTGCCCTTCCCGCAGCTTGTTCAGGATGTATTGAATATCCGTGGTGCTCATGCCGAAGCGGTGCAAGGTGTGGCGTATCATTTCCAGGCTGCCTTCAAAATATGGTGAAACAAGCTCTGTCACGCCCATTCCTTTCAACAGCTCTATGTCTCTGTCGCGGTGGACGCGGGCAACAACATCCATCTTGGGGTTTATTCGCAGGGCATTTCGGACGGTCAGCCCTTCAGCCACGTAGTCCGGTATCGTGCACAGCATGACACGCGCCTTGTCCAGACCGGCATGACTTAATATCTCCGGATTGCTGGCGTCCCCGTGAATACAGGGGATGCCCCGTCCCCTCAGTTCGCTAATGACTGTGGGGTCGAGGTCGATGACGAGGTAGGCGAACTTCTGTTTATAGAGTACGCTTGCTATTTGCCTGCCCATAGTACCGTAGCCGCAGATTATTGCATGTCTTGAAATATCCTCTGTGTGAAGGCGAAAGTCCGGGTCGATACGGCCGGTCAGCTGCCGCGCAAAAAGTGGCTTCTGGCTTAGCCATCGGTAGAGGAAGGAGTTCAGGTTCATCGCGAAAGGCGTCAGGAACATGGTGACGATTGCCGAAGCCACGATCATGTGGTAGAAATTTTCGGAAAAGATACCTGCCTGCTTGCCCATCATCGCCAGGATAAAACTGAATTCGCCGATGTTAATCAGACCCGTACCCACCATCAATACTGTTTTAGGACTGTAACGAAAGAGCCGCGTAATCCCGGAACAAATGATGAATTTAATCAGAATTACCGCAACTGCCACGATGCCGATGGTGCCTAGATGGTCGAGTACGTAGGCTCTATTGACTATCAGTCCCAGGGCGACGAAAAATAGGGCGGCAAATGTGTCGCGCAGGGGCAGGATATCGGCAAAGGCCTGCCGCGCGTAGCCGGACTGGCTTACAAGGAGGCCGGCCGCGAAAGCCCCGAAAGCCGCCGAAAGCCCCATGTAATAGGTGCCGAAGGCCGCTGCAAGGCAAAGCACGATTACGGTCAGCAGGAAAAGCTCCCGCGAGCGCAGTCCCGCCACCCTTTTCAGCACCCACGGCATGAACCAGTAGCCCAGCACAATCATGCCGGCGATGAATCCTACTGCCTTGCCGAAGGCTATTCCCAGCGAAGCCCACAGCCCCCCCAGCTCTCCCGCCACCGCTGGTATAGCTACCATCATCGGCACGACGCTAAGGTCCTGCACCAGCAGGATGCCCAGCATAATCCGTCCGTGGACGGTATCGAGTTCGCCCCTTTCCATGAGAAGCTTCAATACCACCATCGTGCTGCTTAAGGCGACGACAAAGCCGAAGAATAT
>CAZRQP010000069.1:2157-7638 GCA_964602315.1 uncultured Dehalococcoidaceae bacterium
CAGCCAGCGTGCCAGCATGCCTCCAACGATAGCCGTCACCAGGACTATCAGCAGGTCGAGTCCTATCTCCAGACCTTCCACAATCTACTCCTGCGCTGTCGAGGGTGTCTGTGCTATTTTAGCACGTATTACTCTAAAAACGTACGAATAAATGAGGAATTTTCCCTGGTTGCGATAAAAAGGATGGTGTTAAGACCAGTTACTTTTCATGTCTGCGGGCT
This sequence comes from uncultured Dehalococcoidaceae bacterium, assembly GCA_964602315.1. GTDB lineage: Bacteria > Chloroflexota > Dehalococcoidia > Dehalococcoidales > RBG-16-60-22 > RBG-13-51-18. Next base: position 2,379 of record CAZRQP010000069.1, read on the forward strand.
GAAAGCTGCGCTATTACCCCGCCGAAACACAGCACTGCGAATATGATGAATCCTGTCTTTTCGCTTGAGAGGAACTGCGGATAGTAAACGGGGGTGATTTCCGCCCCGCCGATGTACAGCGAGAACAATATCATGGTGATGCCCATGCTCAACATCATCCCTGCCGTACGCATCGTCCCCAGCGTCCCGGAAGCCACGCCCAGAGCCTTGCTTTCCACCGACCCCATGATGATGTTGGTGTTGGGCGCAACAAACAGCCCTATAGCCGTGCCGTAAATCGCCAGGGTCAATCTGATATACCATATCGACGTGGCATCGGTTAGAAATATCAGCATTATTAGTCCTACACAGTTTAATGCCATGCCTGCAGTAGCTACCAGCCTCGGTTTATATTTCTGTGAAATATTACCTGAAAGCAGCGTGAAGATAGTCATGAGTACTGAAGAAATTATCAGCTCTCTGCCGGCCTCGCCAGGTGTCATACCGTTGATATACTGCAGATGCAGGTTCAGGAGGAAATTCACCGCGAATGTGGAGATGTAGGTAATCAAGGCTGCTATGTTGGATAATAGAAAAACCCGGTTCTGTCTAAATAATGTCAGGTCGAAGACCGGACTGGGTGCCCTGACCTCCCACCAGACAAAGAAGACCATGCCCAGCATTCCTGCGACAAACAGGATGATGCCGTTAATCGACGGCAGACTGGAAAATCCGTACATGAAAAGAGCGATAGCGATAAAGTATGCTATCGAGCCGGTGATATCGAACTTTTCTCCCTCGGCTTCGCGCCATTCCGATTTCAGGCCCCAGAAAACAAGTATTATCAGGAAAATACCCAGTATGCCGCTAAGGAAGAAAATGCTTGGCCAGCCCAGGTGTTCCGTCATAATCCCGCCGATAAACGGCCCCAGCGACAGTCCCAGGTAGGTGCCTGACTGGCTGATGCCGAGGGCTTTGCCCCTTTCCTCGCGGGGGAAAACGGAGGAAAGAATGGCTATGCTGTTGTTGAAGGTCATGCCGGCGCCGAAGCCTTGAAAAACCCGGCTGACAATCAGCATCGGCACAGAATTAGCGTATGCCCCGAGGAACGAAGCCAGAGTGGTAATTACCAGCCCTAATATGAAGAGTTTTTTACGACCGTAAATATCAGAGAGACGCCCGAATGGTACCTGGACCATGGCTATCGCCAGGAAATAGGACGTGCTTACCCAACTCATCACCACCGCTTCCATGCTGAACTGCCGTCCCATCACCGGCAGCGCCACGTTGACCGAAGCTACCAGGAACGGCAGGATGAAAGCCGTTATCGTTGCTATGATAAGGATGATTCTTTTATTGACCCCGGCCTGGCTAGTCATAAATCCTACTACCTCTTTTCGGATATAAGGTATCGATTCCTTATTGTAAAAGAAATAGAATTGTAGAGATTATCAGAGTTGAAAAGCTAAGCGGTAGCTTCAGTTTTATCCGGCTCTTCCGTGTGTTTCGCTTTTTCCGGCGGTCGCGGCGCCGGTGTTATCTGGCTGCGGAAGCCGCACTGGAAACAGCGGTTGCTTTCGGCGATGGCATCGTCAGTGAGGAGTCCTGTTTCCACCTCGGTAAAATTACCGGTTACCTTTTCGACGGGGAGGTGGGGCATCTTCACGCGGGCCTGCCCTGTGAAGTCCTCGGCGGTGATTCCTGCACAAATGCCTATCTTTCTCTCCGACGTGAGTTCCTCTTCGATATTCCCAATCCCGCCCAGATATTTATCGATGGAGCTAGCGGCCGCTCGTCCTGCGGCAATTGCCCTTATTACGGAATCGGGACCGGTCACGGCATCGCCCCCCGCCCAGACCCCCTTCCGGCTGGTTGCCATGGTATCGCGGTTGGCGTGTATCGTATTATTACGTCCTGTACTGACCTTGAAGCCGTCTGGTATCTCCGGCCTTTGCCCGATGGCGCCGATGACAGTATCGTATTCAACATCGTATTCGCTGCCCTTTATCGGCACCGGCCTGCGACGTCCGCTGGCGTCGGGCTCGCCGAGTTCCATACGGTTGCAGGTCATGACGAGCGCGCGGTCTTTCCGGCTTACCTTCAGGTGCCCGGTGAGGAAGTCTATCTGTATCTTTTCCTCCAGCGCCGCCTCTACTTCCTCCGGACTGGCAGGCATTTCCTTACGAGTGCGGCGGTAGATAATGTGTATGTCCTTTGCCCCCAGCCGTAAAGCCACCCGGGCGCTGTCGATAGCTACATTGCCTCCCCCGATGACCGCAACCTTCTGCCCCACGTCTATCTTTTTCCCGAGGTTGATTTCTCTTAAGAACGCGGCCCCGTCATAGACCCCGGGCAGGTCTTCCCCTTCGACGCCGAGACTCTGGCCGCGGTGTGCCCCCGGCGCCAGGAAAGCGGCCTCGTAGCCCTGGTCGAACAGGCTGTCCACGGACTCCACTTTTGTGTTCAGTTTTATTTCTACACCCGCGTCCTTGATAACATCGATTTCGCTATCGAGCACCTCCGACGGCAGACGGTAGTCGGGAATGCCCACCCGCATCATGCCTCCGGCCTTAGAAAACTGCTCGAAGACGGTAACGGTATGGCCGGCTTTAGCCAGGTAATATCCGGCTGTCAGACCCGCCGGGCCCGACCCCACGATAGCCACCTTCTTGCCGGTGGCAGGCAGCTTTTTAGAGTAATGCTTCCAGAAGCCGTAATCGCGGTCGGCAACGAAGCGCTTAAGGAATTTAATCGCGATGGGGTCGTTCAAAGCACTGCGGCGACAGGCTTCCTCGCAGGGATGGATGCATACCCGCCCCAGCGTCCCCGGGAAGGGTACCTTTTCCCTGATTATCGCCAGCGCTTCCTGATATTTGCCCTGACCGATGAGATAGACATAAAGCGGCACATTGATGCCGGCCGGGCAGGCGTGCTGGCAGGGGACGGCTACTTCTTCCCAGCCTTTGTCCTGTTTGAAGGCCGCCTCGCTGTCCATCAGCGCACCGGTAGGGCATACCTCAATGCAGGCGCCGCAGAAGCGACATCCGGAGTCCTGCAGCGGCTTATCGAAAGCCGTGCTGACTAATGTATCGAAGCCCCGACTGGAAAAACCTACCGCACCGATGCCTCTCACGTCCTGGCACATCTGCACGCAGCGTCCGCAGAGGACACAGAGGTTGTAGTCGCGCTGGATAAGCGGCTCGCGTGTGAAATCTACCGGTAGTTCCTTATATTGATAAGGCAGCGTCATTTCTTCACCGATTCCTATGTAGTCAACCAGGTCCTGGAGTTCGCAATTGTGGTTTTTAGGACAGGAAACGCATCGCTCGCTGACGGCTACCTCGCGCAAACAGATATCGTTAGGTTTGCAGCGCTCCCGGCGATGGCAGGTAAGGCATGCATTGGGGTGTTCCGTCAGGATAAGCTGTAAAAAGGCCCGCCTTAACTCCTGCAGTCGCTCCGACTTGGTCGTTACCTTCATGCCCTCGGTGGCCGGCGTGGTGCAGGCGGTGGGCAGGCCGCGCATCTTTTCAATCTCCACGATGCAGAGACGGCAGCCGCCGTATGGCTGGAGGTCGGGGTGGTAGCAGAGGGTCGGTATATAGATGCCGGCACTCTGGGCTGCCTGCAGCACCGTGACGCCTTTTTCTACCTCTACTTCTTTTTCGTCAATTGTCAGCTTGATTTTGTCGGTCATGGGCATTAAAAAAGCTACCCTCTAAAGGAAAGGATAGCTACCTCCTGTGCCGTAGTGTAGAGAGTACTCTCTTACGCATTGTATAAACTTTATCATTAAATAAAAGACAATTCAAGGTTTTATACGGATGCGGTACACGCCGCCTGTTATTGACATGTTTTTCAGCCGTAGCGAATCAAAGGAGCTTGCTGGTTGGAGGGATTATCAAACCATTTATTTTATAAAAGGTCCTGCGGTGTGACCGAGTTCCAGTCCAGCATTTCACTGGGCTTGGGCGTATTGGCCAGTGTTTTTTCCAGCGCGTCGACCTGCCTGGTACAGTCATTTATCAGGGCATCGCTACGCTTTAAATGCTCCTCGGCGGCTTTCTGGTGGCCGTTATTTTTCTCCATGGTAAACCATAACTGTGAATGAAAGGCGTGTAAGATATTCTCAATATCGTTCGCCTCTACTTTCGGATTGTCCTGAAGTTGCTGAATATAGGCCTTCCAGCGGGCTGAATGAAACAAATAAGGTACCCCTTTCGCAAACGCAACATTTATTAATTCTATTATCATTGATACTAGCGAGGTTTGTCAACGTGAAGGAGAAATCATGAATATATACTTCATGTAAAGGGTAACTTGAGATTGTATACTGAAAAAATGATTAATTCAGGCGGGGTTATCACCGGGTGGTGGAGGGGATATATCCTCGGCCGGTTCGTCTGGCTGGCGGCGGCGCTTAATAAAGAACCTGGTGGCGAATGTCACCAGATAAATCACGGCTAACAAGCCTACTGTAATTAAAACGGTGTATAAAGGATTGAATTGCTTTATATCTTCTATCGTCATCCCGAAGATAGCGCCGACGGAAATATAAAGGCCGTCGAAGACAATACTGGAAAGCATTACCCCCAGCGCCAGCGTGCCGGGTCGTTTTTTAGCCGCCAGCAGCAGCAACATCGGGAATCTACCCCCGATCAGCCTCACGAAGGCCACGGAAAAAGGAGAAATTATGTTGATGCGGGCGATTGGGCCGGTCTTGGATATAAGCTTGTTGATGAATCTATCCAGGCGTATTTTATGATAAAACCTGGTCAAAGCCGGCATGCCGAACCTGGCGATGCGGTATATTACCAACGCGCCAATCTGGCGGCCGACCTGTGCCGATGCCCAGAGTCCCAGCAGGTGTATCGGTGATATTTTTCCCGCCCCGACATTTATGCCAACATTCACCCATAGGAATTCCAGCAGGAAGAGAATAGATATGCCTATTTCGCCCAGGCAGCAGATAACGAAGAGAAGCAAGGCCATGCGGGGGTCTAAAGTTGCGGTAAAGTCAACGATGCCCCGCAGAAAGCCTTCAAAGTCCATTACCCGGCCTCGTTGTAGGCCGGGACGCTGAACAGAACCGGGACGGTAACGAACTGGTAGCCTTGTGCCAGGAGTTGCTCGATAATCAACGGTAAAGCTTTGACCGTAAATGACCTATCGGCTTTATTGTTGTTATGCTCGATGCCATAGCCGTCGTGCAGCAGGATGACAGCCCCAGGGTAGGTCCGGCTGACGATTTTATCGGCAAAGGCCTGTATCGCCTTGTCCA
>CAZRQP010000070.1:0-1421 GCA_964602315.1 uncultured Dehalococcoidaceae bacterium
ATCAGGTTGGTGTTAGTGTAAAAAAGCCCGATGCTCCCGGAAATCAGGAATATCAAGCCGAATAACATAAATAATAGGAACATGCTTCATCCTTATGGTATCGTTTGTGACCGAATTATATCTTTCATGTGCTGAATTGTCAACCTTATTGCCTGCTGGCAGGCAGAAGAAACAAAGAAACATATGGCAAATTCTTGCTTGCAAAACTTTTTTGTTTTTTGTTATAATTAAGAGCACATAAATGTGCAGCGCAAAAGCGTCTCCTAAGTTTAAACAGCTCCGTCAGTCTTACGGCTTCGACGAAGTAGCCATCGTGCCCGGGGATGTCACCCTGAACCCAGACCAGACCAGCACGGAATTCCGTATCGGCGATTTCACTTTTAAGATTCCTTTCCTTACCTCCGCTATGGACTCCGTTGTCGATGTCAAACTTGCTGTTCAATTAGGCAAAATGGGTGGACTGGGCGTTCTTAATCTCGACGGTATCCAGGCGCGCTATGATAACCCCGACGAGGTACTGGATAAAATCGCCAAAGCAAGCGACTCCGAGGTTACTGCTTTACTGCAGAAAGTCTACAGGGAGCCGATTAAAGACAACGTTGTCGGCGATAGGGTCAAGGCCATTAAAGATGCCGGTGCCGTTTGTGCTATATCGCTAACCCCCGCCAACACCAAGCGCCTGGCGCCCGTCGTGGCTGAAGCCGGTGGCGATATCCTGGTGGTACAGTCCACCGTTACCAGTGCCCGCCACATCTCCAAGAGCTATCGTGGCCTTATCTTCTCTGAATTAAGTAAGCAGATTAAAATGCCCATCGTCGTCGGTAATTGTGTTAGCTATAACGCCTGTTTTGAGCTTATGGAGACGGGCATTGCCGGCGTCCTGGTCGGCGTTGGCCCCGGGGCTGCCTGCACCAGCCGTGAAGTCCTCGGCATCGGCGTCCCGCAGATAACGGCTACTATCGACTGCGCGGCGGCTCGGGATGAATATTTTAAGGAGACCGGGAAGTACGTGCCGATTATTACCGACGGCGGTCTGCGCAAGGGCGGCGATGTCTGTAAGTCTTTTGCCGCCGGCACCGACGCCGTTATGATTGGTTCACCCTTTGCCCGGACTAAAGAAGCCCCCGGCCGGGGCTATCACTGGGGCATGTCCCATCCCCACCCCGCACTTCCCCGCGGCACGCGCATCAAGGTGGGTACTACCACTACTTTAGAGAAATTACTCTTCGGCCCCACGTCGGTAGTGCACGGCACGGAAAACCTCGTCGGTGCCCTTCGTACGGCCATGGGCTTCTGCGGCGCTGCTACCATTCAGGAATTTCATAGCGCCGAGATGGTTATCGCCCCCTCCATCGTCACCGAGGGCAAGTCTTACCAGATGACCCAGCAGGTCTAGGGCAGCTCTCCGCCCCTCACTTTTT
>CAZRQP010000070.1:1521-7622 GCA_964602315.1 uncultured Dehalococcoidaceae bacterium
TATCGGTTTCAGCATTATATTATTATCGTTTGCATTGTGTAAAGAAAGTATTATTTTTGACATTATTTGTCTCAAAGCTTATGCTTGTGACAAGCTCCTTATTGGAGGAAAATAATATGCCGAAAATCGACTATGAAAAATATCTGATAAGAAAGCCCCTTTATGAAGCCTTTGGAGGCGTAAAAAACCGTCAGAGCCCTACTATGACCATGATAAGTAATAAACAGATACCTGGGTGTAATTATTATATGGAACCTGGCTGGATATATGGTATCCCGGAACCTAATCCCAGCCTCCATGAGCATGTGCATGACTATGATGAAATTGTCATGCATATTGGTGGAAATTACAAAATGCCGCAGGTACTTGGTGGTGAGGTGGAATTCTATGTTGGTGGTCAGCCGATTGTCTTCAATACTTCTACTGCTTTTTACATTCCTAGAGGGACTCCCCATGGTCCAGTCATCTGGAAAAATTTTCAATTTCCCCATCTACAAATGGCTATTATGCTTGGTACCGGCAGTGTCGGCGAAGCTTGGGAAGAAAGCGGCATCCATGATGAGAAAATAGCCTTTCCCAAAAAGAACAAAGACTTCGATTACGAGCAGTATGTTGTGCGTAGCCCTATGCGTGAGGTGGCCCCGGGTGTCACCGGGCATACTAGCCCTACCTTGACCTATATGAGTAGCGTGCAGGTACCGGGTGTGAAATACTATATCGAATACGGCTGGACGTTCGGGATACCGGTCTCAAAAAACTTCGGTAATGGTGTACCGGAAATGGTACATAATAACTACGATGAAATTATCCTTTTCCTCGGTGGCGACCCTCAAAACCCCGAAGACCTGGGAGCTGATATTGAATTCTACCTAGGCGGGCAGGCTCTCACATTTGATACCACCAGCACGGTTTTTATCCCCCGTGGTCTACGCCATGGGCCCTTAAGCTGCAAGAAATACCGCAGACCTAGTATAGCTCTCGCCATGATGTGTGGAGCAGGTACTTTCAAAGAAGCTTGGGGCGATAGTTCAATGGGTAAAGATAGTAAATAGAATTAGTTGTTCCTTTTCAGCAGCGTTATCAGTTCTTCAGGCACCAGGCGGTGATAATCGTTAAATGAGTTCAGGTCCCGCCAGCTGGCTTTCATTATTTCCGTCTCTTCATGGACCTCGAACGATTCCTGTTCGTAGGCTGATTTATCGGTAAACCGCCCCTCGTAAACGTAAGCTATTTCGTGCCCCGGCTTGCCTTCATTTACGAAGATGTTCTCCAGTACCGTCAGCATCTTCAGTTCGCTTATCTCCTGCCTTATTTCCTCCTGGATTTCGCGCCTGATGGCTGCCTCTGTCGTTTCCCCGTACTCCACCGCCCCTCCCAGTGGACGGTAGAAAGGCTTTTTATCCACGGAGTCGAAATACTCGCAGACGAGTACGCTATTGCCGCGCCGGAAAATACAAATAGCTATTACGCGAATGTTTTTAGGCATAATTGGACCGGATATCGGTAAGGGTTTCCTGTTCCCTTACTCTTCCTCTTCTTCGTCGGGTGGTGCTGTCGTGGTGCTCTCGCCGCCGGTGCGGGGCAGCAGCACGCCTTGCTCTCGCTTCTTCGCGGAGCGCGCCGGCAGCTTGCTTACCGTCTTACGTAGCTCTTTCAGTTTTTCTCCGTCCATCTCCGCTATCACTCCGTCGATGTCTGCATCCTGTAGGGCTTTAAGCTCCGCCTCGGAGATGTTTGCTGACACGGGCGCTATCATTGGTTTGGTGATGAAATTCGCCACGTTCCGGTATATCATCAGCTGGTGCCAGGTTAGTTTTTCGCTTTTTTCCAGCGTATCGGTAACCAGCACGGCGTCCGCCGGCAGGTCGTTGATGGCTCTCAAGAGTCCGTTGTCCATGGAGGAATCGACCTCGACTATCTTGCCTACCTTCTCGTCCTGCGGCAGGTCGCTGACATTGGTAGCGGGAGAAAATACGACGAAGTCGCACCCCGCCTCCGCCAGTGCCCCCGTTATTTCCCCGCTCTCCTCCAGATAGACTCCCCAGGGCACGTCCCCGAAAGCCTTGGCCGTTTTCTGCACGTTTGCCGCTGAAAGTCCCACTTTATCCTTGTAAACAAGTAACGCATCTGCCCCGCTGTCGATTTTACCCGTAGTAGCGGAGGCTTTTGCTGCGGTCCTGCCGATAATCATCAGTGGCGGAGGGGTCTCTGTTATCTTAGCAGTGTGGAACCCCATTGGTGCCGGTGCCGTCTGGGACAGCTTCTTGAGTTTATCTATCGTCCTGCTCATATTCTCCTTTATCGCCGCTAGCAACCATTATAGGCAAATCATGTTGCCGAATACAACCGGATACGCTTTTTAGTATCTTTTTAATACATTTTTAACAGGTTTTTAATGGCCATTTAACGCTTATGTACTACGATTATATCAAGGAGTTTAAGCCACGGAGAGATTATATGATTAAGACCGTTATCCGGATTAAGAACGATATGGTCATGGTTTTCGATGAAAACGGTGAAGAAATGACCAGTTACCAGGGATATTATGATGACGTAAAAGACAAAATCATGGCCGATGTCCGGCCGGGCTCCGTATTCAATCACTGGTTCGGCTATTCTCTCAAACCGGTGGTGGTCGGCCTGGACTGCTGGTAGTCGCCGTTCTTTACCGTCGTGCTTTTCCTGGAAGAACCTGATTCTTTACCTTTGTTACCGTACTGTTTTCTTAGCCTTCTCCAACCTGTCCATATTGTTTGACGCCTGAATTAAATGATATAATGGAACTTGTGACACGCAAGACTGTCAGCGGAAATGAAGAAGAAAACACGGCGGATTCTGAAAATCTGGATAAAATCGCCCATGATATCCGCAGTTCGGTGAATATCATCGTTGGTTATACCCAGTTGATGCTGGACCAGACTACCGGTAAAATCAATGCCAGGCAGCGTCGGGCGCTTCAGGATATCCTGAAAAGCAGCACCCGCCTCCACGACCTCACCGATGCCGTTATAAGAAGACTTGATGGCATATCGGAGAAGAAGCCGTAATTTAGGATGCAGCAAATGACTTCTGCTCAAATATCTTAATATAGGCTTTTCAACTAGAATGGAAGGATAATTATTCGGACAGCGCAAGTGACTACAAAAATTCTGGTTGTCGATGATGAACCCGCCCAGTTGAGGCTCTTTGACCAGCTTCTTAACGGGCAGGGGTACTATGTCATAAAAGCTTCCGGCGGCCGCGAAGCCATGCGCATCGTCCGTGAAAGCAGGCCCGACCTTATTTTACTGGATGTCATGATGCCGGAACTGGACGGCTGGCAGACCTGCGGTCTTATTCGCGACCTGTGTGAGGTTCCCATCATCATGCTTACAGGCAAGCGTAACTCCGAGGAAGACATCGTGCACGGTCTGGAATGCGGCGCCGACGAATATCTTGCCAAGCCGGTAGGCAATCGCGAGCTGCTGGCGAGGGTAAAAGCGGTCCTGCGCCGCGCGGAAAAACCCTCTAAAAGTGGAAAGAAAAATACCCGGTATTCTGACGACCGCCTCGCTATCGACGTGCTGGAGCGTAGGGTCACTATCAAAGGTGAGAAGCTTAAATTGACGCCGCGGGAGTTCCGATTGCTGGCGCTGCTTCTGGAAAACGCTGACCATATCGTGTCGCACCAGCAGGTGCTGGAGAATGTCTGGGGCTGGGAATATATTGATGACGTGGATTATGTAAGAATTTATATCTCCCACCTCCGCCAGAAAATTGAACCTAACCCGTCCGACCCCAGGTATATTCTGACCGAGCCCGGTGTGGGCTATTATTTCTGCAGCAAGAGCTGAAAACCCTCGAAATTCCCTTCGCCTTCAAATTCATTTATGTAATGGCGTCCTGTGCGCTTTGCTGTTATTCTTTCAAGCTGGTATAATCCTTGCAGATATTTTCCCGTTTTATAGGTATTATGCACTATGCCGATAAATCCGGATTCGATTAAAGGTATGCCGTATTTCTCCGGCCTGGATGATTCCACCCTCGCCGCGGTAAGCAGGCATTTCTTTGGAAAAAAGGCCGTGCGGGGCGATATCCTTGTCTTTGAAGGAGAACCGGCAGAAGTGCTTTATTTTGTTGTTTCCGGTGTGGTTAAAGTCTTCAAGACCTCCGCCGACGGCAAGGAGCAAATATTGCATATCATCCGCCCCGGCGATTCCTTTAACGACGTCCCGGTACTCGGCGGCGTTAATCTGGCCAGCGCTGCAGCGATGAGTACCGCTGTTCTTAACGGCATCAAGAAAAAAGACCTGGAAGTGCTATCTAAAGAATACCCCCGGATAGCCTTGAATATTATCAACGTGCTTTCACAGCGCGTGCAGGAGATGATAGAGCTGGTTGAAGACCTGTCCTTCCGCAATGTAAGCGGCAGGGTTGCCAAGATACTGCTGGAAAACACCGGCAGCGGCGATGGTGAAAACCCCCGCTTGACACAGCAGGAGATGGCGGCCATGATCGGCACCGCTCGCGAGATGGTGGGCAGGTCTTTCAGGACTCTCGAGGAAGAGGGCGCTATCAAGATAGAGCGTAACCGTATCGTCATTACCGATAAGGTGGCGCTTAGAAAAATCGCTGGTATTATTGAATGAGAGAAATGTCGCAGACATATTGTGCTCTTGGGTATAAGAATATCAATGTGGAGACTTTTTTAGATGGTTGGTAACATGCCGGTAATTGATACGGAAAAATGTGATAAGTGTGGTTTGTGTGTTAGCGCATGTAAATGCGGCATCCTGGTAATGGGAGATGACGCGGTTAAAGCTATTGAATCTGAAGATTGCAGCCGTTGTACTACATGGTGTAATACCTGCGAACTTGTTTGCCCTACCGGGGCGATTACCTGTCCCTTTGATGTCGTCCTGGAAGATAGCCGCGAGTAGCCTTTAGCTTACCCTTATTGCCTTCTTTCATTCCTGTTTTTACGTTTGTTATCATATTATTTTCATAAAATGTTAATAATGTTGCTTTATATTTAGATAAGACAAAAGTCGCATACATGGATTTGCCTTCGGATTAGAATGAACTTGAATGGTAATCAGGGGGGTGTGTGATGAGAGATAAAACAAAAGATAAAGAAAACTCACCGGCCGAGTCGGCAAAGCCGGACTGTGGTCACTACTGGATAATCGAGGTAGCCAACGGACCCCGCAGCATTGGCAAGTGTAAATATTGCGGCGAGACTAAGGAGTTCCTTAACGCCTTCCCCACCTACAACCCCTTAAAGAAAAACAGCAATCCGCTGACCTTGCCTAAGTTGCCCGATGTTAAAATCGACGAGGAAGGGAAGTCCTGAACTAGAGAGGTAAGATAATGGACGTAAAAATCTACACCACTCCAACTTGTGGCTATTGTCATCAGGCCATGAGCTTTCTTGATGAGCTTGGGGTGTCTTATAAAGAGTACGATGTTTCCCGCGACCGCGCCGCGGCCGAGGAGATGGTTAAACTCACCGGGCAGATGGGCGTGCCGGTTATCGTTATCGATAATCAGCCTGTCATCGGCTTCGACCGCAACCGTATCCGCGAGTTGCTGGCGTCGGGCAACGGTTCCCAAAAATCGGTCCGTTTCGGACTTAAAATCGCCGATGCCGCTAAAGTAGCCCCTAAGTTAGGTGTGGACTCCGCCCCCGGCGCCATTGTCGGGGAAGTGGCCCCTGGCCTCCTGGGGGAGAAAGCCGGACTTAAGCTTGGGGATATCGTTACCGACCTCAACGGCGGCAGCGTAAAAAGCGCCGCGGACATGGAGAAATTTCTCACTGCGGTGAAACAGGGAAACATAGTCACTATCGGCTTCCTCCGCGACGGCAACACCAGAAAATCCGAGATTGTAGTATAACCCATATCCGGGAATAATTGATACTAAAGGGGGCATCGTCCCCCTTTTATTTTCCCCGGTTTTGCCTTTTTACCTTTGACCTATGGAATTTGTTTGTACCTTGTATCTTGTATCTTGCTCTTTACTCCCGTAGCTTCAACCCCCCATTTGTTGTAAGATATATGTAACATGGCTGAAAAGGTAAAACGACTCGTCCTGCTGGGCTCTACCGGCTCTATCGGACGGCA
>CAZRQP010000071.1:0-7495 GCA_964602315.1 uncultured Dehalococcoidaceae bacterium
TCGCCCACCTCTAGACCGGTCGCCGTTAATCCCTCCGCCAGCTCCGTCACCGGCAGGGTAATCTTTACATAATCTTTAAGCCACTTTAACGGTACTTTCATATCAAAACTGCCTTAAAAATCTCAAGTCGTTATTGTAGAAAAGCCGCATGTCCTCGATGCCGTAGCGCAGCATCGGCAGCCTTTCTATGCCCATCCCGAAGGCGAAGCTGCCGTATTCCTCGGGGTCGATGCCTCCCCGCCGCAGCACGTATGGGTGGGTCATGCCTGCCCCCAGTATCTCCAGCCAGCCGGAGTTCTTGCAGAACCGGCAGCCTGACCCCTTGCACACGGTACACTCGATGGCCATCTCCACGCCCGGCTCGACGAACGGGAAGTAGTCCACCCGGAAGCGTACTTTTCTCTCCCCCCCGAAGTAGCGCCGCGCGAACTCGTAAAGCACTCCCTTGAGGTCGCCCATGGTGATGCCTTTGTCCACGGCAATCCCGTCGATGTGGTGGAAAATATTCAGGTGCGTGGCATCGGTTGCCTCGTATCGGTAGCACTTACCCACCTCCACCGCTCTAATCGGTGGTTTATATTTCTCTAGCGTTCGTGCTGTGATAGCCGTCGTGTGGGTGCGCAGCAGTTGCTTCCCTTTTTCGCCGCTAGGGGCGTTAATCCAGAACGACGACATGTTGTCGCGCGCCGGGTGTTCGTCGGGTATATTCAGCGCCTCGAAGTTATAATAGTCCCACTCTACGTCCGGACCTCCCAGCACCTGGAATCCCATGGAAACGAATATATCACTTACTTCATCGATTGTCTTGGTAATGGGGTGCACGTGTCCTGCCGGATAAGGCCTCCCCGGCAGGGAAATATCCACCGACTCTTTTTGCGCCTCCGTTTTTAGCTGTGCTTCGCGCAGGCCTGCCTCTTTTTCGGTGGAGGCGTTTTCCAGCTGCTTTTTAAGCTGGTTGGACGCCGCGCCGGCGACTTTCCTCTCCTCGATTGACAGGCTCGCCAGCCCCCGCAGTATTTGCGTCAGCGGACTTTTCTTGCCCAGGTATTTTACGCGCCAGGCCTCCAGGTCTTTGGCGTTATCAGTCCCCCCGAGCTGCTTCAGGGCTTCCGTTTTTATTTTTTCTATTTCATTCAGCATCTTTATCGTCCGTTAAAAAAATCCCCTTCCGCTAAAGAGGGAAGGGGAATGAATGGTTCCAATTTATCTTAGAAACCGGTTCCTTCAGTCCTGGTCTTTCCCTCCTGCGAGAGCGACCAGGTTGCTAAAGTTCGCCGGCTCCTTTACGGCCATATCGGCCAGCATTTTCCTGTTCATCCCTATACCTGCCTTTTTCAGTCCGTTTATGAACTGGCTGTAGGTCATTCCGTTGGCCCGGCAGGCGGCGTTGACGCGCAGTATCCACAGCCGTCTCATGTCGCCCTTGCGTTCCCGCCGGTGAAAATAGGCGTAGCTCAACGAGTGTATCATTGACTCCTTGGCGCGCTTTATCAGCCGGTGCTTCGTGCCGATGTGCCCCTTGGTCTGGGCGAGTACTTTCTTATGTCTATGGTGTGAGGTTACGCCTCTTTTAACTCTGGGCATATTGTTGTTGCTCCTGTTTTATTTAACGCCGTGTGGTATCAGTCTGGATATACGCTTGCGGTCGGACGGGTTGAGCTCTATCATCTCATCGAATTGCCTTCGCACCCGCTTGGCTTTCTTGGTGCGCAGGTGACTCTTCGGCCCCTTGGCCCGCATTATTTTCCCAGTCCCTGTGATATTAAAACGGCTCTTGGCCCCTTTATGTGTCTTAAGCTTTGGCATTCAGTGTTTCCTTTACTCCTGTTTTAGTGACTACTTTCGCCTTCTTTTCTTCTTTCTTCGTCTCTTTTTTCGCCTCGGTTTTTGCTGCTGCTTTTACTTCGGTTTTACTTTCCGTCTTTGTTGCTTCCTTGGCTTCTGTCTTGGCCTTTGGCTTTTGCCCTGTCGGCCCGATGATGATATCCATCCTTCGGCCTTCCATCATCGGCTGCCTTTCCAACGCGCCTACATCAGACAGTGTCTCTGTCATGCGTCGCAGAATTTTCCAGCCTAGTTCGGGGTGAGTTATCTCGCGTCCCCGGAACAATAACGTTACTTTAACCTTCGCTCCGTCGGCCAGCAATTTTTTCGCTATCCTGGCTTTGAAATCGAAATCGTGTTTGCCTATCTTGGGTCGCAGGCGTATCTCCCGTAATATGGTGGCCTTCTGGCCTTTCTTCGCCTGCTGTTCCTTTTTCCGCTGTTCGTACTTGAACTTGCCGTAATCAAGGAGGCGACATACAGGGGGTACGGATGTCGGCGCGACTTCAACGATATCCAAGTTGGCCTTTCGCGCCAGGTCCCGTGCCTGTATTACTGGCATGACGCCGAGTTGCTCGCCTTTTTCTCCTACCAGGCGAACTTCCTTGGCGTATATTCGCTCGTTGACGCGTAATTGTTTAACTATCTACTCTCTTTCCTCCTCCGCTTAAAGGTGCCTTACGAATAAAAACTATATCATATTATGTGTGGGAAATCAAGCCCTCTAGTCTGCCGGCGCGCGTTTGTTCCACCCTTATTCTTTACTGTCGATTTCCGCCGTTACCATCTCGATGAAGCTTGCCAGGGGCTGCACGGGCAGTTGCTCCCCGCTCCGCTTCCGCGCCGACACGGTATTGTCCGCCGCCTCCTTGTCCCCGATGACCACCATGTAGGGTATCTTTTCCATCTGCGCCTGCCGGATTTTCAGGTTCATCCGCTCGGAGCGGTCGTTCGTTTCCACCCTTATGCCCCGCCCCTTCATTTCGGCGGCCACCTTTTTGGCTTGCTCGTTGTGACGGTCGGCCACCGGTATTATCTTTACCTGCACCGGCGCCAGCCACGTCGGGAAGGCCCCCGCGTAATGCTCTATCAGTAGCCCGAAGAACCTCTCCCATGAGCCGAATAAAGCGCGGTGTATCATATAGGGACGGTGCTCTTTGCCGTCCGCCCCTACGTAGACCAGGTCAAAGCGTTCCGGCAGGTTGAAGTCGAACTGGATGGTCGTTGTCTGCCACTCGCGCCCCAGCACGTCCTCGATTTTGATATCTATCTTGGGACCATAGAAGACGCCGCCCCCCTCGTCCACCTCGTAATCAAGCTTATTTTCATCGATAACTCGGCGTAGAGCATTCTGCGCGTCATCCCATATCTCCCCTTCCCCGATAGCATCGGTCGGGCGGGTGGAAAGGTAGACCTTGTACTTCTTGAAGCCGAATTTTTTCTGCATGTACAGGGAAAAGCGTAGCACCTCGGATATCTCGCTGTTCATTTGCTCCGGCGTGCAGATGATATGGGCATCGTCCTGGGTGAAGCCGCGTACCCGCATCAGGCCGGAGAGTACCCCGCTGCGCTCGTAGCGGTAAACGGTACCCAGCTCTGCCCAGCGTAAAGGCAGGTCCCGGTATGAGCGTAATTGCGATTTATAGGCAAGCATGTGGAACGGACAGTTCATCGGTTTGATATAATATTCCTGCTCGTCTATCGTCATCGGTGCATACATGTCGTCTTTATAGAAGTCCAGGTGTCCGCTTGTCTGCCAGAGTTTGCTAAGTCCTATGTGCGGTGTGTAGAGAATTTCATACCCGTTGGCGAAATGCTCCTGCCGCCAGAAGTCCTCGATGACGCTGCGGATACGTCCTCCCTTGGGCGTATATATCACCAGCCCCCCGCCTATCTCCTCCGGGATAATGAAAAGGTCGAGTTCTTTGCCCAGCTTGCGGTGGTCGCGCTTCTTCGCTTCTTCCAGCCTCGCCAGGTAGTCGTCCAGCTCTTTTTGCGACCCGAAAGCTACGCCGTAAATACGCTGGAGCATGGCGTTATGCTCGTCTCCCCGCCAGTACGCTCCCGCGATGCTCGTCAGCTTGAAGGCCTTTATCTCGCCGGTCGACTTTACGTGTGGTCCGCGGCATAAATCGATGAAGTTGCCCTGCTCGTAAACACCTACTTTATCGTCGGCAATCTCCTCGATTAGTTCCAGCTTATAGGGCTGGTCGGAGAACAGCTTTTTCGCCTCGGCTTTATTGATTTCACGGTGCTTGAAGGGCAGGTTGGCCTTGACTATCTCCCCCATCTTCTTCTCGATGACGGGCAGGTCATCCGGCGTTAGCGTTCGCGGCAAATCGAAGTCGTAATAAAAACCGTCCTCTATCGCCGGCCCGATGGCGAACTTGGCGTCGGGGAAAATAGATAAAACGGCCTCGGCCATCACGTGCGACGCCGAGTGCCTCATGATTTCCAGGTTGTTTTCTTCACTCACAAATTTATTATATCAGCGTTTAGCTACGTACGCAATCACGAAAACTCCCATCTGTCATGCTGGAGTCCCGGTTTATCGGGACGAAGCATCTCAGAGTGGGTCAGGGGATTTCTTCCTGAACACCCCCGCTTGCCCTCCAAAGCTTCAGCGTAGGAGGGTCATTCCCGCGGAAGCGGGAATCCAGTCTCCTTTTACAGTTTCCCACTTTGAAAAAGAGCCTGTCCCGTACCACGATACGGGAGGGATTAAGGGGGATTTTCCTTGCAATCATTCTTCTCCCCCTAAAAAACAGGCGCGCCCAGAGGGCGCGCCGCCTTAGCTTTCTTACTTATATTTTTTGGTTACTTGTATCTTGTAACTTGTATCTTTCTTGTTCTACGGTAGCCTCCAGCTCGACCACTTCCCGTCGTCCGCCTCTTTACCATAGGCTTTTTTCGGCATCGCTCCCCTTACAATCAGAGCTGCGATAACCGCTTTCGTAATATCCCCGGCGATAAAGGGTATCGCCCCCATCGTCATCAGCTGCCCGAACTCTACGGGCGCGCCTTTTATGTTGGTCAGCCATAAATTAAGCTGCAAAAGCCCCGGTCCGTATATCAGTATGAAGTTGGCGAAGAGCATCAGGCCGAACATAGCAAAAAAGCTCCTCGACCTTACGAATTTGTCCGTGAAATACCCCAGGAAAAGCGCCGCCAGTATAAACCCGACGATATAGCCGCCCGTCGGCCCCGCTAAGTATGCCCAGCCTCCGCTCCACCCCTGGAACCATGGCACCCCCGCCGCCCCCAGCCCCACGTACAGCGCCATGCTTATGCCTCCCCACCACGTCCCCAGCGCCATGCCTGCCAGCAGCGCCCCGAAGGTCTGGCCCGTTAAAGGCACCGGACTCCACGGCAGGTAGAACCTCAACTGCGCCAGCAGACCGGTCAGTATCGCCACGCCCAGCGCCATACCCAGCTTCTTGGGTATGCTCAACTCGTAGCGCCATTTGAATACGTTGTATTTTGTCTGGTCTATCCTTGCCGCGATTGTCATTCTTGCCTCCTGGTATCGCTTTCTGCTATATACGCCTTCACTTACCTTTACTGTCGTTAGGGGAAAGTGTTCTTATTGCATGTGAGTCTATTTAGTCGGCTTTTCGATGCCGATAAGTGCTACTTCTATCTTGCTTCCGCACTTGTTACAGGTCACGTTAAACGTAATCGGCTGCCTCATCACCCGCTCGGCAACGGCGGAAACGATTGAATCGATGTTGTCGATGCGTTCGTCCAGCATATCGAGTCGCTGTTTTATCTTTTCGAGGTCGTTTACCTGTGTTTCGTCCGACTTCGCCAAAGTGCTGTCCTCTCAACCTCTCGGTTAGCCTAATTATATGTCCTGCACGTAAATTAGTCAAAAACCGCATTGTCATCCTGAGCGTAGCGAAGGATCTCGGAGTGGAAGGGTGGTGTATTACCCCTTGCCCTTACTCATCCCTTATCACTTCCTTGCTACTTGGCTTTTGTTACTTGTTACTTACTATTGCGTTTACATCCATCTCGGCGTATAATCCTTAACACAAATGACAAACGCTCCGTATCTTAAAGGAGGAGGAAAATGCCTGAAAAAGAGGTCGGTAAAGTCAGTGATTTCTTTGCTCATGTGGTCGTCGCCGGCATCGATATGACCGGTTCTATTAAAGTGGGCGACAAAATCCATATCAAGGGGCACACCACGGATGTGGAGATGGACGTTACCTCGATGCAGATTAACAACCAGGACGTTGACAAGGCCAAGAAAGGCGACTCCGTAGGCATCAAGGTCCCCGAGCGCGTGCGCCCCGGCGATACCGTTTACAAGGTTACTTAGTAAAACCTAACTGAAATGTAATTATATCGTTTCTAAATAATGGTTCTTGTGCCTGAAATCAGAATAGGTGTTTGGGTGTGAAGGATTATAAATATGGTGCGGGAAAGGCAGAGAGATAAATACAGAGCGGAGGGGGATTAAATTTGGGCGCTGGTTTAATAATAACAATATCCGTTACTATCGGGGCTTTAATAATAATTTCATTGCTAGTATTTTTTCTAATGCGGAATAAAGGAACGCAGCAGTATAAAAATAAGAATTATACTCCTAAAGAAATACAGGCTTTTAATATTGGTGGTAATCTAAGCCAACGGTCTTTAATTATTGGTTTTCGCATTTTCATTGGGATATCCGCTACGATATTATTGATTTTAATTTATATAGGAACGCAGGATACTATTGAAAAGGCTTCATATATGGGTGCTAGTGCTATTCAAATTATCCAAGTATATTCTGAAGGTATGTTTAATGCATTGATAATTACTGGCGCGGCTTTAGGTTTATATATTCTTTCTAGAGCTTATTTGTCAAAATAGGGAGGGATTATGATAAGAATTAAAATCCTTTTACCATTAACCTTGCTCTCTATTCTAATGCTTTTGACCGGCTGCTCTTCTGAACCAACTAAACCTTTTCCGCCACCGACGGTAACAGCCACGGAAACGGTTACAACGACTATCATATCTACGCAGACTTCTGCCCCCAACCCTACCACATCTCTAGTGCCCGCTCTGACATTGAGCCAGTTTCTGGAGGATAATTTTAGCTTTTGCCAGACATCAATTGGACCTACCAGATTCACTTTTAATATCTATGAGAATGATTCTATTCTTTCTCCCTATGATTATTGGATAATGGTAGAATATGACTTCAACTTTTTCTACGATTTAAGATATAGTATTAGTATCACCACAGAGATGAATCATACCGTATGCCAAGAATTAAAAAATCATCAAGAAAATTTGGCTAGAGCAGTTACAGCTTTTATGCCCAATAAAAAATTCTATGGTGGTTATCATTACTCTTGGTATAAATATCCTACTCTCCAACTCGAACTTCAGGTAAGACGGTATTATAGTTGGACAAATTATCAGCCTCAATCAATTTTGACAAAATATGAAGAGGCATTTATATCAGATTTCTCATGGTATAACTTAATTGATGATGAATTAACAAGATAAATCAAGAAAATAGCCAAGGCTGCCCGCGCGCTATGCCAGCTTTTAGACCCCAGTCCTGATAAGACTGTTCTCTACAATTTTTTAATTTTAATATGTGTCTCTGATTATTATTTGGTTATTGTCCCGATTCCTTTACTCATACGGGATGCCGTGTAAAATCGGCATA
>CAZRQP010000072.1:0-7184 GCA_964602315.1 uncultured Dehalococcoidaceae bacterium
GGGTCGAGGAGCAGCCGGTCCTTTTCTATCCTCCCGATAACAGGCTTTTCTCGAAGTCGCAGCTTACGACCGATTTCCTGCACCTTTTTTTTACCGCTAACGATAGCCACCAGTTTGGTGGGCAGGCTGCCGCCGGGCAGGCTTCCGCCGCCTATCATAGTCTCCCCATCTACTACCTTAGCCTCCCCCCCAAGGGCCTTAGCCCATAAACCGGCGCGCTTTTCTATTTCCTTGAGAGGGGCGGCTATCATCTGCCAGACAGGGACTTTAGCGACCGCCTCTTCCTTAAGATAATGTAGCAGTGTTGCGGCCAGTCCGGCCAGCCGTACTTTATCAATACGCGCCGACCGAGCCAGCGGGTGTTTCTTAAGTTTATCTAAATATTCCTTCTTGCCGATAATCACGCCCGCCTGAGGTCCGCCAAGCAGCTTATCGCCGGAAAAGAAGGTCAGCGAAGCCCCTGCCTTGACGCTCTGCTGGACCATCGGCTCCGGCGCCAGGCCGAAGACCGTAGTATCCAGCAGGCTGCCGCTGCCGAGGTCGTCCAGAACCATCAGATTGTTTTTATTAGCTATCCCAATCAGCTCCTCCAGAGATACTTCGCTGGTGAAGCCGAGCAGGCGAAAATTGCTGGAATGGACGCGCATCAGCGCCGCTACTCGCTCGTCGATAGCCTGCTCAAAGTCACGGGCGTAGGTGCAGTTGGTCGTCCCCACCTCGACAAGCCTAGCTCCGCTCTGCCGCATGACGTCCGGAATACGGAAGCCGCCGCCGATTTCCACGGCCTGCCCACGGGAGACAATTACCTTCTTACGCCGCGCCAGCGCCGTCAGTCCTAAAAGCACTCCCGACGCGTTGTTGTTGACTACGAGAGCTGCTTCGGCGCCGGTCAAACGGCACAAAAGGCTTTCAATATGGACCTGGCGCGACCCCCGGCTGCCTTTTTCCATATCGATTTCAAGATTGGCATAGCCGCGGCTGGCTTCTTCCATAGCCGCGATGGCTTCACGACTAAGTGGGGCACGCCCCAGGTTGGTATGCAGGATTACGCCGGAGGCATTGACCACCCGGCGCAGAGTCGGCTTAAGTACGGAATCAAGTCGGCCCAGCACGGCTTTCACAATACCATCGAGAGAGCCACCGGCATTACCTCCGGATATAGAAATCCGCTCCTGTTCCAGCTGCTCCCGGATAACACTCACCAGCAGGTCGTGCGGATATTTCCCGGCGATATCAGCGATGCGCCGATGCGTTAATACCTTATCCACGCCAGGCAGGTTTCTTAATTCCATGTTCACCGGACTTATTCTACACAATAAACAGGCATACTTCAAAGTTAACAGTGGCACTAATGATTAGCAGAATCATCATTTTTACGGTTTAACCAACTTCCTCCGGAATGCCACATTTCTTTATTGCTCAAATAGAGTATAATTGTAATACGATTCACTTTCCGGCAAGAATAGAGGTAACAAGTTGTTCAAGGCAATAAGAGAGGACATCAAGACAGCGCGTATCAAGGACCCCGCCGCCAGGAGCACGCTGGAAATACTTCTCTGCTATTCCGGCCTCCATGCAATATGGGCGCACCGCGTCAATCACTTTTTATGGAACCACCACCTTAAGCTGGCAGCGCGTTTTCTTTCCAACATGGCCCGTATTTTTACGGGCATAGAGATACACCCCGGTGCTAAAATCGGGCGGAGGTTTTTTATCGACCACGGCGCCGGCATAGTCATCGGCGAGACCTCGGAGATAGGCGACGATGTTTTACTGTACCAGGGGGTAGTGCTGGGGGGCACCACGGCAGAGAAGAAGAAGCGCCACCCTACCCTGGGCAACGGCGTGGAGATGGGCGCCGGTTCGATAGCACTGGGGTCTATTAATATAGGGGACGGGGTAAGAGTGGGCGCCAGTTCGGTAGTCATTAAGGACGTGCCGCCGGGGGTTACGGTAGTGGGCATTCCAGGCAGGGTAGTCACCAAGCGTGAGAAACCGGTCATGGACCTGGAGCACGGCAGGCTGCCCGACCCCGTGGCCGAGGCGCTAAGGCTGGTACTTAAAGATTATCACCAGCTCGAGGAACGGCTGAAAAAGCTGGAGGGCTTGAGCGGTATTTCCAATCCGGCAGATAACGTGCAGAAACAGCTGGAAGAGATAGAGAAAGATTTTACACAGGGCGAAGGGGTTTAGACCCACATATAACAGTCAATAAATAATTTATTCCTGGAAGGAGTCTATTTAATGGTCAAATTCAGTCCGGTTGGCGAGGCAGTAATCACCCGAGCGATAGCGGAGGAATTTTCAAAGGATTTCAATGAGTACGTAGAAAGCGATTGCATAATTATCGGCGGAGGCCCGAGCGGGCTGGTCGCCGGACGCGATATCGCCCAGGCGGGTAAAAAAGTGGTACTTATCGAGCGCAACAACTACCTGGGAGGGGGTTTCTGGAGCGGGGGCTATCTGATGCCCAAGGTCACGGTAAGACACCCCGGTGAAAAACTGCTCGATGAACTGGGCGTGCCTTATAAGACCGTCACCGAGGGGCTGGTGGTCTGCGACGCTCCCCACGCCTGCTCCGCCCTGATTGCCGCCGCCTGCGCGGCGGGGCTCAAGATTTTCAACATGACCATGCTCGAGGACCTGGTAATTAAAGAGGGCAAGGTATGCGGGGCCGTTATCAACTGGTCGCCGATTGCCTCGCTACCGCGCCAGGTAGCCGCCCTCGACCCCGTGGCAATCGAGGCGAAGGTGGTTATCGACGCTACCGGACACGAAGCCACTGTGGTGGCCAAGCTGGAAAAGCGCAACCTGATTAAGACCAAGGGCGAAGGCGCCATGTGGATTGAAAAGTCGGAAGACCTCATCGTAGAAAATGTCGGCGAGTGCTACCCGGGCTTAATCGTTACAGGTATGGCGGTGGGGGCCGTGTATGGCCTGCCCCGCATGGGTCCCACTTTCGGCGCCATGTTCCTTTCCGGGAAAGCGGCGGCTAAGGTCGCCCTGGAGAAAATCAAGTAATGAAAATAGCCGTTGCCATGAGCGGCGGCATCGATTCCTCTGTGGCCGCCGCTCTGCTAAAGCAGGAAGGCCATGAGGTTATCGGGGTAACGATGGAGCTGACCGATAACACCAACAATCGGAGCGCCATCGAGTCCGCCCGCCAGGCAGCAGACAAACTGGAAATCCCCCACCACGTTATCGACCTGCGGGACATCTTCGAGCGGGTCATTATCGCCGACTTCTGCCGGGAGTACAGCCTGGGCAACACGCCCAATCCCTGCGTCCTCTGCAACCGCTATATCAAGTTCGGCGTGCTGCGGGAAAAAGCCGGGGAGCTGGGGGCGGAATTCTTAGCCACGGGGCATTACGTCCGTAACGAGCAGGATAAAGCATCGGGACGACACCTGCTGAAAAAAGGTAAAGACCGCCAAAAAGACCAGTCCTATTTCCTCTACCGGCTCAAGCAGGAGCAGATGTCACATACGCTTTTTCCCATCGGCAACCTGACCAAGGAGACCGTCAAGCGAACCGCCGCCGAGCTCAAGCTGCCTTCCGTAACCCGGTCCGAAAGCCAGGAAATCTGCTTTATACCGGGCGCCGATTATATAAGCTTTTTAAAAGACCACGAAGCAACGCTGCCCCCGGCAGGCCCGATACTCGATGTTGAAGGCAATATACTGGGACAGCACGAGGGAATTGCTTTCTATACCGTCGGCCAGCGCAAGGGGCTGGGTATTACGTCCGATAAGCCCCTCTACGTCATAGGTATTGAGCCGGCTAGAAACGCCGTCATCGTCGGCACTCAAGCGCAGACTTATAGCGACGTGCTGATAGCCGACAGCCTGAACTGGATAGGCGGCACGATGCCTGAAAAGCCGATGAAGGTGAAAGCCAGCATCAGGTACCGGCACCCTGAAGCCGAGGCGGATGTCAACCCACGCAACGAGGATAGCGTTTATGTAAAGTTTAACGAGCCACAGATGGCGGTTACGCCGGGGCAGTCGGTGGTGTTTTACGAAGGGGACGACGTCGTGGGCGGGGGCACGATAATCAGGAAGGGAAGGCACAGCGATATTATAAAAACGGCGAAAAATGGATAACATTTTTAAAAAAGTCGATATCACCCGAGTCAGCGATGATAAATTGGCTGCGGCTTCAGAAAACATTATCAAGGAGACGTCGCTCATCATTAATATCGACGGGCGGCGCTATATCAAAATAATTACTCTCCTGGGTAAGCAGGAAAAAGAATTTGTGGCAGGCCATCTTTTCTCGCAGGGCATCATAAACAAAGCTGAAGACATTAAGTCTTTAAATATCAAAAACGATACAGCCGATGTTACCCTGAATGAAAAAATTGTCAAGCAACCCGTCAAAGATAAAATAAAAACTACTCTTAGAGTAACTAAAGAAGATATCTTTAACTGCGTTAATGCTATCTTGAAATCAGAGATTTTCACCGAGACCGAAGCCGTGCATTCAGCCGGACTTTTTCTCCACGGCAAGGAGTTCATCGCTTTCGCCGAGGATATCGGGCGCCATCACGCCCTGGATAAAGTCATCGGCGCCGCACTCCTGCACGGCATCCCCCTGAACGAAACTGTAATCGCATCCACCGGGCGAATGGCTTCAGAAATGGTCAGAAAAATCTGCCGCGCAGGTATCCCAATTGTCGCCACCAAAGCCGCCGTCACCGACCGGGGGGTGGATTTGGCCAAGGAATACGGTGTGACTCTAATTGGCTTTGTGCGGGATGCCGGTACAACGATGAATACAGACATGTCTGTCCGCGTCTTTAAAGAAGCCGGCATGAAAATCTACACCGGCGCCAAGCGCATACGCTGTGATTAACATTGCTTTTAGGGTAAAATGAAAATATGGTAAGCAATATCATAAAAAGAATCCAGGAACTGAAAAAGGCCAGGAATGCCGTAATCCTCTCCCATAACTACCAGAGGGGGGAGGTGCAGGACATCGCCGACTTTAGAGGGGACTCTCTGGAGTTAGCCCAACAAGCTACAAAAACAAAAGCCGATGTCATCGTTTTCTGCGGCGTGTACTTCATGGCGGAGACGGCCTCGATTCTCAATCCGCAAAAGAAGGTGCTGCTGCCGGACACCAACGCCGGCTGTCCTATGGCGGACATGATTACCGCGGAACAGCTGCTGCAAAAGAAAAAAGAATTAACCGGCGTTACCGTCGTTACGTATGTCAACTCAACCGCAGAGGTCAAAGCCGAGTCCGATTACTGCTGCACCTCCGCCAACGGCGTGAAGGTAGTCAATGCCATTAAGGACAGGGAAATATTGTTCGTGCCGGACCAGTACCTCGGCGACTATATCATCAAAAAGACCGGTAAGTCGATGCACCTGTGGCCCGGCTACTGTCCCACTCACGTTAATATACTGCCGGAGGACATCGACCGCCGCAAGAAAGAGTTCCCAAAAGCTAAAGTGGTGGTGCACCCGGAATGCCGCCCGGAAGTTATCGCCCTGGCCGATGAAGCCTTGAGCACCAGCGGCATGGTGCGCTACGCCGCCCGCGAGGACGTCAAAGAGCTAATCGTCGGGACGGAGATTGAAATCGTGCACCGGCTTAATAAGGAAAATCCCGGCAAGAAATTCATCCCGGCTTCAAACAAGGCAATATGCCCCGATATGAAGAAAATCACGCTGGAAAAAATCCTGGAGTCGCTGGAAACGCTGACGCCGGAGGTGAAAGTGCCGGAGGCGATACGCGTAAAAGCCCTGCTGCCCGTCGAGCGGATGATGGAAATAGTCTAAGGAAATGGTTCGACCCTCCTACGCTAAAGCTACAGAGGACAGGCAGGCTCACTATAAATGGAACAGAAAAAATTCACCGTAGTTTTTATTACCGCGAAAGACCAGGAAGAAGCGCAGAAAATCGGAAATGCTTTGGTCAAGAGACGGCAGGCTGCCTGCGTTAACATTATCCCGGCGGTGAGTTCACACTTCTGGTGGAAAGACAAACTGGAGGCGACCGAGGAAAGCCTGCTCATCGTAAAAACCAAAGAGTCGCTGCTGCCGGAAGTGATAAAGTCGGTGAAGAAACTCCACAGCTACCGCATCCCGGAGATAATCGCCCTGCCTGTAATCGGCGGGAGTCGGGACTACCTGGAATGGATAGACAGCGAGACAATCTAGGCAAGCGAGCGATACTATGCTGACGCCAGAAGAACTGCAAAGGTACGACCGCCAGATAATGATATACGGGTTCGGGGAGGCGGGGCAGGAAAAGCTGAAAAAGGCCAAGGTGTTCCTGGCGGGTGCTGGAGGACTGGGCTCGCCGATAGCGGTTTACCTGGCTGCCGCAGGCATCGGCACATTACGCATCGCCGACCACGATAAAGTGGACTTGAGCAATCTCAACCGGCAGGTCCTGCACTGGGAAGAAGATGTAGGGAAACGAAAGGCGGACTCGGCGGCGGACAAGCTGCGTAAATTCAATACCCGCGTTAAAATCGATACTATCAACGAGACGATAACCGAAGCAAACATTTCTAAACTCGTGGGTGACGCCGATGTAATCGTGGACGCCATGGACAACCTGCCGACACGGTATCTCTTAAACAGGACAGCGGTCGAGAAAGGCATCCCCTTCTTTCACGGGGCGGTCTATGGCTTCGAGGGGCGGGCGATGACTGTCCTGCCGGGCAAGACCGCCTGCCTTAACTGCCTGTATCACAACGTGACCATGCCGAAAGAGAAATTCCCGGTTATAGGGGTGACGCCGGCGGTAATCGGGTGCATCCAGGCTACGGAGGTCATAAAATATATAACAGGACTGGGAGAGCTACTGACCGACAGGCTTTTAAACTTCGATGGGCTGAAGATGAAATTCAGCGAGTTTAAAATCAACCGCGACCCCGACTGCGAGGTCTGCGGCAAGAAAGCGAAACGGGCGAAGAAGTAATGAGTGTAAACGTCGAAATATCGTCGGTTTTCGGTAGATACACCGGCGGCGTATTGAATATGAAAGTGGAAGGCAAGACCGTCCGCGAGTGCCTGCACGACCTGGTGCGGCAGTACCCGGACTTAAAGAGGCTGCTGCTGAACAAGGACGGCAACCTGATGCATTCCTACGACTTTTTTATCAATGGAGAAAGCGTTTACCCCAAGGACATGACCCTGCCGCTTAAAGACGGCGACAAGCTGAACGTG
>CAZRQP010000073.1:0-6994 GCA_964602315.1 uncultured Dehalococcoidaceae bacterium
ATCGGCAAGCATTTCCCGCCCGGCGAAGCGGAATTTAAGGAGGTCTCCAGCCTGTTCCTGCTGGATAAGGTGGTGGAAAAGCTGGAGGAGGGGGGCTATAGCGTGGTGAATATCGATGCTACGGTAGTAGCCGCACAGCCACGCTTGCGTGAATACATCGACGAGATGAGGCACAATTTTAGCCATGTGCTGGGCATCAATGAAGATAAAGTCAGCGTGAAAGCCGGCAGCAATAATGGAGTGGGGTCTATCGGGGCAGGGGAAGGCATCGCCGCTTACGCCGTGGCACTCATAGAAGGGAAAAAATGAAAGTAACCGACACTGTATCCGGCAAGAAAGAGGAATTTAAGCCCATCGGCGACGAGGTTAAGATGTACGTCTGCGGTATCAATCCCTACGCCGATGCGCACATCGGGCACGGTATGAGCTACATCATCTTCGACGTCGTCCGGCGCTACCTTGAGTACCGCGGCTATAAGGTGAAACACGTGGAAAACGTCACCGACGTCGAGGACAACATCATCAACCACGCCAACCGGCAGGGCATAACGGTCAGGGAACTAACGGAAAAGTTTACCCTGCGGTACTTCGAGGACATGGACGCCCTGAATATCCTGCGGCCGCACCACACCCCCAAAGCCACGGAGACTATCCCGGAAATCATAAACATGACGCAGGGGCTGGTAGAGAAGGGCTACGCCTACGCGGTGGAAGGAAACGTCTATTTCCGGGTAGGTAAGCTTGCCGACTACGGTAAGTTGTCCAAGCGCAGTCTCAAGCAGATGAAGGCCGGGGCGAGGGTGGAAGTCGGCGAAGCCAAGGAAGACCCGATGGACTTCGTTCTATGGAAGGCGGCCAAGCCGGACGAGCCGTCCTGGGACAGTCCCTGGGGTAAAGGACGACCGGGGTGGCATATCGAGTGCAGCGCCATGTCTGTGAAATACCTCGGCGAGCAGATAGATATTCACGGCGGAGGCCAGGACCTGGTCTTCCCCCACCATGAAAACGAGATAGCCCAGAGCGAGAGTTACACGGGAAAAAAGCCTTTCGTGAAGTACTGGATGCATAACGGACTGCTCCAGATGGACGCGGAGAAGATGAGCAAGAGCCTGGGCAACCTGATTACGATACGGGACGCGCTGAAAAAGTACACCGCCGACGGCATGCGGGTGTTTATCTTGAGCTCTTATTACCGCAGTCCGCTGACCTACACGGACGAGGCTATCGAGGCGGCGCAGGCAGGGGCGGAAAGACTGGCGCGTGTGGCGAATAGGGAAAGCCATGGGGGTGGGGGTAAAGAACTTGATGAAAAACCTTACCGCCAGCGGTTTCTAGACGCCATGGACGACGATTTCAATACCCCGCAGGCGCTGGCGGCCCTCTTCGACCTGGCGCGGGATATCAACCGAGCGGAGGAGGAGGGGGTGGACGTAGTGAAAGGGCGGGAAACGCTTAAGGAATTGGGTGGGATACTGGGACTGACTTTCAAAGGAAAGAAAGAGCCACCAGTTGATGTGAAGTTATTGAGGCAACTTGCACTATCCGTAAGCGAAAAAATGGTAAAAATAAACTTTAAAGAAATTTCTAAGGGTCCACCTGAAGACACCGATGCTATTATGAAGTTTCTGATATCACTTCGTAAAGAATTAAGAGAAGCTAAAAATTTCCAGCTAGCCGACGAGATACGTAATAGCTTGAGTGAAATCGGTATTGCGCTGGAAGACAAACCGCAGGGCACTACCTGGAAACGTAAAACATAGTTGAGATTAAAATGAAATAAGGCACTGCCGAAGCAATGCCTTATTCGTAGTTTCTGGTTGTTGCTATCCCTAGACTATCTAAAGCTTTGAATCGACTTACCAGTAATTCAATTTATAATAAGTCGGTAGCCTAAAAAGTCCGACCGGTAATTGTACGACGGGGAAAGTCTGCAACAAAAGCAATTACTACTTGCCGATGCGGAATACTTTCGTTCCGCAGGAGGGGCAGGTTCCCTGGGTCGCCGGCCTCCCGTTCTTAAGGGTGACCGCCCTGGGATTTTTCATCTCAACTTTCTTCCTGCATTTCATGCAATATGCCTGCATCTCGCACCTCCTAAGTTATCCTTGACTAGCAGATTAGCAAACTTGAGCATATTTGTCAATAGCTGCAGGCATAAAACTATAGTATTTTATTACTATTTGTAAAAATAGGCATGGAAAAATCAAGATAATGCCCGTAATGCAGTAAATGCATGTTATCTAACACCTTCAGTTAAGCTGATATTGCCTCCGTTTTTAGAGGGGTGTACAATGGGACGAGTATAGGATATCGGACAAAGCGGAGGGGTGTAAAATGGACGTGTTATTTGACAAAGGCGCTAAAAAAGACCATGAAGTTGAAAATACCGTTCTTGAGTTTCTGGACAGCATAGATACACTGGAACGGACGAGAAATGTGCCGGTGTATATTTTCCAGGACGGCGTAAAAAAGAGTTATTACATACGCTGCACCATTAACGGCAAAGCGATGTCACAGATAGTGAGTCTTGATGCACGCCTTAACCCGGAAACCGGCGAGACGTTCCGGGACAACCGTGAGATACTGATGACGCATAATACCTTCCTGCGCATGAAAGACGACGCGAATAAAGAGCGTGAATTCAGCGACCTTATCGCCGAGTATATAGTGTCTTATCTGCCGCACAAGCCGTTGAAAATATGGGGAGGACAGCACCGCAGCCGCTCCATCATTGATGCCTACAAGGAGAAGAAGGTATCCAGATATCATGGTTTCCGCGTTTATTTCTGCCTTTCCAAGGAACAGAGGACGGAACTCGCCCTGATATCCAACACCAGCATATCGGTCTCCAACGACCTTTTCGACCGGCAGCTGGAGGAGACCTATATGGGACCGCACTTGCGGAGGTGGTGCGTTAAGGTGGGGTTGTTAAAGCAGGGGGAGGACTTCCCGGACGTGGGCTCTCACGCTGAAAGAATCACCACGCAGGGCGCCCGCAGCTTTGTCGTGAACTATTTCAGGGGGAAGGAAATCGGCGGGCAGGTAAAAGCCGAAGAACTCGACAAGAACGTTTACGAGCCCTATCTCTGCCAGACGGGCATCCTGATCGACGAGGAGTACCGTCAACTCACGGAAAAGATGGGAAATAAGCTGTGGACGGACAGAGGGCTGATAGAAGCCGGCAAAGCCTTTACCCGGCTGCATAAATCACAGTACGATGCCATTAAAAAGAGCAATATCAATTATAAGGTGTTCCGCATGAAAGCGATGGTGCCTTCGGTCATGACGGCGTGGAGCTTTGTGGCCGGCCTGCTGCAGTCGCACCCCGAGCGACTGGCAGTGCACCTGTCGATACCGCAGACCCCGAAAGGCGCGCCGGACCCGCTGAACGCCGAGGAGATGTCGCGGTACCGCTACTACCAGGACATCGAGACCTACCGAGGCCTGGGCACAAGGGCGATTATGAAGGACCGGCAGCGGATGGCGCAGGTGTTCCTGGCGAGAAGCATGGATGCGGTGGCGACGTTAAATAAAAAACTGCTGGAGCAGGCGGTCAACCAGTTCGCGGCCTTAAGGTTCTTCAGTCGGGGCTACACGACTAACTAGAAAGCTTTGTTTTTTAATTTTTAGCATCGGGGAGATAGCCGGCGGGGTTGGACTCCTTAAGCGTGCCCGCCCCGGGCATTACCACCATCTCCCGCCTGCCGGGCTAATGTATTTGCCCGATGTGTACGTGAGAGATTATAATGTACCGAATATGAAAATATTGCAGGTGATACCCTATTTTTACCCGGCTTGGTCGTATGGGGGGCCGCCTCGCAGCACGTACGGTCTATGCAAAGAACTGGTGAAGTGGGGGCATAAGGTTACTATTTTCACCACCGATGCTCTGGACAGGCACAATAGGATAAAAGAAAAACAGGAAACAGTCGACGGCATCGAGATAAGGCGTTTCCGCAACCTGAATAACTATGTTGCTTTCCGGCACCGGATTTTCCTTTCGCCGGGGATGATAGGCGCGATGAAACAAGACCTTAAAAACTATGATATCGTCCACCTCAATGAGTTCCGCACGCTGCAGAACCTGCTGGCGCACCGTTATGCCATGAAAAATAACGTGCCCTATATAGTGCAGCCGAGGGGTTCTCTGGTGAATATCCTCGCCAAGCAAAGACTGAAGAGCCTGTTCGACATCATGGGGGGCCGGAGGCTGATACAGGACGCAACACGCCTGATAGCGCTGGCGCCCTTGGAGTTGCCCCAGTTCATTAGCTACGGCGTCGATGAAGGAAAAATGGACGTCGTGCCCAACGGCATCGACCTGGCGGAATACCGGAACCTCCCGCCGAAAGGAGCATTCCGGGATAAGTACGGAATTGACGCGAAACAACGGGTCATTCTCTTTCTGGGGAGGGTGCATCGGAGCAAGGGCATAGACCTGCTGATAAAGGCTTTCAACGGTTTGGTGGGGGACTTCAGCGAGGCAAGGCTGGTGATTGCCGGGCCGGACGACGGATTTTTACCTTCGCTTAGGAACCTGGTAGATGAACTCAAGCTGGGAAATAAGGTGATATTCACGGGGGGGCTTTACGGCGAACAGAAGCTCGCCGCTTATGTGGACGCAGATATTTATACCCTGCCCTCTTTCTACGAGTCGTTCGGCATCAGCGTCTTAGAAGCGCTGGCCTGCGGCACACCGGTGGTAGTGACCGACCGCTGCGGCATAGCAAATATCGTTAAGGACAAGGGGGGACCGATAGTACCTTACGACACAGAGGCGCTGAAGGACGCCCTGCGGCGGATGCTTAGTGACGGGGAAAGAAGGCAGAAATTTGGTCGAGACGGGCAGGCGCTGGTGCGGGGGAAATACGGGTGGGGGGCAATAGCGGAAGAAATGGAAAAGGTGTATGAGAGGTGCCTTGGAAAATGATTTTTAGAGAAAACATAACAACGCGTATCATAATTTATTCAGTTATCCTGTTGCTGGCGGTACTGGTAGTATCGATAGCTTTTACAGGATGTTCGGATACCCCCGAAAATACTACTCCGGGGTATATTACCGAGACTTTAACGAAACGTGGTATCGATTTTTCATACGAATATCCGGACGACTATGAAAAAAGCGAGTCCGTTTACGAGGAAGAAAGCGATGAACGGGATTACGTTGTACTGCAATATTATGCCTCGACCGATAATGACACAACTCGCAAGATAATAAGTATACAACTATGGAATCCTACGGTAGACTGGCAGGATGCCACAACCAAACTGGACTATTACAGAGATAATCTTGATTTTACGGGAGACAACGTTGTAATACACGAGCGGTCTTCGCTGCAGGTTGCGGGGGTGGATGCAGAAAAAATGGTCTTTTCAATGGTGGTAGAAGATCTTACAGATATACCTAACCGCTTGACAGGCTGGATTGCGGCTTTCGATTATAAAGAGCAGATATGGTTTCTCGTCGTGACCACGAATATGGAAGCGACGGATGAAGTTGAAGCCGATTTTGAACATATAATAGAGAGCTTTAAATTCCCGGACTAATTACTGCACGGACTGCTTAAAGAAAAGGAAGAATCCCGATGACAGTCCCCGCGATAGCGGTCAAAAACCTGGAATTCAAATACGGCAGCCTGAAGGTTATCGACGACATGACGCTGGAAATAGGGAGCGGCACCAGCTACGGGTTGCTGGGGCCCAACGGGGCGGGCAAGACCACCCTGATACGACTGATGGCGGGTCTGCTAAAACCGGCGGGGGGCAGCATTTTATGCATGGGAAAGCCACTCACGAGGGCGATTGCTAGAAATATCGGCTATATGCCCCAGCTGCCGGCGTTATATTCGGAGATATCAGTAGAGCAGAATATCGAGTTTTTTGCCAGGATTTACGGACTGAAAGACAGGAAAGAAAGGTCGCAGCGCGTCAACGAAATCATCAAAGTAGTCGACCTCTGGGATAAGCGCAAAACGCAGGTACTAAATTTGAGCGGCGGCATGAAACAGCGTGTCAGCCTGGCGTGCGCGATAGTCCACCAGCCGCCCCTGATATTCCTGGATGAGCCGACGGTAGGCCTGGACCCCGAATTAAGGGTGCATTTCTGGGAATACTTTACCAACCTTACCAAGGCGGGGCATACACTGATAATTTCCAGCCATACCTTCGACGACGCGGCACACTGCCAGCAGCTTGCCTTTCTGCGGATGGGCAGGGTGGTTGGTCAAGGCTCGCCGGATGAACTATGCGCCGCCACCGGCGATAAAGAGACCTCGCTGGAGGACGCTTTTCTCTATTTTATCAGGCAGGATGAGGAGCGGAAAGATGTCCGGTAGTACTTTTACCGTCGCCCAGCGGGTGATACTCCAGGTGGTACGCGACCGGCGCACTATCGCGTTGATAATTGTAGCTCCGCTGGTGATAGCCAGCATCGCCGGTTTCAGCATCCCGGACAAGAACTCACTGGACGCTTTCTCCCCGGCTATACTGGCCACACTGATTCTGTTCTTCGGGTTCCTGATAACCGGCATCAGCTTTTTAAGGGAGCGCACCCAGGGCACGCTGGAGCGCCTGCTGGCTTCGCCGATATCCAAGATAGATGTCGTGGCGGGATATCTGCTGGGCCTGCTGGGATTCGCTTTATTGCAGACCCTGATAATGTTTTTCTATATGGTGTATGTATTGGATATCAGTTACAGCGGCGATCTGTGGCAGATTCTCGTTTTCCAGGCGCTCATAGGAATCAACGCGGTATGCCTGGGCACCTTCTTTTCCGCCTTCGCCCGGAACGAGTTCCAGATGATACAGTTCATTCCACTGATTATCATTCCGCAGGTGTTCGTCAGCGGACTTTTCATACCGGTGGACCAGCTGCCGGTCGTCCTGGAATGGATATCAAAGTTCCTGCCGCTGACTTACGGAGTGGAGGGAATAAGAGCGATGATGCTGCAGGGGCAGAGCCTGCTGGATATAGGCAAGGACATATGGATACTGG
>CAZRQP010000074.1:0-6981 GCA_964602315.1 uncultured Dehalococcoidaceae bacterium
TCGAAGATGATTTCCTTAAAGCCCCCGATGCCGCTTTCGCTGGTGCTCATGACGTCGGTTTTCCAGCTCTGGCCCTGGGCGTAGCGACTGTACATGCGGTAAAGGTCGGCGGCAAACAGCGCCGCCTCGTTGCCTCCCGTGCCCGCCCTGATTTCCATGATGATATCCTTCTCATCGTTAGGGTCTTTGGGCAGTAAAGCCAGCCGCAGTTCTTCTGTCAGTTTATCCAGTTCTCCCTGTAAAGCGGCGCTCTCCTGCTTGATAAGAGAACCCATTTCTTCATCGTTTCCGGCGGTGCTTATCGACTTTACATCGTCGAGCTCTTTAACGACCTTTTTATATCGGCGGTATTTCAGGACGACATCCTCAAGTTTGGCCCGTTCTTGAGAAAGCGCCTGTACCTGGTTGATATCGGTCGCCACTTCAGGTTGCGACAGCTTCTTATCAATTTCCTTATAGCGTTTTTCTATTTTATCGAGTTGTTCCATCATTTTTGATATTATCCTCTACAAAATTATAGCACAGCATTAAAGACCTCTCAAAGCTAACCCGATTGACATTTTACGATTAAACAGACTATAATCAATGGTGTTCGTCTCGCTTTCAAACAGCAGCCCGATGATTGAATCAATAAGTAATTATCCCTTTTCTTTAACTCACCGCAGGTGCACCTTTTTCTCTCCGGATATTATATTTCAAATTAGATTTAAAGGAGCCGGACGATGACCATCACAGAAATACTCGCTAGAAATGCCAGGCTTACTCCCGACTCTATCGCTCTCGTGGAACTCACACCCAGTACGGGTTATAGAAAGGAGCTTACCTGGAAGCAGTTCGATGCAAGGGCCAACCGTGTTGCTAACGCGCTTATCGACCGGGGTATTAAAAAGGGCGATGTGGTAGTACACCTGATGATGAATTCGCTCAACTGGCTGGAAGCCTATTTCGGCATCTTGAAAGCTGGTGCTATTGCCGCCCCGCTTAACTTCAGGTTCATCGCCCGGCAGATTAAATACTGTACCGATATCGCCGAACCGAAAATCATGGTTCTCGACGAGAGTTTCTCGGAGAGAGTAGCGGAAATCCGTAAAGACCTTAAGACTATCAAGCAATATTTCTACGTCGGCGATAATCTGCCGCAGGGCATGGAGCCTTTCGAGGATGTTCTGTCTAAGGCTTCTCCGGTTGCCCCGGATATCCGGTTGACCGGCGAGGATGAAGCCGGTTTATACTTTACTTCCGGCACCACCGGCGACCCTAAGGCTACCCTATTATGCCACCGCAGCCTTGAGCATACGGCCGTGAACGAAAACTTCTCCCACCGGGAAAACCGCAAAGACTGCTTTCTGCTCATCCAGCCCCTCTACCATACCGGCGGCAAGATGCACTGGTTCGGCAGTCTCATGGGAGGCGGGAGAGCCGTAATGACAACCGGCGGCGAGAGAGTAACCGCTAAACTGATTCTGGAATTATACAGTAAAGAAAAAGTCACTATCAGTATGCTGCTGGTGCCATGGCTGCAGGATATCGTTACCGCCCTTGATAGAGGCGACCTCAAGCTGTCCGACTATGATATAAGTGCGCTGCGGCTGGTCCACTCCGGCGCCCAGCCTATCCCGCCGGTGCTGGTCAGGCGTTTCCTTGAGTTCTTCCCCGATATCCAGTACGAAGAAAACTACGGCCTTACCGAATCCTCGGGACCCTGTATGCACCTTGGGTTGGAGAACCTGCACAAACTTGGCTCTTTCGGCTATCCTAGACTGAACCTTGATGCCCGCGTGATTGATGAAAAAGGCAATGATGTGCCTCCGGGCACAGTCGGTGAGATAATTATCCGCGGCGCTAATATAATGAAAGGCTACTATAAGAACCCGGAAAAAACTGCCGAATCGTTGAAAGACGGCTGGCTCTACACGGGCGACCTCGTGAAGCAGGACGAGGAGGGCTTTATCTCCTATATCGACCGTAAGAAAGACCTTATTATCAGCGGCGGCGAGAATATCTATCCCGTCGACCTCGAATCGGTGCTTATCGGCCAGCAGGAAGTCAAAGACGTGGCGATTATCGGTGTAGCTGACGAAAGGTACGGTGAGGTTGTTGCCGCCATTGTTCAGCCTAAAGAAGGTATTGAGCTCAACGAGCAGCAGGTTAGGGCTTACTTTGAGCCGAAGCTTCCCAAGTACGCCTGGCCCAGGCTCATCCTCTTCGGCGATGTGCCGCGCAATCCGACCGGCAAAATAGAAAAGCCCAAGATAAGAGACCGCTATAAAGATTTAAAATGGAATCCCAAAAAATAAATTGTGTATCAAGAGGAGTAAAGAATGGACTTCAAAGACTGCGTAAAATTTGCTAACGATAACAAGACCTGCTACCTGGCTACCGCCGAGGGCGACCAGCCGAGGGTCAGGGCATTGGGGATGTGGTACGCCGACGAGACCGGCTTTTATCTGCAGATGCAGTCGGTCAAGGCCGTTTCCAAACAGCTTGATGCGAATCCAAAGGTGGAAATCTACTTCCAGACCAAGGATTTCAGCCAGGTCATGCGCGTTTCCGGCAAGGCCAGGCCGGTCACCGATGCAAAATTAAGGGCCAGGTGCCTCGAGGAAAGACCTTTCGTCAAGAACTTCGGCATCACCACCCCGGATAATCCCCTGCTGGCCATCTATCAGGTTTACACCGGCGAAGCCTACTTCTGGACAATGGCCGACACCATGAAAGAGGCCGACCTGCCGAGGATTAAGTTCGGCCAATAATAGCTTGTAATAAAAAGGAATAGACAACAAGATAAAATCATATTATAATCATGGATAACCATGTTCTTGGCAATGGAAGCATGAAATGGAGCAGGGGGTTGGTATCTCCTGCTCTTTTATTTTTTAACATATCCAAATTAGCCGGGTAAGATTTGGGGGGAAACACCCGGAAATATATGCATCTGTACCTGCTTACAGAGAAAGGGGGAAAATGTCTTTACCAGGTATTTTTTGGATAGTCCCGGTGTCATGTGTAATCACGGTCATATTCGCGATTTTCCTCATCAGGAACGTCATGAAGCGGCCCACCGGTACTCCCAAGATGAAGGAAATCGGAGATATAATTTTCCAGGCCGCCTGGGCATTCTTAAAACGCCAGTACACCACCATCGCTATATATTCGCTTGGTATCGCGGTTATCATCGGTGTTCTGGTAGGCGCTCTGGGACACACCGGCGTAGAACAGCACGGCTACAGTGACTTGAATGTAGGCTTGCGTACGGCGATAGCCTTTCTTGTCGGCGCGTTCTGTTCCGGCTTGGCGGGTTTCATCGGTATGTACATCGCCGTTAAATCGAACGTGCGTTGTGCCGCAGCCGCCCAGAAAAGTCTTAAAGAAGCCGTTAATGTTGCCCTTCGCGGCGGCGCGGTTTCAGGCTTTTTAATCACTGCTCTTAGCCTCATCGGTGTAACCGCCATCTTTTTTGCCTACGGCGGCCAAAATAACCCGGATATTGCCCCGCATCTTATCGTTGGTTTCGGGTTCGGTGCCAGCTTCGTCGCCCTGTTTGCCCAGCTGGGTGGCGGTATCTATACTAAGGCCGCTGATGTAGGTGCCGACCTCGTAGGTAAAGTTGAATCAGGTATCCCGGAAGACGACCCGCGTAATCCGGCCGTTATTGCCGACCTCGTCGGTGATAATGTCGGCGACTGCGCCGGACGCGGCGCCGACCTTTTCGAATCGACAGCAGCGGAGAATATCGGCGCGATGATTCTCGGTATCTTTGCCTATCTGGCTACGGGAAACGTCGCCTGGGTCTTATTCCCGCTCTGTGTTCGCGGCTTTGGCATGATTGCCAGCATTGTCGGACTGCTCGTCGTCAGGGCTAAAGAGAATGAGAACGCCATGGATGCGCTCAACCGCGGTTACTTTGTGGCCATTGCGCTTTCGGCAGTCGGCCTGGCAGCAACGGTTTACTATATGCTTGATAACTGGTGGCTTTTCGGGGCCGGCATGGTCGGCATCGCTGCCAGTGTCGTAATCGTGTTCGTTACCCAGTACTATACAGAGTCGCGCTACCGGCCCGTCAAGGAGATTGCCGAGGCGTCTAAAACAGGCCCCGCGACGAATATAATCATGGGCATGTCCGTGGGCATGTCAACGACCTTTGCCACGGCGCTTATCATCGGTGTATCGCTGCTGGTGGCTTACTGGATGGGCACGCAGAGCGGCGTGCTTGGCGCCGGCGCTTTCGGCACTGCGGTAGCCACGATGGGTATGCTGATGACTTGCCCCTACGTGCTGTCCATGGACACCTTCGGCCCGATTACGGATAACGCTAACGGCATCAACGAGATGGCGGGAGCCGGACCTGAAGTACGTAAAATCACCGACCGCCTCGATGCCGTGGGCAACACCACCAAGGCCCTGACCAAGGGCTACGCCATGGTTTCCGCCGGTCTGGCGGCTTTCCTGCTCTTCCAGGCTTATCTCGACAGGGTATCGCTTATCAAGTTCGGCACTGAAGGCCAGTATAACTTGGTAAACATAGCTCAAATCGAGGTGTTCGTCGGCGCTTTGCTGGCGGTCATGATTGTTTATCTCTTTAGCGCCTGGGCTATCAAGGCAGTCGGCAAGACTGCCTCAAAGATAATCGAGGAAGTCCGCCGTCAGTTCCGGGAAGACCCCGAAATTCTGAATCCCAAAGACCCCAATAATCCCCACAAGCCCGATTACGGAAGGGCTGTTGATATCACTACCAAGGCCGGTCTCCGGGAAATGATTGCGCCCGGATTATTGGTGGTATTAAGTCCAATTGTCATTGGGGTTGTATTCAAATATCTTCCGCTGGACTATGATGCCGCGATGGTAGTCGCTGCCGTGCTTATGGTAGGCACTATTGGCGGTATCATGATGGCGTCGTTCATGAATAACGGCGGCGGCGCCTGGGATAACGCCAAGAAGATGATTGAGGACGGCCAGCTTAAGGACGCAAATGGAGAGGTGTTAGGCAAGAATTCCTTAGCCCACCAGGCGGCCGTCGTCGGAGATACCGTCGGCGACCCGCTTAAAGACACCGCCGGGCCCTCCCTCCACGTTCTGGTCAAGCTCCTGGCCACCATCACCCTCGTCATGTGCCCATTGTTCATCTAAAACAACGTAAAAAAGAGGGGCGGGAAAAACCCCGCCCCTTTTCCTTTTCCCCCTTTCGTAAAGGGGGATTAAGGGGGTTTTTACTCCCCCATCTTCAACTGCTTCCCATGCTTTTTCTTTATTTTCGGCGCTTTAGTAAAAGCCACGCTGGTTTGATGCTGTTTTGGCATATCGACTTTCTTACCATCTAGTATTTCTTCTATGGTTAAAATTTGTATCTTAGGGTAATCTTCATTCCAGATATTAGAGTGATAGAAGCCTGCACTTATTGCCTCTGTTTTCATTGGCGTTGTTGGAGGTTTTAAAGTTATGAACACACCGATTGCTTCTTTATCGGCGACTGTTTCAAGTTCGCGGATATCTTTTATTCCTACGTGCCCGCTCTTTACCTGAACTAACACTCTCATCGGCTTGCTTTTTGGGTCATCGAAAAATGGTATAATTCCATCTACGCCTTTGTCCGCTCCCTTCTTTTTCTCTCCCGCTGGTCTCGCCCCTATCAATCCCAGCGCCCACCACTGGAACTGGTATTTGTCCGACTGGCTCGCCAGTTCTTTCGCCCCCGCTAAATCTACTGGCTCCCCGATTACCTCTGCCTTGATTCCGAAGCTGTCCTTCAAGCGTACGCGCATCAGGTTTATGGCTAAGTGAGTAATATCTATTCCTATCCATTTCCTGTTCAGCTTCTGCGCCGCCACTACCGCCGTCCCGCACCCGCAAAATGGGTCCAGCACTATGTCACCCTCATTCGAGCTTGCTTTTACTATGCGTTCAAGTAATGCTAGAGGTTTTTGTGTATCATAACCTAATCCCTCTTTAGACCAAGAAACAACTGGTTGTACCTCTTTATCTGCCCAGATATCTTGAATAGGCATACCTGGCATTTCATCTAGATATCTTTTATATCTTGGAAATCCGTTGGGTGTAAAGAAAATACGACCTTCTGCTATGTATTGGTCTATTTTTTCTTGTGAAAAACGCCAATGTGAACCTTTTGGAGGTTCTCTCAACTTTCCTTTGAAGTATCGTGCAGGCCCAGGTCCTGCTGCTGCTACATCTCCAGATGCATATAATCGACCATTAGGTTCTTTATATCTATAATATTGTTCTACATATTCTGTGTCGTAGGGTTGGTAAACTTTATTCCAGATATATTTTTCACTTTTTGTATAGAATAGCAATATATCATGTATCCTGCCTGCACGTTTACTATCACTATGAGCAGTAGTGCGTTTCCAGCTTATCTCATTTCTAAAATTCACCGGCCCGAATATCTGGTCAAGCACCAGCTTCAAATAGTGGCTTGCCGTCGGGTCGCAGTGTAAATATAAAGACCCTGTGCTCTTTAATACCCTGTGCAGCTCAACCAGCCGCGCTGTCATCATCACCAGGTAAGCCATCACGTCGTTGTTCCCCAGTGCTTCATACATCGCCCCAATCAACCTCCCCACTTTGACAGGCCCTTCAGTCACAATATCTTCGTATGTTTTCTGCGCTGTTTGGCCCCATTGCCAGCTGTCCGTGAACGCCCTTATCTGCGCCTCGCTCTCCACGCCCCCGTTCTCTTTAAATAAAATGTTATAGTCCTTCTTGCTATTGAACGGTGGGTCAAGGTATATCAAATCCACACATTCGTCCGGGAAATACTCGCGGTTTCTTAAAATTTCCAGGTTGTCCCCGTAGTAAAGCACATTCGTCTTCATTTTCTCTTCTCCCTTACCAGTCTCCCACTTTGAAAAAGGGGGATTAAGGGGGATTTTCTTTCCTGCATTATACACCACCCCTCCCCCAAACAAAACCACGACAAAATCCCCTTTACCCCACCAGAACACCCGTGCTAATATCAAGTATGGA
>CAZRQP010000075.1:0-2047 GCA_964602315.1 uncultured Dehalococcoidaceae bacterium
CGGGAGGCCATCTCCGCCAGCGGCTGCTGGATAGCCTGCATGCGGGCAATGGGTTTTCCCCGCGCTTGGCGCTGTTTGGCATAATCGATT
Organism: uncultured Dehalococcoidaceae bacterium; assembly: GCA_964602315.1. Lineage (GTDB taxonomy): Bacteria > Chloroflexota > Dehalococcoidia > Dehalococcoidales > RBG-16-60-22 > RBG-13-51-18. The sequence continues at coordinate 91 of CAZRQP010000075.1, forward strand.
GATAAATCAAGCGCCGCCTGCGCCACGCCCACTGCCTGCATGGCCACGCTCATCCGCTCCACGCTGATGGCGTCCAGCAAAATATCAAAGCCCTGCCCTGGGTTACCTATTAAGTTCTCCTGCGGAACGTAAACATCATCAAAATTAACGATAGAAGCTCCAAGTCCTCTTATGCCCATCGTTTCCAGCACTTCCTGGACAGCAAACCCCTTAGCTTCAGATTCCACGATGAAAGCATTAAGGTCGTCAGCACCCTCACGGCGGGCAAACAGCAACACCATATCAAGCACCTTCGCCATGGACATGAATATTTTCTGTCCGTTGATAACCCAGCCCTTGCCACTGCGGCGCGCCACGCTCTTTACCATGCGGGGGTCGGAACCGGTATCCGGCTCGGTGAAGCCGATACCGCCCAGCAGTTCCCCTTTCGCCAGAGGCGTGAGGAGACGTTTTTTCTGCTCCTCATTGCCGAAGCGGAAAATGCCTTCCTCCGACACGGTATTGACCGAAACGATAGCGCCCACGGTCATGGAGGCACGGCAGATTTGCTCCAACATCAAGACAAAGCTTACATAGCCTGCGCCTTCTCCGCCGTATTCCGCAGGGTAAGGCAAGCCGCGGAAGCCCCGCTTGCCCATTTCTCCCACCAGGTCAACTGGGACCTCGCCGGTGCGGTCGATTTCCGCCGCCCGGGGAGCGACTTGCTTTTCCGCGAAGTCCTTAGCCAAGCTTTGCAACATTTTTTCCTGTTCGGATAGATTAAAGTCCATGATGGTTTTCCTCCAGCGACAGTTAAATTATACACAATATAACTCCCTACTGAAAGGAAAGACACCGCCTGTCACTACCGAGATCCTTCGCTGGCGCTCAGGATGACAACGGGGTAAAAGGTTGTCAATTTGAAATTACACTAACGTCATACTAATATAAGGTCGATGGAAGAAGAACTGAAGAGTTTCTTCGCGCAGAGAACCAAGCGATATATTACCGATAAGCAACGTTTATCCTCCGCTGTACTGATACCGATTTACCGGCAAGACGGGGAGTACCGCATCGTTTTTATCAAGCGGACAATGACGGTTAAGGTACATAAAGGCCAGATATCTTATGCCGGGGGGACACGGGAGAAGAGGGACAAGAACCTGCTGGATACCGCTTTGCGGGAAGCCGAGGAGGAAATAGGCCTGCGCCGGGAAGACGTTACCCTATTGGGCGAGATGGACGACGAGATAACGACGACATCCAGCTACATAGTGACGCCGTTTGTAGCCATGATACCCTGGCCCTACCGCTTCACGACTAACAAGGAAGAGGTGGAAAAAGCAATAAGCATACCCGTTAAAGCGCTGCTGGACAAGTCCTGCTGTAAGTCGGACACAGAGATATTCAATGGAGAAAAGCTAGTTTCTTTCACCTACAACTACCGTGGAACGGTAATCTGGGGCGCCACGGCGCGGATATTGAACAAACTGCTGGAAGTAATTAAGAGTGTAATCCTCTAGACCAGGACGCAGTCTTTGAAGATGATGTTCTTACTATAGCCGTCGTACTTGCCGCGTATGGTCACTTCCTGTCCCTCATTAAGGCGGGTGAGTTTGGAGGACTCTTCCTTATCGAACGAGCAACGCAGGCTCCATATCATCTTTTTATCGCTGCCGGTAAGTATGATATAGCGGATTTCCAGATGCTCTCTAACGAACACCTTCCCGACAACGCCCTTGATTACCAGCGTCTTTTCAGCTAACTTCGAATGGGCGCCCGATTTATCCGAGCGGAAAAGCGTATCCAGCTGGTCGGTGGTAACCTCCATGCCATCCTGGATATCTTCCGGCTTTAGCGCGACTTCGGGGGCGGGTTCAGGCTCAACTTTAGTTTCAGGTTCCTCTACCGGCGGAGACTCCTGTTTTGCTTCCGGCGGAGGAGTAATAATCGGTTCTGCCGGTTTTTCAGGTTCCGG
>CAZRQP010000075.1:2147-6957 GCA_964602315.1 uncultured Dehalococcoidaceae bacterium
GTTTTTCAGGTTCCGGCTCTTTTTTCGGTTCCGGTTCAGGTTTGGCTTCAGGTTTAGCCTTAGTTTCAGCTTTAGTCTTCTTTGCTTTAGAAGTCTTTGCCTTAGGCTTAGCTTTAGCCGGAGACGCTTTCTTAGCTTTTGGAGGAGGCAGCTCTATCACCGTCTCTTCTTTTTGCGGTTCAGGGGCAGGCTGGGGCGGGGCTTCCGGCTCCGGTGCTGGTTCAGGCTCCGGTTCGGGCTGGGGTTCCGGCGTCTTTGCAGGTTCTGGCTCTGGTGCAGGTTCAGGCTGCGGAGCGGGCTCCGGTTGAGGTTCAGGTGGAGGCTCTGCAACATAGTCAGGAGTGGACTCCGGCTCTTCCGCAGGCGCCGACCTTAAAGAAAGACTGCGCTCCTCCTGGAGCTCCTTGAACGTCTTGTCAATCTGTTTGTAAGCCCGCGAAACAAGCGGATAACCGCACCACTGGCAGGCCCAGTCTTTAGTCCTTAGTGTTTTACGTCCGCAGTTAGGACAAGATGGCATATAAATTCCTCAATCTTAGATTACATGCGAATATGGCAACTTGTCAACTGCTTTATCCAGCACGCTTTCTAATCCGTACGATAATGGTAACAATCACGGCCAAGACAACCACCCCACCGATGAGGATATAAAGCTGCACGAAGTCCGCCCTCCAGTTAGCCGTGACAACCTTAGGTAAATTTATCACAATAGACGAGTCAGCATCATTATCCGTAAGGTCGCCGCTCCAGCCGTCAAATATATGCCTGACGAGAAATCCCTGTACCGGCTCCACGGAAACAGCCGCCGTTTGGCCCTCATCATACCAGCCGGCACCTTCAGGGTCACCGTATTCAGAATTTATAGTCAGCAAATACTCATGCCTCCAGTTGGCGTCGACTACCTTCGGCTCGCTCACAGTCAAAGACGCCATCGGCGAAGTACCTGCATAGTCGCCGCTCCATCCCGTAAAATAGTGCTTAGCATCCATAAATTCCACATAGTCCGTCACGGAGAAATCAACCTGTTCACCTTCTTCATACCAGCCGTCACCAGTGAGCGTGCCGTATGCCGAATTAAGCGTCAGCAGGTACTCATGCCTCCAATTGGCGGTCACCGTCTGCGGGGCATTCATGTATATGGAAGCAGAGGAGGCTGTCCCCGTATAATCGCCGCTCCACCCGGTGAAGTAATGCCTGGTGTCCGGCAATTCTATGTAATCTGTCACGGAAAAATCGGCCGACACCCCGTGTAAATACCAGCCGCTTCCCTGCGGGTCGCCAAAAGCGGATATCACCCCAAGCAGATGCTCCTTGTCGTAATTGGCCGTATACGCGCCATGCGTTATAACCCTGGTAATCATCAAATAACCATCGTCCCACTGCGTGAAAATATACCTGGTGCCAGTGCCCGGGTCCACGAGTTCGGGCACGGTGATAGTGTGCGAACCGCCCGGCATCCAGAGCATCGGCGAAGGAGCCGACGTGTAGGTCTCATCGTCCAGCGTCAGGACGGTCGTGCCAAAGGGAAGAGCCATATTGATATCAAAAACGAATCTGGCGAGAAGCGCTAACTCTCCATAGTAACCATCAAAAAGAACCGCGTGCTGCCAGCTGTTATAGTCGTTAGCCAGGGGGTTGGCATATTCAGCGATTTCCTCGGCGGAGAGCTCATAATCGTTATTAGCATCAGCATCCTCGAAATTGTCCATCGCCTGCAGAAGATAGTAAGTGTAGACGCCGTTTCCCAGATATCCCGATTCCTGTGAAGTCTCGTTAGAGCGGCAAGCCATCAAGATAACCCGCCCGCTGGTGCCCATATTGTCTTGAAATTCGCCGGCATGGCAAATATCCAGTATAATGACGACTTTACCCGCATCTACCGGCAGAAAAGCACCCGCCAGCTCCGGTGATGAAATATCATTGGCGTATGAGTACGTTAGTGAATCATGGGGGCAAAAATAACCGTCCAGAAAATCAGAGCCATGGCCGGAGAAGGAAAACAGCACAGTGTCTTCGGGGCCGGCATTATCGGCCAGCCAGTCGATAGCATCCAGAATATTGGCTTTGGTAGCCTGCGAGTCTATTAGTGTCCGCACATGGCTCGAACCCCAGACGGGACTCAAGATATTCGAAAGGTCACGCACGTCATCGTCACAATAATCGAGGTCACCGATGGGATATTTGTAATCGGATACTCCAACCAGCACTGCCCAGCATTCCGGAGATGAGTCGGCCTGGGCCGAAGCAACCGGCAGGACAAGAGTTGTGACTATAAACAAAGCCAAGGCAAGGAAAACAGCAATCGAAATCTTAGATACCAATTTTTTCATCTTTTTTCACCCTTCATTATATTTTTTTAATTATACCATTTAACGCCTTTTCCAATTTGCTCAAGTATAGACCCTGAAGAAACCATGCAATTCTAGTCTCGTAAGTAATAAATGTCAAACACTATCATAAAAAGCGACAGGAGGACAAGTATTATCTTACGACTTCACTTGAGTCGATTATATCCTTAACAATCTATTACTAAGTTTCCTTATTATATCTTGACATATTAACTGTTATTCTCGTATAATATATAATAATGGAGATATTATATGGCCGGTAAAAATTACTACGATATACTTGGCGTAAATAAGGGCGCCACCGATAAGGATATCAAGCAGGCGTACCGTCGGCTGGCGCGCAAGTACCATCCCGACGTCAACTCCGGCGATAAGTCCGCCGAGGCTAAATTCAAGGAAGTCAACGGGGCTTTCGAGGTGCTTTCCGACAAGGAAAAGCGCCGTAAATACGACAAGTATGGAGATAAGTGGCAGTACGCCGACCAGCTAGATGAAGCGGCGAGGCAGCAGGCGCAGTACCGGCAGTACACACCCGGGGGCGGCACCAGCTTTCATTTCGGCGGGGATATCGGGGGTATGGACAGCCTGTTTGACGAGCTGTTCGGGGGAACGGCCCGTCGCGGCTTTTCAAGACGCTCCCAGCCCAGGCGCGGCCAAGACCTTGAAACCAGCGTGGAAGTAACGCTGGAAGAAGCCTTTAGCGGTTCGAGCCGCATGATAAACCTGCAGGGAGAAAAGCCCTGCCCGACCTGTCACGGCACAGGACGCATCCAGAACCTTCCCTGCTCTACCTGTCGCGGTGCAGGTGTGGTATCAGACACCAAGCGGCTGGAGATAAAAATCCCGGCCGGTGTGAACACCGGTTCGCGCGTACGTATTTCCGGCAAGGGACAGCCGGGCTATGGCAACGGCCCCAGCGGCGACCTATATCTCAATGTAACCGTAGTCCCTCACAAAGTATTCCAGAGACAGGGGGACGACCTCATCACGGAAATACCCGTGCCGCTAACGGTAGCAGTGCTGGGCGGTGAGGTGAAGGTACCCACGCTCAAAGGCGGCAAACTGGCCCTGAAAATACCACCGGAAACCCAGAACGGCAGTATTTTCCGCCTGGGAGGACAGGGCATACCACACCTGGGCAAGTCAACCAGGGGCGACCTCAAGGCTAAAGTAAATATTATACTCCCGACTAAATTAACGGAAAAAGAGAGGGAATTATTCAGGCAACTGGGGGAGTTACGCCCGGCTTGATTTTCCGGCGAGGTAAATTATGAACAGAGAAATGAATGAAAGAGAACCGCGCTATGTTATCAGCGTGGCTGCCAGGATGCTGGACGTGCAAACCTATACCCTGCGCTATTACGAAAAGGTAGGCGTCATCCAGCCTAGACGCTCGCAGGGCAACGTTCGTCTTTACTCGGACTACGACATCGCCCTGCTGAAAAGGGTAAAGTCGCTGGTGGACGATATGGGCATCAATCTGCCGGGGGTGGAGGTTGTCCTGCGCATGATGCAGCGGGTGGATGAACTCCAGCAGGCGCTGGAACAGGCGCAAGATGAAATCGAGCAATTGAGGGGAGGCGATGAATAATGAGACAGGAACGTTTTACAGAACAGGCACAGGAAGCAATACAGGCGTCCCAGCAGATGGCGATGCAGTTCAAGCACAGCCAGTGGGACGTGGAACACATCCTCTTATCCCTGCTGATACAGAGGCAGGGACTGGTGGGCGAAATCCTTAAAGAACTTAAAGTTGATACAGAAAGCATCAGGAACCAGCTTGAAGAAACCCTTAGAAACACACCCAAGGTAGCCTACCAGACGGGGCAGATTTACGCTACGCCGCGCATCGCGCATCTGATGCAGAAAGCAGATGAAGAAGCAAACCGACTCAAGGACGATTTCATCAGCACCGAGCACCTGCTTATCGGGATAGTCAGCGATGACAAGGGAGATGCCGCCAAGATGCTCCACGGCGCCGGCGTAACGCAGGAGAAGGTGTACGCCGCCCTGCAAAAGTTAAGGGGGAGTCGGCGCGTGGATGACAGCCGGGCGGAAAGCAAATACCGCTCATTGCAGAAGTACGGGCGCGACCTCACCGAACTGGCCCGTAAAGGGGAACTCGACCCGGTTATCGGGCGGGAAATGGAAATCAAGCGCGTCATGCAGATACTGACGCGGCGCACCAAGAACAACCCGGTTATCGTAGGGGAGGCAGGCGTCGGCAAGACGGCCATCGCGGAAGGGCTGGCGCAGAAAATAGCCGCCGATGATGTGCCCGATTCGCTCAAGGGACGCAAGGTCATCGCCCTGGACATGGGGTCGCTGGTGGCGGGCAGCAAGTTCCGCGGGGAGTTCGAGGAGCGGCTTAAAGCGGTGATGGACGAAGTCAAGGAAGCTAAAAAGGAAATTATCCTGTTTATAGATGAGATACATACGGTGGTAGGTGCCGGCGCCGCCGA
>CAZRQP010000076.1:0-6954 GCA_964602315.1 uncultured Dehalococcoidaceae bacterium
TTCATGGTGCCCCTGGTGGACGTAGAGGAATGGCAGTGGGACAACGTGATGAACGTCAACGTCAAGGGTCCCTTCTTCCTGTGCCAGCAGATTGCTCCCATCATGAAAGAGCAGGGCGGGGGCAGCATTATCAATATCACCTCCTACATGGGCATCAGGACAGAGGAAACGCTGGGCGTTTACTGCATCAGCAAGGCGGCCGTCATGCACATGACCCGCGTCATGGCCAAGGAATGGGGCAAGTGGAATATCCGCGTCAACTCCATCGCCCCCGCCTGGGTGCACAGTCGGCTCTCCGACCCCTTCCTGCAGATGCCGGGCGTTAACGACAGGATGCTGGCCCAGACGGCCATCGGGCGGTTCGGCCAGCCGGACGACGTGGCGGCAATAGCCCTTTACCTGGCCTCCGACGCTGCTAAAAACCAGACGGCCGGCCTCTTCCCGCTCGATTACGGAATGTTAACGTAGTAAAAATACCAAGATACAAGATACAATAACCAAACGTTTGTAATTTGTATCTTGGTTATTGGTTATTTTGATGGGTAAATAACATATTGTCGCCTAAGAATATGAGGAGATAAAAACAGAATTTCATAAGGAGGTACAAGATGGCACTTCCATTAGCAGGTAAAGTCGCTCTGGTGACCGGGGCGAGGCAAGGTTTAGGTAAGTCAATCTCTCTGGGGATGGCGGAAGACGGCGCCGACCTGGTGGTTTGCGACCGCGTGACAGATGACGGCAAACTGGCGGAAACTGCCAAAGAAATCGAGGCGATGGGGAGGAAAACTCTCTCTCTCGGCGGCGACATCACCGTTGAAGATGATGTCAATAATGTCGTCAATGAATCACTGGAGAAATTCGGCAAGATAGACGTGCTGGTCAACAACGCCGGAGTCACTTCGCAGGACTCTTTCGAAAAGATGACTTATAAGCGCTGGCGTCTTGTCCTCTCCGTCAACCTGGACGGCACATACCTCTGCTCCAAGGTCGTCCTGCCGCACATGATAGAGAAAAAGAGCGGCATGATTATCAATGTTTCTTCCATCCTGGCTAAACAGATACGCATGAATATCGCCTACGGTGTCACCAAAGCCGCCGTGGAAAGACTCACCATGGGTCTGGCGCGAGAAGTGCGGCGGGAAGAGGGTATCGCCGTTACGTGCATCCGGCCGTTCTTCGTTAAGACCGAAGTGGTGATGGGCTTCATGGAGGGACACGACACCAGCGACTTCGAGGAGCCGATTATCTGGCAGAAATACCCGGCGATGCTGGCGGCCGCCAAGCCGGAGGAAGTTACCGGCAAGATATTCGATAAAGCCGCCCTGGAGGAGAAGTTCGGCAAGATTTAAACGCTGGTCTTGATAAGAGAATCCTTTAAGCCCTGGTCGCTTAAGACCGGGGCTTTTTTCTGTCGAAATTCTATGACTAAAAAGCTATCTGCTTTTCAAATATTTGAAAGTAGATATAAAAGCGCCAACGATGAGCAGTCCGGCAAGCAATAGCAGCATCCACCAGTATTGTCCCACTATTCCCTCTTCGGTAGTTGAGGCAGAAGATACACCGGGGGAATTATTAGTTGGAGCGCTGGTCTGGCTGAATGATACCGTCCGCGATTTGGTGTTATTTTGCTCGTTGCTTTCTGTAATTGCTTCATCGGCGTCGATAAAGGCAAGCATTTCATGTTCGCCTTCCGTGACCGTCCACTGGAATTCGCAGGTTATGGATGCGGCAACTCCCAGTTCCGATAAGTCCGCATAATCCACGATAGAGCCGTCGATGGATAAAGCCAGGCGCATATTTGAGGCCTCGCTGTTGCCGCGGTTTTCCAGTTTAACGGAAATAGTTATCGCATCGCCGATAACGGCGTCCAGCGGCGAGTAGCTGATTGTCCGGATAAAAAGGTCGGGGGCGATGGTAGAGAAGGTGATAACGCTCTCGTTATTGTCCTCGTCAAGTTCGCTAATCAGCTCTTCATAATCGGTGAAAATGGTGGCGGTATGCTGGCCTGTGGAAAGAATGACGATGAAAGAAAAGACAGCCGTTCCCCCCGCTGGTATCGAGGCGATATCTTTATATTCGGCAGGATAGCTATCGAGCGAATATCTTACCTGTGACGCCGCGGCGTTGCCGGTGCCGATGTTACTGATGGTAATGGTAAAAGTGGCTTCATTACTATTGAGCTCATCGCTAATCACCCAACTTATGTCTCCCACTGTCAGGTCGGGGGTGGCAGTGGCGTAATCTATTTCCATTTCATTATTGGTTTCGTTACTCTCTATAGCGGTATCATCGATGTCGAGAGTGATTTTGAAAGTATGTGTTCCGGGCTCGGCGACCCAGCTGAATACCTGCGGAGTTGATTCTCCACTATCTATCGAGGTTAGTTCTTGGGAAGAAGTTTTAACGCCGTCAACGTAAAGGCTGACGGTAAAGCCTTCCGTGGGACCAGCTCCCTGGTTTTTTACCAGCACGGTTATTTCCAGAGTATCTCCGTCCTGAACATCACCGGGTGAGCAGGTAATATCTTCCACTATCAGGTCGGGGAGGGGGATATTAATAACCCTGGTGTTATTAGCTTCCTCGATTTCTTCAATCTGGTTCGTAGAATCCAGGATGACGGTGATAACATGGGAGCCCTCAGCGGCCGCCCAGGTGAAATATCCTGATGTGGTGGCACCGGGTTCCAGCCAGGTGATATCAACGTAGTCTGCGACATCGCCGTCTACATAGAAGACCATGCGGGAGGGAGCGGCGCTGATAAGCCCTTGGTTCTCTATGTTGATGGTAAAAATAACGTTTGCTCCGGAGGGCATATCGGGGGGAGACCATGAAATGCCGGTGATGGCTAAATCCGGCAGCTTAGGGGCGAATAATATCGTTTTTTCATTATTGGTCTGATCGCTTTCGGTAATGTAGTTGTTGTAATTGACTATGGCCTTGAAGGTATGGCGGCCGTTCATCACTTTCCATTCGCAGGTGGCGTTTACCGAAGCTCCCACGTCGAGGCTGGAAATGAGTTTGGTTGTAAGTGGGGCATCGTCTATGAAGTAAGCGATGTGGAAATTCAGCGCCTGGCCGCCGCCTTGGTTTTTTATCTCGATATAAAAAGTCACGGTCTCGTCGATAGTTACGTCATCCGGAGACCAGCTTATGTTCTGGATAATCAGGTCCGGCGCGGTGACTATAACACTTACGCGGGTATTGTTATTATCCGTATTATTTTCGTTTAGAATTCGTTCGCAATCGACGATAATGCGAACAGAATGGGTGCCGCTGGTGCCCTGCCATGTGAATTCTGCGGTTTCTTCCGCACCGGCATCAAGTTCGGGTATATCCAGATAAGTGATAAACCGGCCGTCGATATGGTTTATGGCGCGTGAGGCTGCGGCCCTACCGCTGCCCTGGTTCTTGATTTTCACGGTAAAGGTTATTTCATCTCCGTTGCCGGGATTAGTCGGTAACCAGGAAATATCACTGACGATGAGGTCGGGCAGCAGGGTGGTAATTGTGACTGTGTACTCGTTGTTGGTCTCGTCGATTTCACTTAACTGGTCGTAATAATCGAGTAAAATCCTGATATCATGTGTATCCTGTAGCGTCTCCCAGCTAAAGGTGATATTGGTCGAGGCACCAGCCTCCAGTGATGTCCCCTGCACGGTAGGCTGAAGCATATCATCGATGAAATATGCCAGATGCCAGGAATCAACCCGGGCTTCTCCGTAGTTGATGACGGTAACGTTGCAGGTTACGATATCATATTTAGAAGGATTTTGTGGTGACCAGACAACTGCTTCGAAGGCAAGGTCCAGCGAACCGGTCGAAAAGGTTACGGTCAGCTCGTTGTTGGTCTCGTCGCTTTCGGAATTATTATCAATTTCATCTGCCACGGCTCTAAGCGTGTGTTGACCGGTAAGCGCTGTCCATAAATAGGTCTTCGTAAGTGATGCACCGGGATTAATGGCGGCAATCTCCTGCGTACCCCTGGTATTACCGTCGATATAAAAGTTCAGATTGGTGCTGCGGGACTGGGTATTGCCCTGATTTTTGATAACGATGCTGAAAGTTATGCTGTCGCCGCCGGAAGGGCTGGACGGCGACCATGTGATTGACTGGATAATCAAGTCAGGCGCCAGCGTCGCAAGCGTATAGGTATTTACATTATTCGTTTCATCGGTTTCGGTGACACTTTCGCTGGTATCGGCAACAGCTTTGATTATATGTGTACCCTCGGTCGCTTCCCAGGTGAACGATGCAGTGGCCATGACTCCGGCATCGAGGTCGCTAATGGGTTTTGTCGCCAGGATGTCGTCATCAACGTAGCAGGTAACGTAGCTGGCACTGGCGAGTGCAGAACCCTGGTTCTTTACGGTTACTGTAATGGTGACTGTATTACCGATAGCCGGGTTTACCGGAGATAAAGCAATATCCTGCACGATAAGGTCGGGCCCCGTATCGGCGGATACCTGCGGCTGAAAGACCCCGAAGGCGCCGATACCCAGTATGCAGGCCAGTAATAAGACGATAGTCCTGGGCGCTATTTTCTTTAAAGACTCCGGAAAACCGGACAATGAAATAGTCCCCCAATATACTTAAGCTTAACGTTCCCTATTAATATTGTAGTATTACATAAGATTAGCAACCAATAGTCTTTTCGTAAGGTTATAATGATAAATTAGTACCATACGGGTGATTGACAATTGCACAAATGGTGGTTAAGATATTTCAGATGGCAGACAGCACCGCAGCACTTAAGGCAGGCAGGCCCCGCGCCGCTAGGATTCTAAGGATAATCGCCAGGGTTATCGGCATCATCGTAGCTGTGTTTTTCCTGGTGATGCTCATCGGCGACGTTGAGATAGCCGTCAGGTCGCAGGGCTTCGAGGGCATAACCTCGGAATGGCTTTTTATTATCATACCCCTGATTATCTCGCTTGCCGCTTTTGTTTACGCCTGGTGGAGGGAATTTACCGGGGGTATTTTCCTGCTGGTGGGATATCTGCTGTTATCTTTCAGCCCGAGCGTACACTCGATTTTCTATAAAGAAGAGCCGCAATTCTATTTCGGGATGTTTTACTTTGCGGTACCGTTCCTTATTGCCGGGGTGTTGTTCATCATAGCCTCGCGACTTGACAGAAGCGGGGCAGACCTAAAACGGGAAGATACTGCTGGCTGACTCGACGAATCTCATTATCAGGCCGGGAATGACGCCCAGCAGCAGCACGCCCAGGCAGCAGATTGCCAGAGCGACTATCGGAGCGACGGAAGGCGTCATTTTTTCCGCAGCAGGGGCTTCACTAAACCACATGACCTTGACCACGCGGAGATAGTAGTAGGCGGAGATAACGCTGTTGATAGCGGCGAGGATAACGAGCCAGAGAAGCCCGTGCTCCGCCGCCAGACTGAAGATATAAAATTTTGCCATAAAACCAGCCGCCGGCGGTATTCCGATTAGCGATATCAGGCAGAATGTCAGCGCCAGGGCCAGCAGCGGCGAGCGCTTGCCCAGCCCGGCATAGTCGGCGATGGTGTCGCTGTTAATCTTGCCGGAGATAATCACCACGGCGATGAACGCCCCCAGGTTGGTCAGCGCGTAGCTGACGAGGAAGAAGAGCAGGCCGCTCTCGGCAATCACTGTTGACGGCATGGCAAGCCCGAAGGTAGCGAGACCCACCATTAGGTAGCCGGCCTGGGCGATGCTGGAGTAACCCAGCATCCGCTTGATATTGGTCTGGGGAATCGCCGCGATGTTGCCGATAAACATGCTGATAACCGAAAGCACGGCGAAGATGATGCCCCAGGTGTTGCTTATCTCGAACGGCGTGCCGAAGGCGGTGAAGAACACGCGCAGTATAATGGCGAACCCCGCCGCTTTGCTCGCCACGGAAAGGTAAGCGGTTATCGTGGTCGGCGCGCCCTCGTAAACATCCGGCACCCACATCTGGAAGGGCACGGCCGCAATCTTAAAGCCAAAGCCGGCCACCATCAGTATAATGCCCATGTAAAGGCCCGGGTTGCCGAGGGGGGTGGTATCCACACCGGACTGCAAAGCCTGCGCAATCGCGGCCAGCTGTGTCTCCCCGGTGGCGCCGAAGACTAGCGCCATACCGTAAAGCACTACCGCCGAGGCGATGGCCCCCAGCAGCAGGTACTTCAGGGCCGACTCCGTGGACTTCTTGTCCTTGAGCAGGCTCACCAGCACGTAGAGCGGAATGCTCGCCAGCTCCAGTGAAATGAAAAGTGAAATCATGTCGGCGGCAGACGCCATGAGCATCATACCTAACGTCGATATTAGAATCAGGACGTAATACTCGCTCTTAAAGTTGCTGAATTTGTTCTCGTAGTCGGCGGAGGACAGGATAACCAGGAAAGCTATGCCGAGGAACAGCAGCTTGAAAAACACGGCGAAGTTATCCGTCGCCAGCATATTATTGAATATGGCGGGATTGTTATCGCCCCACATAATGACGGCGAAGACCCCGGCCACCACCAGCCCGGCCAGGCTTAAGTAACGGGTTACGTACTTCTGCTTGATGAACAGGTCAAGCAGTATGACCAGCACCGCGACGGCCGCTATGGTTATCTCCGGTTTCAGCAGCGATAGATTCAAGTACCGCTCTCCTTTTTAATTTGTTATCCGCCAATCAAGCCCACGATGGGCGCAATGCCTACTTTAAATACGTCCGTCAGGACGGCCGGGTAAATGCCTACCAGCATGATTACAGCCACCAGCACGAACATATATACTTTTTCCAGGTTATCCGCGTCTTTCACGCCGTTGTATTCCTCTTTAGGCGGGCCGTGGAACGCCTGCTGTATCATCCAGAGGATATAGCCGGCCGTCAGGACGACCCCGATGATAGCGATAAGCGTATAAACGTTCAGGTGGGGGACAACTCCGCTGGTATAGCTGCCCAGGAAGATGAGGAACTCGGCGGCGAAGCCGCTGGTGGTGGG
>CAZRQP010000077.1:0-4451 GCA_964602315.1 uncultured Dehalococcoidaceae bacterium
GCCGTGATGACGCGGTAAACATTAAGGTGCTTTAAAATACACGATTTTACCTTCATTGGTTGTTCCACAATTGAACCGGTGCCCTTTATTTAAAAGAGCGCTTAAGAGCACAACTTAAGCTTTTTTAGTGAATATGGACTAAAATCCGTAGAATTTGGCTATCTCGTCCAGCGGTTCTCTGTCTCTGGTGCCTTTATTAATCTGGTTATCCCAGTCCGGGTAGCCTATGGCAATTCCCAGCGCGATTAGCTTGTCCTCCGGGATTCCCAGCTCCTTACGGATAATATCCGGATAGACTACCGCCATAGCCTGGGCGATTGTTCCCAGTCCGTAGTTCACCGCCAGCAGCATGATGTTCTGGACAACGGACCCGCAGTCGTACATAGACCAGGCATTAACACCCTCATCCTGATAGACAAAATTTTTCCCTACCAGCAGGTAGATACACGCCGGCGCGCCGTAATGACGGGCGTTATCTGCAAAACGGGCTTCAAAATCCTCTTTGGTCATTTCACGGGTGCGGCCCCGGCTTTCGCTGGCCTGTAACTTCTTAATGCGGGCAATATAGGGTTCCGGGAAATCATAAGGACGGGCAACTTCCGACTGTGAATTCTGCATGTCCTGCGCGCCCTGCTGAACACAAGCCTCCTGTATAACTTTGAGTTTCTTACCGGTGACAACAGCGAACTCCCAAGGCTGGGTATTCGCCCATGACGGCGCCCTCTGCGCCTGCTTGATTATCTTTTTAAGCAAGTCCAGCTTCACGGGGTCGGGCTTGAAAGCCCGTATGCTTTTTCTTTCCTTGATAGCCTGGGTTATATCCATTAAAAACCGTTCCTCCTTGGTATTTTCTAAAACATATTTACGGTAAGATTATTCTTTATCTTTTTTCGGTGTTTTTCTCGTGCTTCTCCTCGCCTTCTTTTTCGGCACCGGTCCGGCCGCTTTTTCTTCAGCTACCGCCTTCATCACCACCTCCCCCACTTTTTTCCTCCTGAACCACGGCCATTGGGGCGTAAGAATCCTGGCATAAAGCTTCGGCAAAGGCGTTTTCTCCAGCAGTAATACGAATATAGAGGTGAAGATGATGCTGAAAACGATAATGCCGTAGGTTATACTCTTTATTGTATCACCGCCGACTACCCCCTGCTGCACCGGCAGGCTGGCCAGTACCACAGCGGCCAGCCCTCTGGGCACCATCACCGCTATTACGGAGAGGTCTTTCTGGGGCATGGCTTTCCTCATAGACGTTTTTACCGCAGGTATGCGTAAAGCAAATGCCACTACGGTAAATATCAGCGCCACGATGATAAACCAGCTGGTGATAAGCTCCAGGGAAATCCCCAGATAGATGAAAAAGAACGTTTTCAGCAGGAAAGCCACCTCGCTGAAAAATACTCTCTCCGTCTCACTAAGCCCCACCGGCTCCTTCATCGAAGATGTCTTGAAGATGGGGATGTGAATCGACTCGATATTGCCTATAGTCACTCCGAAAGCCAGTGCGGCAATAGGCCCGCTGAAACCCAGGATTTCTACCACGCCGTAGATAATGAAAACGAACGCCGGTGTGGTAAATATGGCGTTTTTAATAATGTGTATCTTGTTCAGCAGAACCGACCATATAAGCGCGCCGACGATGCCGAATACCAGGGCTACGAGGAAGGAGGCTATCAGCTTGCCCGAAACGGATGCAAATTCGAAAGTTCCAGCAGTATAGGCCTGAACCAGTGCCACTGTTATGACGATGCTTAATACGTCGTTGACGGTAGATTCCACCGATAGCAGCGTCTGCGTTTCTTCTTTCACCTTGAGCTGCCTCACGAGTGGTATCACCACCGTCTCGGATGTAGAGCCAACCACCGCCCCGAGGATAAATGCCGGCAGGATCTCCAGATCCGTCGCCCAGATAGCCAGGCCGGCCACTACGAACATCGTCAGGAAAAAGCTCAAGGGAGCCAGTATCATCGCCCCACCCAGCGCGGAACGCAACATGCTTAGCTTTAAAGCGATGCCGCTTTCAAAAAGAATGATGATTAGCGTAATCGTTGTGAAGACCGGCCCTATCGAGCCGAATTCCGTCGGCGTCACCATCCCCAGCACCGGACCCACACAGACGCCAATGATTATTAACAAGAGGACATCCGGTATCCTTGTCCGGCTGAAGATACTGGTAAACAGGTGCGCCAGAAACACCAGGATACCTACGAATGCAATGACCTGCGCAACGGTCTCCACTTAAAAAAGCTCCATAGCAATTTTCACCTTGAAAATGGTTATCTTGAGCATTATGTCACCGCAGGCTTGAAACTTCAAGTTTAGACCACCGGTGTTACGCTACTTGAAGACAGTATATTCGGTGGATTATAATATTTGAGCTATCAGGAATGATTATATTATTAATTCGTGACTACACCATTCAAATCACCAGGTGATATTTTCAAAATTCTTATGTAAGTATGACCAAAGGGGGATTCCGGTTTTTTTCTTTCTTACTTTTGCACCTTGACATACACCAAGCCAGATGCTAGAAATTATCAATAACGAATATTTTAATGAACATTTAACACTCTTTTAATCATATTTGTACTATAATACTAATAGAAGAAATATAATTATAATATCATGAGAGATTCACAAAAAACCCGTAAGCAACTCATCAGCGAACTGCAGGAATCCCGCCGGCAACTCGAAATACTCGCCGCCGCTGAAGTCGAGCGTAAAAAGGCCGACCGTGAATTGAACCAGTCGGAGGAGAAGTTTTATAAAGCCTTCCTCTCCAGCCCGGACATGATTATCATTTCCTCTATAAAGGACGGCATATATATAGAGGTCAACGACAGTTTTGTCCGCAACACCGGTTATAGTCGCGAGGAACTTATCGGGCATACCGTCGATGAATTCAATCTCTTCTCCAATCCCGAAGAACAAGCGCGTATGATGAGCATCCTGCAGGAAACCGGCAGTCTGAAAAATGAAGAGTATCACTTCCGCGTCAGGTCCGGTGAAGTCAGGACGTGGCTCTGTTCGGCAGAAATAATTAGCATTGATAACGACTCCTGCATGATTGCCGTTGCTACCGATGTTACCGAGCTCCGTAAAGTGGAGCAGGCTTTAAGAGAGTCCGAAAACAAACTCGCCGTAGCTTTCCGCTCCAGTCCCCAGGCAATCAGTATCACCACTATCAAAGAAGGAAGATTCATTGAGACCAATGACAGTCTTAGCCGCATGACAGGATACACCCACGATGAGCTAATCGGTCATAAATCATTAGAGCTTAAAATGTGGTCAAATGATAACGACCGTAAAAGAGTAATGAAAACGCTTAAAAAAACGGGGCGGGTGGACAATGAAGAGCTACAATTTTACGCCAAAAACGGCGACATACAAATACTATTATACTCCGCAGAGAAAATTAATATCGGCGGCGAAGAATGCATCATTTCCTCTTCCACAGATGTAAGCGAGCTTAAGAAAATAGAACAAGCCTTACGCGATTCCGAAGAAAAATTCTCCAAGGCTTTCCGCTCTATCCCCGAGGCTGTCTCCATCGCCACTCTGAAAGGCGGTATATTCCTGGAAGTCAACGATAGTTTTGTCTCCATTATCGGTTATTCCCGCGAAGAAACCATAGGCCATACCTCCAAAGAATTGAATTTCTGGGTAAACCCTGGGGACCGCTATCGCATGAAGCAGTTACTGGAAAAGAGGGGCCATTTTGAAAATGAAGAATTCATATTACGAAATAAATCAGGTGAGATACGGACCGTTTTACTATCGGCGGATGTGATTAATCTCGGCGGTAGACTTTGTATGCTCACCGTTGGTAATGATATTACTGAACGTAAACAGATAGAAAAAGCCCTTCGGGAGTCGGAGGAAAAATTTGCTAAGGCTTTCCGCGCCAGCCCGCAGGTAATCAGTATTACCAGACTTTCAGACGGGGTCTTCAAGGAGATAAACGAGAGTTTTTGCCGGGTTTTGGGCTATTCACGTGAAGAAGTTATTGGCCGCAGTTCCAGCGAACTGGACGTCTGGGTAAACCGGGACGACCGTAAAGATATGGTCAGTGACCTAAAAAAGTATGGACGGGTTAGTAATAAAGAATTCCACTACCGCACTAAATCCGGTGAAATACGTAACATGCTCTGGTCTGCCGACCAGATTGAGCTTGACGGTGAAACCTGCGTGCTGGCTGTTACAGTTGATATTACCGATTATAAACGAATGGAGGTAAAAGCGCTCGAAGTAGAAAATTTAAAACAGCTAGACAGACTGCGCGCGGAACTTCTGGCCAATGTTTCCCATGAACTCCGCACTCCGCTTGCCAGCATAAAAGGCTTTGCCACCATGCTCATAGACTATGATAAAAGACTCACGCCAGCTGAAAAACGGGAATATCTAGAGACAATCGATAAAAACGCCGACCGCCTGGTGGAACTAATCGAGCAGCT
>CAZRQP010000077.1:4551-6928 GCA_964602315.1 uncultured Dehalococcoidaceae bacterium
CTGCCGCTGGAAATAGTATCCGAAAGATATAATGCCGGCACTTCTCCCACTAAGAAACACTCGTTACGCAACTAGAAATAACTCGCGAGTGTATCATAGGTATCCGCCAGTGCCTGCGGTATTACCCTGGCATCCCCCAGCACCGGCATAAAATTGTTATCGCCCTGCCACCGCGGCACCACATGACTGTGAAAATGGTCTTCTATACCCGCACCGGCTACCCTCCCCAGGTTCGCCCCGATATTTAAACCGTCGGGTTTCAAGACCTTTTTTAGCACCGCGACACTCCGACTTACCAATTCGTAATGCTCGCTGCGCTCCTCTTCCGTAAACTCATCCAGGTTCCCCGTGTGCCGGTAAGGGGCTACTAAAATATGGCCGGGATTATAGGGATAGCTGTTCAGCATGATAAAGTTCTTCCTGCCCCGATAAAGGATATAATTATTTTTATCTTTACTTTCTTTCGGCTTATCACAGAAGATACAGCCAGCCGGTTTTTCCGCCTTGATATACTCGATTCGCCACGGCGCCCAGACATATTTCATAATAATAACTCTCTCCTGCCCTTAATCCCTGTTATTCTAATCGCCAAACAATTCCGACGTCAATAACAGATACTCGCCCGGCCTATATAACTCTCTGTTTTTTAAGCTCCGCCATGTCCCGGCGGCCGATGCCCAGCAGCTCCCCGTAAACGTAGTCGTTATCCCGCCCCGGCTCCGGGGCCGACAGCCCATACTCCGCTGCCGACGCCGACATCCTGATTGGCGAGGCGTCAATTAACGGCGTCTTGGCATCCTCGATGAAAAATCCCCGCTCCTTTAATTGCGGGTCTTTAGCCAGGCCGGAGGCATCCTGCACGACACCCGCCGCTACACCGTTCTTTTGCAGTAATGGCATCACTGCTTCGGCGGTATGTTTTTGCGTCCAGTCTGATAACAGCCTGTCCAACTCCTTTTTGTTTTCCAGCCTGCCAGAAACAGTGGCGAATTTTTTATCCTCCACCCAGGCCGGGTTTCCCAGCGCCTGCTTAAGTCCCCGCCACTCCTCTTCTGTAAACACAGCGATAGCACACCAGCAGTTTTCTCCATTACAGCGGTAAATATTATGCGGAGCTGCAACCAAAGAGTCGTTACCCATCGGCTCTTTGGCAACCTCCTCCAGCAAGCCTGCCATTACATCATTCTCTGAAATACCTATATGCCGCCCTTTGCCTGTTTTTCGCCGCTCCTCCAGCGCCCCCAGTAAGGCTATCGACGCATACAACCCGGCTACATGGTCGGCATAAGAAAAACCCGGTCCTATCGGCGGTCCACCAGGAAAGGATGTCAGCCGTGCCATGCCGGATAAAGCCTGTACTGTCGGACCGTATCCAGAATAATAACTAAGGGGGCTTTTTCCACTCATCACGGACATGCTTACCATTATGATGTCCGGCTTAATCTTCTTCAGGTTTTCGTAGTCCAGTCCCCAGTTGGCCATTACACGGGGCGTAAAATTCTCCACCACCGCGTCGCATATACCCGCCAGTCTCTTCGCCAGCGCCACGCCCTCCGGCTTATTCATGTTCAGTGTAATCGCCAGCTTGCTGCGGTTCCAGGTGTTATAATACCCCTGCATCAAGGCATCATCGGGATTCTCCATCAGCGGCGACTGAACCTTGATTACCTCCGCCCCGAAGTCGGCTAAAAGTCGCGTGGCATAAGGCCCGGCCAGCGCCCATGTAAAATCAAGGATTCGGATATCATGAAGGATTGAATGGCTGTTCTTTTTTACCATCACCAGTTATAACTCGTTTTTCTTACTTATACAGCCACTTTCTAAATACGCGTTGACTCAAGAAAGGCATCACAACCCAGGTTAAAACAGCCACCAGTAAAGCGGCCACTATTGTGCTTTCCAGATAGAAATTCATATCCGTAAAGGCTAATTTCAGTAGTTGTAAAATTACAATAGAAAGCACAAATACCGCAAAAAAGGTAACGAGAGCCATTTTCCAGTGCGGCGGTGTTTCCAGATCCGGACAGTCCGGTATGGAAAACCATGTTTCAAGTCCGGTGGCTTCCTGTCGACTCCTGCGGGAGAAGGCATCCGCCTCATTTGATAGCTTTTGACGGATATAAGAAGTCTCCCAGATATGCATGGACTTTTCGTCGGCGAAACGCATTACAACGTGATGGAGTCCGGTCTTGCCGGAAGGCGGAATAAGGACGGTAACACCGGTATTGCCCGGCGATTGCCTGGCGGCTTCCGATAACTTTTTAACCCACTCATCATACTCACGATCATGGCCCGGTTTTACAACACGGCTGACTACTACCGTGACCGATTTTCCATCTCCGGGTATTATTCTATCTTCGTCCATATGGAGACCTCC
>CAZRQP010000078.1:0-6793 GCA_964602315.1 uncultured Dehalococcoidaceae bacterium
CTCAAGCCCGCCATACAGGAGGCTATCGAGGTACTGCAGCGGGGCTACGAGCTGGCGATTGCCAGTCTCGGATAAACCGCGTGGCATTGAAGTATCTAAATCTCTGCTAACCTTCCGGCAATTAACACGTTATATAAAGGTGGAAGGAAAAAACAGGAGGCAAAAAATGAAAAAAATCTGGTTAATAGCGATTGGAGCAGTTTTGCTAATCGGGGTGGTGTTGATGGCAGGCTGCGGTTCAGGAATCGGGACCCCAAACGGCAGTGTCAATGTCAACATGAGTAACCAGCAGCAGGGCATCTGGGTCAGCGGCGAGGGTAAAGTGACCGCCGTGCCGGATATCGCCATGCTAACTCTGGGTGTTGAAGCGCAAGAAGAAGATGTAGCCACCGCCCAGGCGGAGGCATCCGCGGCGATGGACAGTGTTTTCCAGGCTCTGGCCGACCAGGACATCGCGGAAGAGGATATCCAGACCGTGTACTTCAATATCTCGGAAGTGACGCGATGGGACAGCTCTAAAGAGACGCAGGAAGTAATCGGCTATCGCGTTACCAATACCGTCAGTGTCAAGGTCAGGGAAGTAGAAAAAGCCGGTGAGGTCATCGATGCCGTTGTCACCGCGGGTGGAAATATGATTCGTATCAACAGCATCAGCTTCACGGTGGAAGAACCGTCGACCTACTACGAGCAGGCCCGCGAGCTGGCGATAGGCTATGCCAAGGCTAAGGCGGAGCAGCTGGCTTCCGAGACCGGCATCTCGCTGGGCAACGTAACCTATATCTCCGAGAGCAGCTATTCCTACAGCTCCAACTACCGCGTCTATGGTATGGAAGATGCTATTGCCATACCGGCGCCTGCAATCGAGACGCCCATCAGCGTCGGGCAATTGGAAATCACCGCCACGGTCCAGATAGCTTACGACATCGCTCAATAAAGTAAATAGAAAGAAATATGGAATCAAAAGGGGCCCGGAGAAATCCGGGTTCCTTATTTTTATGGCGTAAGTAGTAAGTCAGGATATAGCGTAATCAAATTAAGCGGGGGTGTCTAAGAGGGGCGTTAGCCCCTCTTCAAAAATTAACCCCTCTCCAAACAGATAAATTTAAAGCTCAATTACATGTCCCGTTTGGAGAGGGCAGGGTGAGGTAAGCACTAATTATTGAATATAATAAAGATATTGTTATTTATTTTCTTGAGTGTACCGTTCCCACTCACTGTAAACACAGCCGCAGTACTGCTGACGGTAAAGGTCCATCGGCTTGGTGATGTGCCGGCTGTCCGAGTAGCGTTTCCGCAGGTCGGCGTAGAGAAATGCAATCCCCTTAGCCTCCGCCACCCTTTCACCGACTTCTTTGATTAAATCGTGCTTCTGGTGCGGGCTGATAAGCAGGGTAGTGGTAAAGGCATCGTAGCCGTTTTCGAGCGCTGTCTCCGCCGTTTTGGCCAGCCGCAGGTCGAAGCACTCGCCGCAGCGTTCCGTTTCGTGCCCCGCCACCCGCCGGAAATACTCGACCATATCGTAATCGGGTGAGACGATGAGGGGCAGGTCGGTTTTCTCCGCCAGCGACTTCATACTATCTAGTCGCGACTGGTGTTCCATGTAGGGGTGGATGTTGGGGTTGTACCAGAACCCTGCCGTTTCATGGCCCTGCTGCCGCCAGTGTTCCACGGTATAGGCGGCGCAGTGGGCGCAGCAGACGTGAATCAAGAGTTTACTCATGGACTATATCAGCTTTTGCTGGCTGGACTTATTGAATTCCAGTCCTAGGTGTTCGTAGGCGAGTTTGGTTGCCACCCGTCCCCGCGGCGTCCGCTCCAGGAAGCCCAGTTGCATCAGGAAAGGCTCGTAAACGTCGGTGATGGTGTCCGCCTCCTCGCTGATAGACGCCGAGATGGTGTCCAGCCCCACCGGCCCCCCGTTGAACTTCTCTATAATGGTGTGCAGCACCTTGTGGTCTATCTCGTCCAGCCCTATCAGGTCCACCCCCAGCTTTTCCAGTGCCTCTTTAGCTACCTGCTGCGTTATTATGCCGTCGGCAATTACCTGCGCGTAGTCCCTCACCCTCTTGAGCAGTCGGTTGGCAACCCTCGGTGTGCCCCGGGCGCGTTTGGCGATTTCCTTGAGTCCGTCCTCTTGGGCTTCCACCTGCAATATCCGGGCGGAGCGCTTGATAATCTGCTCCAGCGACGCCGTGTCGTAGAAATCGAGGCGGAACACGGAGCCGAACCTGTCCCTTAAGGGCGGCGAGAGCATGGCGTAGCGCGTGGTAGCGCCGATTAGGGTAAATCTCGGCAGGTTCAGCCGCAGGCTCTTGGCGCCGGGCCCCTTGCCGATGATGATGTCCAGCGCGTAGTCCTCCAGCGCGGGGTAAAGGATTTCCTCAACGTTGCGGTTCAGGCGGTGGATTTCATCGATAAAGAGGATATCGTGTTTACGCAGGTTGGTCAGGATGGCTGCCAGGTCGCCGGTGCGCTCGATAGCCGGGCCGGATGTCGTCTTGATATTGACGCCGATTTCCATGGCAATTATGTGGGCGAGGCAGGTCTTGCCCAGTCCGGGCGGACCGTAAAACAGCACGTGGTCGATAGGCTCACCCCGCCCCTTGGCCGCGGCGATGGCTATCTTCAGGTTCTCCTTCGTTTTTTCCTGCCCGATGAACTCGGTCAGGCTGCGGGGTCGGAGACCGCTATCTAGCGGCGCGTCCTCTTCGCTGGGCTTTCCGGATACTACGCGTGCTATTTCGCCTCACCCCCTCTTGCCTTCGGCAGAATGATGTTGACGTAAAATAGGGAGGGGTTATTCTTCTTTGTCTTCCGTTTTCTCGGGTACTTCTTCGGACTCGCCGGGAGACTCTTCCAGTTTTCCGGAAATATCTTCGGTCTCGCCAGCAGGTTCTTCGGGTTCGTCCGGTGATTCTTCCGCTTCGGCGGAAGGCTCTTTGTGTTCATCGGTGGGTACTTCTGCTTCAGTTTCTCCCACCGTACCCTCCGGGGTCGCTGCTTCTGCGCCGATTGCCGGGGCTGCTTCACCTGCCATAGCTGCAATGCCTTCTTCTATAGGCCCGGCCAGGCTTTCCAGCAGCCGCATCGCTTCGTCCTGTTCGGCGGCCTTGAGCTCGGCCAGCTGTTCTTCCTTAAGATAGCGCGCCGGTATCAGCTTGCCGATGATAACGTTTTCTTTAAGCCCCACCAGCCTGTCCACCTTGCCGTTGGCGGCCGCTTCGGTGAGAATCCTGGTGGTCTCCTGGAACGATGCCGCGGCCAGCCAGCTGTCCGTGCTTAGCGACGCCCTGGTGATGCCCAGCAGGACGGTGTGGGCCGTGGCCGGTTCGCCGCCCTCGGCGAGTATCTTGGCATTGGTGTCTTCATAAACATATTTATCCACCAGTTCATCCGGCACGAGGTCGGTATCGCCGGCGGAATCGATGCGCACCTTGGTGAGCATCTGGCGGGCGATAACCTCGATGTGCTTATCATTGATATTCACGCCCTGGGAACGATAGACCTTCTGCACCTCGTCAACCAGGTACTGCTGCACGGCTTCCTTGCCTAATATACGCAGGATGTCGTGGGGATTGATAGAGCCGTCGGTCATCTGCTGCCCGGCCTTGACCTCATCGTCGGTCTTCACCCAGATGCTGGCGGTGGAGGAGACGATGTACTCGCGTTCTTCTCTCTCGGCGTAGGTTATCACAAGCTGCTTCTTCTTAACGTTTACCTCGCCGGCGAAGCGGGCTGTCAGGGGTTGTACCTCCGGTGCCTTTTCGGTTTCATCTTTTTTAGCTTTAGCTTTAGTTTTAGTCTTAGCTTTAGGAGTTGCCGGCGGTGCTGCCAGCACCGTGCCGATATCAACATACTGGCCTTTTTTAACCATTACCTTCCAGCCGGTCGGCAGGGTGTATTCATCGTCGTAAGTCTCGGTGCTGATAACCTTTATCTTTCTGCCTTCCTCGTTCTGGACTATCTCGGCGGTGCCGTCTATCTCTGCAATAATCGCCTGGCCGCGCGGAGTCCTGGCTTCGAAGAGTTCCTCTACCCTGGGAAGACCGCTGGTGATATCCAGTCCCACCACACCCCCGGTGTGGAAGGTGCGCAGCGTCAGCTGTGTGCCCGGCTCGCCGATACTCTCGGCGGCGATGATGCCGACCGCTACGTCCTGATCGACAAGACTGCCACGTGCCAGGTCGCGCCCGTAGCAGTAGCGGCAGGTGCCCCGCCGCGATTCGCACGTCAGCGGTGACCTTACGTGTACCGACGTTATGCCGGCGTCGAGTATTTTAGCTACCTTCACTTCGTCGAATTCCTCGTTGCGGGCCACGATTATCTCACCCGTTTTTGGGTCGGCGACGTCGCTGGCTGCCATACGCCCCATGATGCGCTCGGCGAGTGACGGCAGCAGGCCTTCTTCCTTCGGCTCGGTTATCGTGAGGCCTTCGGTAGTGCCACAGTCGTCATCCGATGTAATAACATCCTGCGCCACATCGATAAGTCGCCTGGTCAGGTAGCCGCTGTCGGATGTTCTCAATGCCGTGTCCGCCAGGCCCTTGCGGGCGCCGTGAGTGGAGATAAAATATTCCAGGATGCTGTGGCCTTCGCGCAGGCTGGACTTAATGGGGAACTCGATAATTTTACCGGCGGGGTCGGTCATCAGACCGCGCATACCGGCCATCTGGCGTATCTGGGAAATGTTGCCCTTGGCGCCGGAGGTAGCCATCATGTAAACGCCGCCGTAGCGGTCGAGGTTGTTCTGAATAGTAGTAGTGATAGTGTTGGTGGTCTCGTTCCAGATATCCACCACGCCGTTGTATCTCTCGTCCTCGGTTATCAGGCCGCGTTCGTACTGGCTCTCGATGATGCTGACTTTAGCCTCGGCTTCTGCCAGCATTTGCGGTTTGTTGGTCGGTACCTCGATGTCGTTCATGGCAATAGTGATGCCGGACTTGGATGCGAACTGGAAACCCAGCCGCTTGATGGCGTCAAGCACTACGCCGGTCTCTTCGTCAGTGAGGACTTTACTGCACTTGGTGGCTATTTTTTTCAGTGTCGATTTATCGATGATTTGATTATAATATCCCAGCTCCTCGGGTAGGACCTCGTTGAAGATGAGGCGCCCCACGCTGGTCTTGATTCTCTCGCCGGTGTCTTTCTGCCGGACGTTGATTTCTTCCCGCAGGTCAACATCGCCGAATTCATAGGCGAGCTTGGCTTCCTCGAAGCTGCCATAGACCTTATCGCCGTCGGTGCCCTTCTGCCTGATGGTGGTGAGATAGTAGCAGCCCAGCACCATGTCCAGCGTCGGCGCCACGGTAGGTTCGCCGCTGCTGGGAAGCAGGATATTGTGGTGGCTTAACATCATGTCTCTGGCTTCTTTCACGGCGGCCTTGGAAAGCGGCACGTGTACAGCCATCTGGTCGCCGTCGAAGTCGGCGTTAAAGGCGGAACATACCAGCGGATGTATCTGGATGGCGCTCCCGTCGATAAGCACCGGCTCGAAAGCCTGGATGCTCAAGCGGTGCAGGGTAGGGGCGCGGTTGAGCAGCACCGGCCGCTCCTTGATAACCTCTTCCAGGATATCATAGACCTCCGCCTTGGCCCTTTCCACCAGCCTTCTGGCGCTCTTGATATTGGGGGCCAGCCCCTGCGCTACCAGTCGCCGCATGACGAAGGGCTTGAATAATTCCAGCGCCATGCGCCGCGGCAGGCCGCACTGGTGCAGATGCAGTTCCGGTCCGCAGACGATGACGGAACGCCCGCTGTAATCAACCCGCTTGCCCAGCAGGTTCTGGCGGAAGCGTCCCTGTTTGCCGCGCAGCATATCCGAGAGCGACTTCAGTTTATGGTTGCCGCTGATGGAGATGGCGCGTCCACGCCGTCCGTTGTCGATGAGTGAATCGACGGCTTCCTGTAACATGCGTTTTTCGTTGCGTATAATAATTTCCGGCGCCCCGATGTCTATCAGGTGGTGCAGGCGGTTATTGCGATTGATAACCCGACGGTAAAGGTCGTTGAGGTCGCTGGTGGCGAACCGTCCGCCGTCCAGCTGTACCATCGGTCTTAAGTCGGGCGGCAGCACCGGCAGGACGGTCAGAATCATCCACTCCGGCTTGTTGCCGCTGTTGCGGAAGGCCTCCACGACCCTCAATTGCTTGCTGGCTTTCTTGCGCCGCTGTCCGGAGCTAGACTGGGTTTCCATCAGCAGCCGGTTGCGTATCTCATCAAGGTTGATGGTTTTCATAATCTGCAGGATGGCCTCTGCGCCCATACCTGCCTCGAAGACGTTGCTGTATTTCTGCTTGTACTCGTGGTACTGGCTCTCGGTCAGCAATCCTTTGATGTCGAGTTCCTTGATTTTTACAGTTTCGGCGGCAAGTTCCTCTTCTATCTTGGCTTTTTCTTCCGCGAATTCTTTGCGGATTTTGTTAACTTCCTCGACGGTAGCCTTATTCTTCTCCATCTCCTCGACCTGGGTGTCCACGGCCTGCTGCCGCTCTTCTATGGTGCGGACGGCATCCTCTTCAAGCTGTTTTATGGCTTCTTCACGGGCTTCTTCATCGATTTCTGTAATGATATACTGGGAGAAATAAACAACGTGTTCCAGGCTCCGCGGCGAAAGGTCGAGTAATAGGCCGATACGACTCGGTATGCCCTTGGCGAACCAGATATGGGTCACCGGGCAGGCCAGCTCAATATGTCCCATGCGTTCCCGCCGCACCTTGGCGCGTGCTACCTCCACGCCGCACTTGTCGCAGATAACGCCCTTGTAGCGTATCCTCTTATACTTGCCGCAGTAGCA
>CAZRQP010000079.1:0-5242 GCA_964602315.1 uncultured Dehalococcoidaceae bacterium
AGGCAGTCAGGCCGTCGTTATTACCGACCCCTTTCCGCCCGATATCGGCTATACCCTCGGCAAGCAGACCGCCGATATCGTAACCGTATCTCACCCCCACCCCTCCCACTCCTTTAGCGACGGCATCGCCGAGGGCTATCATCTCGTCCAGAGCCCCGGCGAGTATGAAATCAGCGGTGTTTTGATTCTCGGCTTGAGCACCTACCACGACGCCGTCAAAGGCCAGTCCAAAGGCAAAAACACCGTCTATCTCTTGGAAATCGACGGCGTAACTATCTGCCACCTCGGCGATATCGGCCACGTCCTCTCTGACGAAGATATCGAGGAACTGGGGAATATCGATATCCTGCTGGTCCCCGTGGGCGGCGTTTCCACTATTAACGCCTCTATGGCCGCCGAGACCGTCCGCAAGGTCGAGCCGAAGGTCGTCATCCCCATGCACTACAAGGACGCCAAAAGCAAGCGCGACCTTGAACCCGTCGATAACTTCCTAAAGGAAATGGGCCAGACCGCCGTAGAACCCCGCCCCAGGTTCAACGCCTCCCGCACCAACCTCCCCCTCCCCATTCAAGTTGTTGTCCTTACCGCTTAAACCTCGGTCAACTCTTTCAGATTTTCTTTAAGGCAGCTGCCTTATTTTTTCACCTAAAAAAAATATTTTAAAAAGTGTATAATCAATAGGCGAACGAACGGTTTGTCGGATTACTTAAAGCAAACCATATCTAGGAGGACGACTTGAAAAATTATCTCGCAGCTTTACAGGCTAAGACCAGTAATAACGACTACGAAAAACTGGCCGCCATAAAAAATACAGGCGTGCATAAGGCCGTTTACGAGTCGGCTGAACTCTGCAATCCGGATAGTATCTTTGTCTGTAGCGATACTCCCGACGAGGTGGCTTACATCAGGAACATGGCTATTGTTTCCGGTGAAGAAAGCGCCGCCCTGGCTCTGCCGGGGCATACCTTCCACTTTGACGGCCCGCACGACCAGGGACGTGACCGCGCGGTAACCAAGCTCCTGGTGCCTAAAGGGGAGTCTCTCAACGAAGCCCTCAACCAGATTGAGCGGGAGGAGGGGCTGACGGAAGTCCAAGGTTTGTGCAAGGACGCCATAAAGGGTCGCACTATGATTGTGCGTTTCCTCACCCTTGGCCCCATTGATTCGGAATTCACCATTTTTTGTCTTGAGTGCACAGATTCTTGGTATGTGGCTCACAGCGTCGACCTTTTATACCGCAAGGGATATGAAGCCTTCCGCAAGGCCGGACCCGGCACCGAATTTTTCAATACGATGCACTCGGCCGGCAAACTAAACGATAACATGGTCAGCGTAAATCATGAAAAGAAGCGCATCTATATCGACTACACCACCAATACCGTTTACAGCATCAACAACCAGTACGCCGGTAATTCCATCGGCTTCAAGAAACTGGCCCTCCGGCTGGCTATCCGCAAGGCTCATAAGGAGGGGTGGCTCGCCGAGCACTTCATGATTATGGGCGTAAACGGCCCCGATGGACGCAAGACCTATATTGCCGGTGCCTTCCCCAGCGCCTGCGGCAAGACCTCTACCGCCATGCTTCCCGGTGAGAACATACTGGCTGACGACATCGGCTACGTACGCAATATCGACGGCGTCTGCCGCGCGGTTAATATCGAGTGCGGCATCTTCGGCATCATTCAGGATATCAATCCTAAGGACGACCCCGTTATCCACGAGATTCTTACCAGCCCCGGCGAAATCATCTTCACCAATATCCTCGTTAAAGACGCCAGGCCGTGGTGGCTGGGCATGGATGTCGAGCTTCCTGAAACAGGCGTTAATTTCACCGGCGAATGGTTCAAGGGCAAGACCGATGAAAAAGGCGCGGAAGTGCCCCCCGCCCACAAGAACGCCCGTTATACCATCGCCCAGAAGGTGCTGGAAAATTGCGACCCCGAGCTGGATAATCCTAAGGGCGTTGAGTTGGGCGGTATCCTCTACGGCGGCCGCGACTACCGCAGCTATGTGCCGGTCCAGCAGGGCTTCGGCTGGGAGCACGGTATTGTCTGCTATGGCGCCGCCCTGGAGACGGAAACGACCTTTGCCACTGTCGATGCGGAAGGGACACACGAGATAAACATCATGAGTATCCAGGACTTCATCTCTATTCCTCTGGAGCAGTATATCCACAACTACCTCAAGTTCGGCCAAAAACTTGATAAGACCCCGCTGGTTTTCGGGGTAAATTACTTCCTTAAGGATTTAAAGACCGGCGAGTTCTTGAACGGGCATCAGGACAAGCACGTCTGGGTAAAGTGGATGGAGCTGCGTATTAATAATGACGTCGAGGCTATCAAGGCCCCCACCGGCTGGATTCCTAAGTATGAAGACCTCCAGCCGCTTTTCCGCGAGATACTGGATAAAGAATATACTAAAGAGGACTATATCAAGCAGTTCACCATCCGCGTTTCTGAAAACCTGGCTAAGCTTAATCGGGTGGAAGCCTTTTACCATGAAAATATCCCCGATTTGACCTCTGAGGTGTGGCATGTGCTGAAAGAACAGCGTGAACGCCTGGTTAAAGCCGGGGAAAAACTCGGCGACTACATCTCGCCGGAAACCCTCATAAAATAAAGCCCTTCGTTCTCTGAACCTTGTAGTACTATCCTGTACCGGGCTGACTCCAAACGTCATTCCCGCGGAAGCGGGAATCCATTCCCTTTCACCCTTTTGTCATTCTGGAGTCCCGATTTATCGGGACGAAGAATCTCAGGGTGGTGGGGTGTTACCTCCC
Source organism: uncultured Dehalococcoidaceae bacterium (assembly GCA_964602315.1). Lineage (GTDB taxonomy): Bacteria > Chloroflexota > Dehalococcoidia > Dehalococcoidales > RBG-16-60-22 > RBG-13-51-18. The sequence continues at coordinate 2,780 of CAZRQP010000079.1, forward strand.
TCCCCCTTCACCCATTACGTCATTCCCGTGAAAACGGGAATCCATCCCCCCCTTCGTCCTATCTGTCATTGCGAGGAGTCCCGGTGTAATCGGGAGCCTTGGCGTAGGAGGGAGCCTTGGCGTAGGAGGGAGCTTCAGCTTAGAAGGGTCGAAGGACACTCCCTAGCCCCCTTGTCATGCTGGAGTCCCGATTTATCGGGACGAAGCATCTCAGGGCGGAGTGGCGCTAAATTATATACGGGTGCTTATCCTATTCCAGGAAATCCGCCAGTATCTTATTGAATGCCTCGCTGTCCTTTTTGTGGGGCGCGTGACCGTAACCCCCCACCAGCGCCAGCTTAACGTTGGGTATCAGCTTCTCCGCCCGCTTAGCTATCGATGCCGGCAGGTACGGGTCGTACTTTTTCCATACCAGCAGCGTCGGTATCTCCAGGCGGCGTAAGTCATCGTTATAAGAACGTTCGAATTTTTCGCCTTCTTTTAGCAGGAAGTTAGGATAAGGTTGAGGTAGTCTAAATGCCTTCCTTATTCCCCAGAAGAGAAGCTGCAGCGCGTTGCCGAAAAAACTCATGCTGCCCAGCCCCGTCGTATCTACCAGCACCAGTTTGCCGACCCTTTCCCTGGCTTTTATCGCAACGTCGAGACAGAACCTGCCCCCCAGCGAGTGACCCACCAGCGCTGGCCTGTCCAGCTTTAGCTCGTCGATGAACCCCGTCAGGAAGTCGGTAAACTCATTGAGGTAATACCCGCTCTCCTGTCTCTCGCTCTGCCCGTACCCCAGCATGTCCAGGGCATAGAAGCTGAAACGGTCGCCCAGCGAGGTCATCGTGCCTGTCCAGTCCTGTGAATCGCTGGCCCCGCCGTGTATCAGCACCACCGGTGGCCCGCTGCCCGCTTTTAAATAATGCGCCCGGTAGCCGTTGATTTCCGTTTTAACGCTTTCTATGTTATCGTTCAATTTAACTTTCCCTCTTCATACCTTTGCCTATCATTACTCTGAAGAACCAGTTGATTTTCAGCTTTTCTACCTCGATGTCTGTAAAACCTGTTGTGAGAAATAGGTCCTTGAGTTCTTTCGACTTCATACTTCCGACGTGTTCTTTCTGCCCGATTTTACCCGCCAGGTCGAGTAATTGCATCGGGAAATAATCGTCGCAGATGTCCTGTACGATAAACACCCCGTTTTGTTTTAAGGACTGCCTTATCTTCTTAAAAATCGACTCTTTATTCTCGAAGTGGTGGAAGGCGTTGGTGCTGAAAATATAATCGAAGTAGTCCTGGTGTTCTATCGAGCCGGCGCCGCCTGCCGTGAATTTTACGTTATCGTATTTAAAATCTGTTAATTTCTTTTTAGCCTGCTCTATCATCTTTTCCGATAGGTCTATGCCGATGACGTTGCCCGTTCCCTCCAGCCTCAAAGCAATATCGATAGTCCCCTGCCCCGTGCCGCACCCCAGGTCGAGGACGTTCATTCCCTTTTCTATCTTCATCCTGCTTATCACCAGCTTCTGCGCCCGGCGCTGGTATGATTTTACCAGCCTTGAATCGTCGTAGCTCTCGGCGTCCCTGTCGAATTTCTGGGCGATTTGGTGGTCTTTGCCTGTATCGCTAGTTGCTTTTTTCATAGGTCTTTATAAAATCGATGAATACTTCCAGCAGTCGGGATACCACCCTCTCCTGCCGGTAAACGCAGTAGAAATCGCGGGTCAGCCGCAGGCCTTTTATTCTCACCGACTTTACCTGGCTGCCCTTAATCGCCAGGCTCGATACAAAGCCGATGCCTGCCCCGGCGCTTACCGCGGCTATCACCGACCTCGTGCTGCCCAGCACCAGCTGCGGCGCCCATTTCTTGATATCTATGCCGCCCCTCCCCAGCAGACTTTCCAGGCTCCGCTGCGTCCCCGATGTCGCCTCGCGGAAAATCAGCGCCTCCCCTTCAAGCTCCTCCGGTGATACCTCGTCTCTATTGGCAAAGGGGTGCCCCGGAGCGACTATCGGTATTATTTCATCACCGGCTATCTTGAAAAACGCCAGGTCCTTGCCCTCCGGCGCGATGCCGCAGAACCCGACCTCATAGGTGTTGTCCCGTACCCTGTTTATCACTGTTACGGAGTCGGAGATATCCGCCTGTATTTTAACCGCCGGGTGCCTCTGTTTGAAAACGGCCAGCATCTTCGGCAGCAGGTACTCGCCCGGTATCGTGCTCGCCCCTATCAGCAGGTCGCCGGAGATGTCCTCCCTCATCTGCTCCAGGTCTCCCCGCAGCCTTACCCGCTCCCCTTCCACAGCCTCGGCGAAGCGGAGCAGTCGCTCCCCGGCCTTGGTCAGCGTAATCGTCTTCTGGCTGCGGTCTATCAGCCTTATGCCCAGTTCCTGCTCCAGTTTCTGTACCTGGAAAGAAACTGCCGGCTGGCTGATGCCCAGCTCCCTGGCCACCTCGGAAAAGCTCCCCAGCCTCGCTAT
>CAZRQP010000079.1:5342-6537 GCA_964602315.1 uncultured Dehalococcoidaceae bacterium
CTTATCTTGCATAAAGAAAATACTTATGCTATAATCTCCCGAGGTAATTTTATTGTATTTGCCATAATACATCAAGCTGCGTTAATAAGAGGTGTAATATGTCAGGGAGAACAATTTTAATACAGTCGGAATTCCTCGGCAGAGGCAGTGATGAGCTGGGCGAGTTGCTCATGTCCAAGTTTCTTGACCTCCTGAACGACAGTAAGGTAAAACCGGCTTCTTTGCTCTTCTTGAACAGCGGCGTGAAGCTGTTCGTTGAAGGTTCCTGGGCTTTGGTCCATCTCAAGAAGCTGGAGGAACAGGGCGTGGAAATACTTGCGTGCGGCACCTGCCTCGACTTTTTTGGAATGACGGATAAGCTTAAAGTAGGCAAACCCACTGATATGCTCGCCACCATCGACTCTCTACTCAATTCTGATATCGTCTGCCTGTAAAATATTAGCAAAAGGGGAAAGGACATGTCTAAAGAAAAGAAACTCCGCCTTACCGAGACCGTCCACGGCTCGGGTTGAGCCTGTAAGATAGGTCCGGGCGACCTCGCCAGAACGCTTGCCGGCCTCCCCTTTCAGTCCCACCCCAACTTAATCGCGGGCGTGGAAAGTGCGGAGGACGCTGGCGTATTTAAACTTACCGATGACCTCGCTATCGTCCAGACGGTCGATTTCTTTACCCCCATCGTCGACGACCCCTACGACTTCGGTCGCATCACCGTGGTCAATTCCTTGAGCGATGTCTACGCCATGGGCGCCCGCCCGCTTACGGCGCTTAATGTCGTCTGCTTCCCCCAGGCATCTATGGACTTCTCTATCTTAAGGAAGGTCCTCGAGGGGGGACTGGAGATGATGCATGAGGCGGACGTTATCCTGCTCGGCGGCCACACCGTTGACGACCCCGAAATAAAGTACGGACTATCTGTTACCGGCGTTATCCATCCTGATAAAGTCATCCATAACAACGCCGCCCGACCCGGCGATGTCCTCGTCCTCACCAAGCCCATTGGCACCGGCATCATAAGCACCGCAATCAAGGCCGGGACCGCCTCCCCCATCGCCATAAAAAGGATTACCGACTCTATGGTCGCCCTCAACCGCGCCGCCTCGGAAGCCATGGTAGAGCTGGGCGCCCACGCTTGCAAGGACGTCACCGGCTTCGGCTTGCTCGGCCACGCCGCGGAAATGCTGGAAGGCGCTCAAGT
>CAZRQP010000080.1:0-2313 GCA_964602315.1 uncultured Dehalococcoidaceae bacterium
CGAACCTGAATAAAGGGGACAAGATAGCCTTCGCGCGGGTGGGGGCACGATTGATACACCCGGAAACCAGAAAAACAGAAGAACTGAAGGCCGCCAAGATACGGGGGGTGGAATCCCGGGGCATGGTTTGCTCGGAGAGAGAGCTGGGCATCTCGGACAGTCACGAAGGCATCTTGGTGCTTGCCGGAGAGGCGTCGGTGGGGACGGCACTGGCCGACTTCATGGGGGATACGGTACTGGACATAGACGTCACCGCCAACCGGCCGGACTGCCTTTCCGTGGTGGGCATAGCGCGCGAGGCGGCGGCAATATGCGGGGAGAAAGTCAATATTCCCGAGATTATATACGAAGAAGCCGGTGAACCGATAGAAAAGCAGGCGTCGGTGGAAATCATCGACAGCGAGCTTTGCCCGCGTTACTGCGCCAGCCTGATTACCGACGTCAAGATTAAGGAGTCGCCGGCGTGGCTGCAGGAAAGGCTGATAGCCTGCGGGCAGCGACCCATCAGCAACATCGTCGATATCACGAACTACATCATGCTGGAGTACGGACAGCCGCTACATTCCTTCGATTACGAAAAACTAAAGGGCGGGAAAATAGTCGTGCAGCGAGCGAAAGACGGCGAGCAATTTTATACCCTCGACGGCGAGGAGCGCAAGCTGACCGGCAACATGCTGACGATACGCGACGGAGAGAGAGCCGTAGCCATCGCGGGGGTGATGGGGGGGCTTAACAGCGACGTGACCGAAAGCACGACGTCGATTCTGCTGGAAGCCGCCAGCTTTAAAGCGACCAGCCTGCACCATACCAGTCGCTACCTGGGGCTGACCAGCGAAGCCTCGATGCGTTTCGAGAGGGACATCGGGGCGGGGCTTACGATACCAGCCCTCAAGCACGCCACGAAGCTCATCGCCGAACTGGGCGGGGGCAAGGTGGCAAAGGGGATAATCGACGTTTACCCGGGTAAAAAAGACCCCGAGCCGATTACGATTACTACTGAAAAAACCGAACGCCTCATCGGTGTAGCATATAACAGCGAACAAATAGTAAAAGCGCTAACTGCGCTGGGCATAGAATGCAAGGCGGAAGGCGCGAAAGTAACAGCCACCGCGCCCTACTGGCGCAGCGACATCAAGATAGAAGAAGACCTCATCGAAGAGGTGGCGCGTTTTTACGGCTACGATAGAATCCCGCTGACGCTACTGGGACAGGAAATACCCAGGCAAGACCCGTCGCCGGAAATAAACCTTAAAAAAACCATTACAACGAGCCTAGTAGGAATGGGATTCCAGGAAATAATGAACTACTCACTGACCAGCCTGGAAATGATAAATAAGGTCGCCTCCGAAACCGATACAATAAAACCCCTGTGTCTCACCAACCCGATGACAGCAGAGCAGGAATACCTGCGGCCGAGCCTGCGGGGCAATCTCTTAAGCACCCTGGCAGCCAACCGTCGCCACGAGGAAGGCGGGATAGCTCTCTTTGAGGTCGGCAAGGCGTACGTACCAAGAAAGAACGACCTGCCGGACGAGCAGGATATGCTGTGCGGCGTAATGAACGGCGACCGGGCAGAGGGGTCGTGGCTGGGGCACGAAGGCGCCTGCGATTTTTACGACGTCAAGGGGGTAATGGAGGGGCTATTCCGACAGTTGGGCATAGATATCAGCTTTGAGAACAGCAGCGACGAGGGACTGCACCCGGCGCGGCAGGCGTCCGTTATAGCGAAAAATTACAGCAAGAAGGTCAAGCTGGGGGTCATCGGGGAGGTACACCCGAAGACAGCCGATGCCTTTGAAATCGAAGGGACGGTATGCCTATTTGAAATAAGCATCGGGGCGATGCTGCCGCTGGCATCTCAAGTTAAAATGTATAAACCCATTCCGCGCTTCCCCAGCACAGTCAGGGACATGGCGCTGGTGGTGGACACAAGCGTGACCAACCAGCAGATACTCGATATCATCAAGGGCTTCAGGCTGATAAGCGCAGTGGAGCTCTTCGACGTGTATTCCGGCAAGCAGGTGGCAGAGGGTAAAAAGTCGTTAGCCTACCGGCTGGTCTATCAGGCGCCCGACCACACGCTGACCGACGAAGAGGTCAACAAGGTGCAGGAGCAGGTGACGGCCAGGCTGGCGAAAGAGCTCGGAGCAACACTTAGGAAATAACCAAGATACAAGAAACAAGATACAAGTTACAAGTTACAAATTACAAGGTACAAGGTAAATTCAAGGCTATTTATTCCCACCTGAAGAAACGGGCAGCCAGCAGCGCCCCTACTACGCTGAAGCTTCGGAGGGCAAGCGAGAAAGAGTT
>CAZRQP010000080.1:2413-5124 GCA_964602315.1 uncultured Dehalococcoidaceae bacterium
CAGCCAGCAGCGCCCCTACTACGCTGAAGCTTCGGAGGGCAAGCGAGAAAGAGTTTATTCCCACCTGAAGAAACGGGCAGCCAGCAGCGCCCCTACTACGCTGAAGCTTCGGAGGGCAAGCGAGAAAGAGTTATTCCCACCTGAAGAACCTAGCAGCCAGCAGCGCAGAGACCACCGTAATCCCTACCGTGACTAAAGAGGCGCTGGTGTACCAGTCGAAGTCCGGGCCGGGCAGCCAGGCATTCTGCAAAGTCAGGATTACGTAGCGCAGCGGCGTGATATCACCGATAAAATTCATGACGCTACTCATGACCTCGGGCGGGGGACCGGCGCCGCCAAGAATCATCATCACGAAAAAGAGAATCAGTCCGATTCCCTGGGCAGCGCGGGTGGAGGGCAACACGGCGCCGAGGAAAAAGCCAAAAGAGGTAAAACAAGCCACGCCAAGAAAAAACGCTCCAATCAACTGCGGTATATTTTCCGGCAAATCCGGATGATAGGTTGCAAAGCCAAGAATAGTCACCAACAGGCTACCGAGTACAGCGATAATAGCGCTAACTATAAGCTGCGAACCCAGCACCGTCCATATCGAGAATGAAGACGCGCGTAAGCGGCGCAGGATGCCACGCTCGCGGTAGCCAGCCAGATGCACAGGCAAGGCCACCGTGCCGATAGCCATCATGACCAGCCCGTAGTACGACGGCATATAGTAGTTCATGGCGCCGACGCCGCGGTACACTTCAGGATTGGGGGTGTTGCCGAAGACACCACCCATCACGAACAGGAAAATAATCGGCAGGGCCAGCGTGAATACCACAACCATCGGCTCGCGGATAAAGAGCTTGATTTCCACCCAGGTCAACTTAGTCAATGTACGCATATTTCTCAATCCACGACGGCGCGTCCCGTCACTTTCAGGAAAACATCCTCAAGAGAAGGCTGCTCGACACGTAGGTCGGGCGGGACGATGCCGTGTTCGACAAGCGCCGCCGCTATTAAAGCTAATAGAGGGCCGCTGCCCTCGATTTCCACCCTATCGCCGCGGCGGGTGATATTCTTAACGCCGGAGACCTTCTCCAGAAAAGCAAGGTCGGGTTTATCCGTGGAGAACAGGACACGAACACCGGTAGCATAGGCGGTGATAAGACCCCGCGGGGAATCGGAGGCAACGATTTTCCCCTTATCGACGATAGCCACGCGGTCGCAGAGGTTTTCCGCCTCGTCCATGAAGTGGGTAACCAGCACGACGGTAGTGCCCCTATCACGGACGGCGCGGATTAAGTCCCAGGCGACACGGCGCGCGGCGGGGTCGAGGCCGGTGGTCATTTCATCAAGAAAAACGACTTCCGGATTATTCACCAGCGATAAAGCGATGAAGAGGCGCTGCTTCTGGCCGCCGGAGAGGGCAGCAAAGCTGGACTTACGCTTTTCGGCTAGTCCAAACTGCTCCAAGAAAGGATGCCAGTCAGAAATTTTATCAGATACGGAGGCAAAGAGGTCCAAAGCCTCCCAGACCTTAATGCGGTCGGGCAGGGCCGATTCCTGAAGCTGGGAGCCGATACGCCGACGCAACTCCTGCGCCTGACGGGAAGGGTCGAGGCCAATGACGCTGATTTTACCGGAATCGGGGTCTCTCAAAGCCTGGAGACATTCGACGGTGGTGGTCTTGCCGGCGCCGTTGGGGCCGAGGAAACCGAAAATTTCACCTTGAGAGACCTCAAAGGAAATATCATCGACGGCAACGGTCTTGCCGTAGGTCTTGCGGAGGTTTTGAACGGAAATGATGGGAGTCATTGGCGATAATTATAGCGGAAAGGGCAATCAGCTTTCAAGAAAGAGGAAAACTGTAAAGAGAATGGAACTCCCCACCCTGAGATTCTTCGCTACGCTCAGAATGACACCTATTTTGAAATCAACTTTTTTAGTTTGTCAGTTATCTCCGCGAGGGGGACGATTTGCGAGTCTTTTTCCGTGCGTTTTTTAAGCTCAACAGCGTCTTTTTCCAGGGTGCGGGGACTGACGGTAATGCGGAAGGGCAAACCAATTAAGTCGGCGTCATTGAACTTTACGCCGGGGGACTCTGCGCGGTCGTCAAAGAGCACCTCGACACCGGCAGTTTCTAAGTCCTGATAAAGCTTTTCAGCGACCTCGGCAACCTTGGAGTCCTCGCGGTAGAGAGGGCAGAGATAGACATGATAAGGGGTGATAGAGACGGGCCAGATAATGCCCTTATCGTCGTTATGCTGTTCTATAGCGGAGGCCATTAAGCGACTGGGGCCCAGTCCGTAGCAGCCCATGACGATAGGATGGGATTCACCCTTTTCGTCGAGGAAATTAGCGCCTAATTTAGTGCTGTAAATCGTGCCCAGTTTAAAGATGTGGCCGACCTCGATGCCGCGTGTGGAAGAGAGTTTGCCGCCGCATTTAACACATTTGTCACCGGCGCAGGCACGGGCGATATCCGCCACGATATCCGCCTTGAAGTCGCGGGGGTAGTTGACGTTCTTCAAATGAGTATCCGGCTTGTTGCCACCAGCCACGAAATTAGCGCCGGACGATACGGAGTCGTCGGCGATGACCTTAACTCCCTTAAGTCCAACCGCAGAAGCGGAGCCGGGGACAATGCCGGCGGCGATGACCTCCTCTTCAGTAGCCAGGCGAAGGTCGGCGCAGCGCAGCTGGTTCCTTAATTTAGTCTCATTAACCGCGAG
>CAZRQP010000080.1:5224-6479 GCA_964602315.1 uncultured Dehalococcoidaceae bacterium
GAGTCCTTGCCGCCGATAGCGCCGCTATCAGCCTCAACAATCATGACATCCAGGTCGCAGCGGGCATAGATATTCTGATAGGCACGGAGCATTTTATCGTAGGCAATATCCAGTCCGGCCTCATCAACATCAAAGCTGTAGGCGTCCTTCATGGAGAACTCGCGAGCGCGTATCAGGCCGCCGCGGGGTCGGGGCTCATCGCGGAACTTGGTCTGAATCTGGTACAGATTAAGGGGCAAATCGCGGTAGCTGCGGACGTAACGGGCGGCGAGGGAGGTAACGACCTCCTCGTGGGTGGGGCCTAAAGTAAGCTGGCGCTCACGGCGGTCGGAGAGGGTGAAGCGGATATCGCTCATGCGGTCGCCCCACAATTCGGCGGGGTGCAAGACCGGCATGTGCAACTCCTGACCGCCGGCCTTATCCATCTCGTCGCGGATGATGTTCTCTATCTTTTGCAGCGACCGCCAGCCCAGCGGCAGGTAGGAATAGATGCCCGCCACAAGCTGATTAATTAAGCCCGCCCGGACCATCAGCCGATGGCTGACAGTATCCGCATCAGCGGGAACTTCTCTTAACGTCTTGCTTATCAGTTTTGAAACACGCACGCGCGGCTCCTCTCTTGATTATAATTCCGTGGCAAGCGCCAGTATCTGACTCATCAGATTTGTTGCCAGGGCTTCCTGGTCATCTTTAAGTTCCTTGAGCTTATCATAAAGCGCCAGCCACTTATTGGCTTCCGCCTGACTGGTCGAGTTGTTATAAAGTCCGGCCGCAATATTGGCCTCGTTGTTAAGCAGGTTTCTAAACACAATATGGGCATTATACTCCGTTCTCAAGTCGTCATTAATCTTGAGGTCGGCGGGGTTGGCGAACGACCAGCCCCTGAAATAACGGGAGCCTGTTTCAGGGGTAAAGGCATGCCCAATGGTGGCGTCCAGGGCGAGGAATTCTCCCAGGGCGACCTCGGCGAGAACCCATGCGTGGTCGGACTGCACAATATCAGTGATAATATACTCGACGCTGCCGACGACGATAACCGCGTCAATCCCCTGCGCCTTGAGCATATTCCAGACATCAGACGCCATATTATTGCAGTCGTAAACGTCTTTTTCATAAAGATGCGAGGCTTCGTAATTTATAACGATTTGCTCCGCTATTTCCGCGTCGGTCAGGCCGACAAACTCATACTGCGCATGGAGGTTATTAAGCTGCTGGGTGAGGTCGGAGAGCTGGGTTATAGTGTCCTGGTAAAGAG
>CAZRQP010000081.1:0-6319 GCA_964602315.1 uncultured Dehalococcoidaceae bacterium
TGAATATCGCTCTGCCGCCTTTATCCTTCCATGCCTGCGCCAGAGCCAGGCAGCGCATGAAGTGCCCCGTGCCAATACGGGGTCCCGCATCCACCCGAAAGACAATCGTTTCCATAAAAAGCTACGCCAGGCGGTAGAAGCCGGCGTGGGCTACCGGCCCTTTCAACAGCCCTTCCACTCCATTTTTTTCGATGGCTTTGGCAATAAGCCCGAAGACTTCATCCACCGCCTTGATGTATTTGTTCACATGGCCCTCTTGATGGGCATAAGAGGCATAGAAAGCATTGGTAGCCAGAAAGCCGCGGGAGAGCATCTCCTGGGTAAACAGGGTGCGTATCGCCAGGTCGTTGGGGTAATCAAAGATGAAATGCCCCAAAGGAGGTATGCCGCTGATGCCGACGGTTAAGTCGTGCCGGCCGGCGGCGGATTTCCAGCCCTCCTGAACCAGACGACCGATGCTGATTAAGTGCTTTTCAACCCTGCAGTGCTGGTACTTGCGGATGGTCGCCAGAGCGGCTGTCGGACCGACCCTTTCCGTCCAGTAAGTGCTGCTGATAAAGCTGTCCTGGGCTGCCTGCATGACGCCGGCGGTGCCGATGACAGCCGCCATCGGGTAGCCGTTGCTGATGGCCTTGCCGAAAACCGCTATATCCGGGACGACTTTATACAGCAAGTGGGCGCCCCCGCAGTTCAGGCGGAAGCCCGCGGAAACCTCATCGAGAATCAACACGGCTTTAGTATCGGTGGCTGCCTGCCTGACTTCCTCGAGAAAGCCCGGCTCCGGCTGGTAATTCCTTAGCGGCTCCATCACGATGGCCGCCAGTTCGTTTTTGTTTTTATCGACGATAGTCTTCAGTTCATCAATCCTATTGTAATGAAAGGGAATGGACGTACCTTTCAGTGCGCGGGGTACGCCAGCAGGCTCCAAGCCCGGCATAAGGTGTCCGTCAAGGGCATCGCTTTGGCTAAGATTAGCAGCCAGGTACCAGTCCCGCCATCCGTGATAGCCGCAGAAAGCTATTTTGTCTTTCTTGGTCTTAGCCCTGGCAATACGGACAGCGATAGACACGGCCTCGCCGCCGGTGCGGGCATAACGGGCCATCTGCGCCCAGGGGTGGATATCGCAGAGCAATTCCGCCAGCTCCACCTCCTCCGGGCAATTCAGGGTACTCATCGAGCCGTCGTCAACGGCATTTTTAACGGCTTTATTGACATCGGGGTCGGCATAACCCAGCACGCAGGCGCCGATGCCCATATAGCTCATGTCGATGTATTTTTTGCCGTCGAGGTCCCAGACCTCCACCCCTTTTGCCCTGGTATAATAGGCCGGCCATTGTTCCGGCAGAAATAACTCCGGGCGCTTGGTAAGCAGCTGGGTCCCCCCCGGAATCCTGACCTTGGCCCTTTTATAAAGCTCCTGTCCTTTCATTACGTCTCCAGTTATTTAACGATTCTGTCTTCTCTAAGCGCGGGTAGCCTTCGCTCATGGCGATGCCTTCATTTATCCGCTTGAGTTGGGGAGGAGCATGTCCTTGCCTGAATAATCGCTGCAATCATATTTAGTCTGGCGACCCGTTTAAAAAATGATATACCAGAGTATTGAAAATAGCAAATAGCTAAAGATAACCTGCAACGGTTGCAGACAGGGCTTCCAATTGCTAGAATTACACTTGAAGCATGTGCCCCAGTAGCTCAGGTGGATAGAGCAGCGGTTTCCTAAACCGCGTGTCGAGCGTTCGAGTCGCTCCTGGGGTACCACCAAGATAATCTCTTTAACCAAAACTACATTTGCAATAGAAATTAAAGTATGGCAAGCTGTGGGGTAATATGGCTAAAGAAGAGGTAAAAAAGGCGGGATGCTGTTTTTGCGCCGTAAGCTGCGGCGTGCTGGTACACGTACGGGACAATAAAGTTATCAAGGTGGGGCCGAACCCGGACCACAGGTTGAGTCGTGGTTTCAGCTGCGAAAGGCTTAAGTACGCCGTCAAGTGGCTTTACCACCCCGACCAGCTCCATTACCCCCTGAAAAGGGAGGGCAAGCGCGGGGAGGGCAAGTGGAAGAGAATAAGCTGGGAGCAGGCCATTGGCGAGATAGCCGGCAAACTTAACGAACTTAAATCAGAATACGGGGCAAAATCGCTGGCCTTTTTCGAGGGGACATACCGGGGCCAGAACATCTGGGCGAGGTCCCGTTTCTGTAACCTCTTCGGCAATCCGCAAAACGTCTTTCACCCCGGCGTCGTCTGCACGCTCAACTGCCTGGCCACGGAACAGGCAATGATGGGCGATTCCGTGATGGCGACCCCCGATATCGCCCATACAAGCTGCCTCGTCCTCTCGGGTTTGAGGCCTTACGAGTCGTCACAGCGCACGCTGGCGTCGATTGTGAGACGCCGGCAGCAGGCGCCGCTGAAGCTAATCGTCATCGACCCGGTAGTCACTAAAATCGCGCGGGACGCCGATATCCATCTCCAGATACGTCCGGGCACGGACACGGCGCTGTTCATGGGGTGGATAAACGTAATTATCAATGAAAACCTGTACGATAAGGAGTTCGTCGATAAATGGACGAGCGGATTCGATAAACTGGCCGAAAGAGCCAGGGAATATACGCCCGAGCGGGTCGCCCAGATTACCGGTATCCCGGCGAAGCAGATAATAGAATCGGCAAGGCTTTACGCCACGACGAAACCGGCCTCGCTTTACCGCGGCCTGGCCACCGACCAACTGGGGCCCAACTCCGCCAGAGTCAGCCAGGCAAGGAACGCGGTCAGGGCCATCACAGGCAATATCGATATACGGGGCGGCGATTTAATACCGTCGGTGGGGCCGATAATCGACGGCAAGATGTTCATCCGCGACGCGCAACTGGAGTTGACCGAGAGGCTGCCTGATGAAATCAGAAAGTTGCAAATAGGGCAGGAAAAGGCTCCCCTGATGACCTGGCCGGGCTATAAGCTGACCAATACGCCCTGGCACCAGCGGCACGGCGTTAACCAGACCACGATGCATCGTCTCGGCGCATTCGTGCCGATGGCCTCCGAAGCCATACTGAACGGTAAACCCTACCCCATTAAAGCCGCCATTACCTGGGGCTCCAATCCGCTGATGTGGGGGCCTAATATCACGCGTATCTATGAAGCCCTGAAAAGCCCGAACCTGGAATTAAGCGTGGTGCAGGAATACTGGATGACGCCCGTGGCGCAACTGGCGGACTACGTTTTACCGGCGGCAAGCTGGCTGGAGCGTCCCATGTGCTCCACGCAGGAGGACTTTACCGACGTCGTATGGGGTGGAGAAAGGCCGATTACGCCCCTGGGGGAAAGGAAGGACGACTACGCATTTTTCCGCGACCTGGCACTGGCGACGGGCCAGGACAAAAGCGACTGGCCCTGGGAGACAATCGAGGAGGTCATAGCTTACAGACTTAAGCCCCTGGGGATGACTTACGAGGAGTTCACCAAGACGGGCTACATTCTGGGCGCCAGAGAATATAAAAAATACGAAGAAGAAGGGTTCGCGACAGCCTCCGGGAAGCTGGAACTCTACAGCACGGTGATGGAAAAGCTGGGGCAAGACCCGCTGCCCTTCTACGAAGAGCCGCCCGAATCGCCGATAAGCACCCCGGACATCGCTAAAGAATATCCCCTGATTCTCAACACGGGCGGGCGTTTCATGCCGTTTTTCCACTCCGAGCACCGACAGCTCGGCTTAGGCATGCGGGAGAAGCACCCCGACCCTCTTTTAACCATCCACCCCGAGACAGCCGAGAAACTGGGAATCAAGGAGGGCGACTGGGTCTGGATTGAGACGAGGCGGGGGCGCATCAAGATGAGGGCCAATTTAAAGCCGGACATATTGCCGGACGTAGTCAACGCCGAGGCAAGCTGGTGGTTCCCGGAGCAACCGGGAGAAGACCCGTGCCTTTTCGGCGTGTTTCAGTCCAACGCCAATGTCCTTACGCCGGACGGCGACGAGTTCTGCGACCCGTTGACCGGGGGTTGGGCCAGCCGGGCGCTGTTATGCAGGGTCTATAAGGTGGAAGGGTAGAAACAGCATTAAAAATACGTAAATATGTCATTTTGGTAAAAATATTTTAAATTATTTAAACGAATGTACTAACAAAGGTATTGACAAATGGTATCAATAATGATACTATATAAGTAAGTTAGTTAGTAGGTGGATATGTAGGTGTTTTTGTAAATATGGAGTCTATAAAGGGTTTAATCAAATGGTTAAACGAGAGTCCAAATAATATTAGATTCGTAGACTTATGCAAAATTTGTGATGATTACTTTGGGGAAGCAAGACAAAAAAGCAGTAGTCATAGAGTATATAAGACTCCTTGGCAAGGTGACCCTAGAGTAAACATACAAGAAAAGGATGGCAAAGCGAAAGCCTATCAAGTGAGGCAAGTAGTAAAGGCTCTTAAAAGATTGGAGATGGAAAGTGGTAATAAAAACATCAAAAAATAATCTTTATACTTATAGAGTTACTTGGTCTGAGGAAGACAAAGAGTATATTGGCTTGTGTGCAGAATTTCCTAGTCTAAGTTGGTTAGCAGAGACACAAGAGGAGGCTTTGCGTGGTATTAGTAATGTCGTGTTGGAAGTGATTTCAGATATGGAATCTAATGGTGAAACTCCACCTAAGCCATTATCAATTAAACGTTATTCTGGACATTTTACTGTGCGCATTCCAGCTGATGTACATAGAAAATTGGCTATTCAAGCTGCGGAATCTAGAGTTAGTATTAATCGTTATATTAGCGCAAAATTAGCTGCAGATTGAAATTACTTTTCCCATCCCTTTTGAGCAGCTTTCCTATCAATCTCTTTTCGTTGTTCCGGTGTTAGTTTTCCGCTTTAGCCCTGCCATCCTTTAGACCACCTAACCTCCTTAGAGCAATGGCATTAAGGTTCTTGTTAGGTGCTATGTCAATTATTTCAAATGTAGCTGAAGCAACGATTTCAGTAGCTAATTAGTTAATATCTTATTTTCTTTTACCAATAATTTAGGTACAGTATAATCTGTCAAGCATATTTCAAGACACAGAGATTTCAAACTGACCCATTACTAAAAATGTGCTCCTATAATACTGACACCTGATTTTTGTGAACTGATTATCCGTATTTTTCCCAGAAAATTATTTCTTTGGCATCTCTTCTGGGGCGGGGTTTGGGGTCCTCGTCGGGATAGCCGATGGGCAGTAAAGTATGCACAAACACGTTATCCGGTAAATTCATAATCTTATGGACTTCTTTGGGGGTTATCGCGCCCACCCAGCAGGTACCCAGACCTTGATTTACAGCCTCTAAAGTCATGTAAGCCACGGCGATCATAATCTGTTCGCCGGCCCTTATCGTCATTGCCTGCCGGCCAAGCCGGTACGGCGCGTAGGCATCGCTACCCAGCACAACGTTATCCAGCATGTCATCCGTCCATTCCATGACACCCAGATCTCTTAGCTGCGCCAGGGTCTGCCGATGGTGCTTGTACGAGAAGTCATCCGCCACGCCGCAGCACACAATTAAGACCGGGGCGTTGAGATGCGGCTGCCCAGCTGCTTTGGCTATTTCCTCTCTCCTGTCCTTATCCTGAACAACAATAAAACGCCACGGCTGGGTGTTGCCCCAAGAAGGCGCCCGCATTCCTGATTCTAATACCCTATCCAACTTTTCTTTTTCCACAGGCGTTGATTTAAACCTTCTGATACTCGTCCTCTTTAAAATAGCAGCCGTTAATTCCATTTCAATTCCCTCCTAGTCATTGCCGACATTCTCTAATTTTCAGTTACTCCGGTTATCTTGTCAATGTTGGACTTTTTTGAGAATTAAAGCTCTATTTCCTTCAAGTCCGAAGCTGGTATGAGCCCGGCCTGGGTTAGGGCCTGTACCTCCGGCACCGTCCAGCCGGGGGCAATCTCTTTAAGAACGAGTCCTTCCGGCGTCACCTCAATAACCGCGAGGTCGGTGATAATAAGACCGACACACCGCCTGGCGGTGAGAGGATAGGTGCATTTCCTGATGATACGCGGCTCGCCGGTTTTGGTGGTATGCAACATGGTGACGATGACTTTTTTAGCGCCGGCCGCCAGGTCCATGCCTCCCCCCATACCGGTGGCGGGTCGGCCGGGTCGGCCCCAGTTAGCGAGGTCGCCTTTTTCCGAGACCTGGTAGGCGCCGAGGACAACTACATCAATATGGCCGCCCCGTATCATGTCGAACGCCGCGGCGCTATCGAAAAAGCACATGCCGGGCAGGGGGGTAACGGGCTGGTCGGAGGCGTTAATCATTTCATAGTCCTTTTCGGCGTCGGA
>CAZRQP010000082.1:0-6278 GCA_964602315.1 uncultured Dehalococcoidaceae bacterium
ACGCCGTCGGTTAAGTTAGCTGTATACTGGTATATTTCAATGCTGGGTTCACCTTTACAGATATCCAGCACGGTTGTTTTATATTCCGGCGACTTTAGATAGGCGTCAAATTGTTCCTGTTTTTCCCATATCAGCATGGCGCCTTGGTCAGATGTCTTGGGGTCCATAATAAAATGTTTTTCCTTAAGTCCGGGGATTTTACGGCAGCCTTCCACTACTTTCCAGATGTGCTTTACGGCTACCTCCATATCGGATAATTGTTTCCTGACTTCATCCTTAACCTGGAATTTCACAATCACAGCGATCATTTTATCTTAATTCCTTCCCTCAGGGATTCTCCATTTTACGTGTTAATTCATCAATATTGGCTTTTTCCCGTACCAAAAATTTCTCTCTTCCTTCTGTGTAAGAAGGAAGGACCCATTTCATCTCATGTAAATTTTTCGTTATAACCGGTATCCAGTTATAGGGTATGGATATCAATACCCACCCTTCCTCAAAAACCTCTTTTGATTTCATACCAAAAGCCAGTCCGGTAACGGTGAAGTTTACCTTACCGCTTAGATACGGATAATTATAAACCCAGTGGCACCCCAATACGCCGGTTGTTTTAGATTCTCTTAATACACCGGTGGAGTAACACATTGCCCTTAGAATAATTTCCGCCTGGCTGGGATCTGCCAGAATAATCAGGAGGTCCGGCTCGAATTTAAGTTTATCCAGAGTTGAATATGCCACATAGTTAACGATGCCCCTCGGCAGGAGATTAAGGTATTGATAGAGGTTACTGTTAGCCCTAGGCTCCTCGAATATTTCAAGTTTAATGCCTACTTCTCCAGCTTCAGCGAATGCGGGTAAATCTTCCATTCCCATCAGGGCTTTACCAAAACAATTCTCATTCTCCTTTGCAAAGTAAAACGGAGTTCCCCTTTCCTGTGCTTCTCTGAGCATTTCACAAAAAGATAGACTTTTATCCAGCTGTTCAATCCCTTTGGGTCTGGTAGACAAGAACTTAACGCATACGGGAGGCTTTTTAAAGTTAAACTTTCGGTATATGGATAGGTCTTGTTTTAGTGGATTCATTTTTCATTCTCCTTACGACTAAACAGCCGTCAAGCTATTTATTGTTTTGGGAGGATATGATTCAGGCTGGGGAACTTGTCCTCGGTGTGAGGGAAATTCAGCGCTTTGGTGAACACATTGTTGAATTCCTGTTCAAGTGTTAATTCAATATATTCAACGCGCCTCGCCCAAAGGTCCGCTTCATCCCGTTTATCCACATTAAGCAGAGCAATGCGCGCGCCGTCACCGGCAGCATTTCCCACAGCATAGACATGCTTGGGGTCACAGTCAGGGAAAAGCCCGATAACCGCCGCCGATTTCTTATCAATATATGTCCCGAAAGCTCCCGCCAGTATTACGCGGTCGATTTTGCTTACGCCCATGCGCTTCATCATTATTTTCGCCCCGGAGTACATGGCGCTCTTAGCCAGTTGAACCGCTCGAATGTCCTTCTGGCAAACAACGATATCATGGTTTATTGCTGTCTCTTTGGCCCAGGCCAGGACAAATTCCGCCTCCCCGTTTCCATTAAGTCGCAGGCGCGGTGACTTCATTTTCATATTGAAACGACCGCTTTTATCGATAATCCCTGCTAAGAATACCTGCGCGGCGACATCGAATATGCCGGAGCCACAGATACCCCTCGCACCTATATTTTTATCCTCGGTGTTCCACTTATCGTTACCGATGACCTTGAACTGTACCTCTTTAGTCTTGGTATCGATTTTCAACTTCTCGATAGCCCCCGCTGCCGCCCGCATACCATGCCTTATTTCCGCGCCCTCAAAGGCAGGCCCGGTGGCGCAGGATGAAGACATGAGCTTCTCGCGATTTCCTAATATCAGTTCGCCGTTAGTACCAATATCTATAATCAGTAGCATTTCGTCCTGGTTATAAGGCTCCTCGGTGATGAGTACGCCGACGTTATCCGCCCCAACAAATCCTGCTTCTATAGGCAGGACATGCACATAAGCGCCAGCCCCAATTTTAATACCCATGTCACGCGCTTTCACATCTACCGAGTGATGTATCGCCGGGGTGAACGGTGCCCTGCCAAGATGCTGGGGGTTGATGTTAAGGAACAAGTGATGCATGCAGGTATTGCCCACTACCGTCATATCTATAATATCAGAGCTTTTAATACCTGCTTTTTTAGCTATTTTACTGATAATCTTGTTCAGTCCCTTAGTAATAGCGTCGTTCAGTCTTTTCAGGCCGCCCTTCTCCTTAGCAGCATAGCCGATGCGGGACATCACGTCCTCGCCGTAGGCAACCTGGGGGTTCATCATGGCTTCGGTGGCCATTATCTCGCCGGTGGACAGATCGCAGAGATAGCCGGCTACTGTAGTAGTGCCAATATCCACGGCCAGTCCGTAGCCCTTCTTTACCTCCCCAGCCTCCATGTCGATTATCTCTCTGTTTTTCCAGACTGATGCGGTCACCTTCCACTTGCCTTTACGTACCGTTTTCTGCATTTCCAGGAGTGTGGGATAATCAATGGCAAGTTCGGATAATTTGTATTTTTTCTTTAGTGCCGCCTGCAGTCGTTCGTAATCACCGATGCCGTCATCGAGGCTAGCAGGTTTTAGTCCCAGATAATATTTCTTTACTGCGGGATTTAGTTTAATTTTCCGGGCCGTGGCTTCCTTACGCACTACCTGCTGCCCCTTGCGACTTTCCTCAGGAACAAAGACGACCAGATCACCGTGCACTTTAGTCTGGCAGGCAAGACGGTAGTTCTGTTTTAGCTGTTGTCTATTAATGAATTTAGCGTTGAGTTCATCCGTAGTAGCGGTAGATTTGATGGAAGACGATATGCCATATTTAGCGAAATAGCCTTCTTCAATTCTGATTTTGCACTTTCCACAGGCTCCTTTGCCACCACAGACACTTTCAATTTCAGCCCCCAATTTACGCGCCGCATTGAGTAAAGTAGTGCCGTCCGCAACTTTACCACGGCTCCCTGACGGCTGAAAGACTACGGTGTATTTCTGTCTCTTCATTTACTCACAATCTTACCATATTTACTCGTAATTTCAAAGCAGAACAGTTTTACCCAAAAAAACGGAGCAATCGTCCGTACAAGTACTTTTAGCTTTAGATTAGAATGAAGCCAGTTTCCCAAGTTGGTAATCAACACCGCCGAAACTGAACTCGTAAGCGCGGGCGCGCTTGGTGTAATAATGCAGGATATGGTCTTCTGTGAAGCCGATAGCGCCATGCACCTGATGGGCAGAGGCCATGACCCGTCGGCACGCGTTGCTGACAAAGGCCTTGGCTATTGACGCTTCCCTAGCGGTGTCAAGACCCTGGTTGATTTTCCAGGCCGCCTGGTAGGTGGCGAATCTCGATCCTTCAGTATCAACCAGCATATCTGCACAGCGGTGCTGCAGGCTCTGGAACGCCCCGATAGGATGCCCGAAGGCCGTCCTTTCTTTTGCATAGTCTAGCGTAAGCTTCAAGACCTGTTCCGCCATACCAACCATTTCGGCGCAACGTGCGACATTAGCTCGCTGGAGGGCTCTTTCAACATAAGGCCAGCCCCCGTTTTCTTCTCCCAAGATGTCTTTTGCAGATGTTTTCACGTTCTCGAAAGTGACCTCACATTGCTTGTCACCGGCGACTGTAGGCAGCGGTTTTATAGAGATACCCGGTGTATTTGCTTCAACTATAAATAACGTGATTCCTTCCTGTTTAATTTTGGAATCGTTCACCCGAGCAGCGCAAACGATATAGTCCGCCGACTGCGCATCCGGTACGAATAGTTTCCTGCCATTCAAGACGTAGAAGCCGCCCTGCGAGACCGCATTCGACTCTATCTCATCTAGGTCATAGCTTGCTATAGATTCGGCGATTGCCAGCGTTGCTTTAATCTTACCCTCGGCAATGTCAGTTAGGTATTTCTTTTTTTGCTCCTCGTTACCGGCCTCGGCTATTACAGATGCTCCCAACACCAGCGTCGCAAAATAGGGCCCCAGAAAACATACGCGCCCCATTTCCTCCAGCACCACAATCAAGTCTAGAAAGTCACCGATACCGCCATATTGTTCTGGGATGGAGAGCCCGGTCAGGTTCATATCCGCCATCTTTTTCCAGAGTTTCGGAGTATAGCCTTTCTCGTCTTTGACCATGGCTTTGAGGACTTTATCAGTATATTCGCCAGTTAAAAAGTCCCTGGCCATCGTCTGCATCATTTCCTGTTGTTCATTAAGACCGAAATCCAAGTTATTCCTCCAGAATATCTCTAGCGTAAGCGAGGCAGTCCCAGTCCGCGCTGGGCGATAACATCACGGTCGATTTCCGATGCCCCCTGCTCTAAGCTATAGGCAAAAGAGCGCAGGTAACAAGAGGGTATTCTGCCAAACATCGGAGCCAGTGCCGATTCTTCCGTAAGCTGGCTGTAAGGCCCAGCCACCTCCATGCCAAAATCCGATATTCGCTGGTGCAGTTCGAAGCTGAACATCTTGCTCATGGCCGACTCGTGATTGGGTACCATGCCCTGGCTCTGCATCCAGGTGCAACGGTAATGCAACAGGCGGGCAACCTCACATTCCGCTTTGAACCGTGAAAACTGGTTTTCCATGACCGGATTGAGCAGGTTGTTTTCTCGCGCGTATTCCTCCAAATCTTTTAGATACGTCGCTGCTATAGCATAGACTGTATCAGTGGTGCGCTCGTAGTCGAGGAGCGACATTACCACGTAAAAGCCTTTATTCAATCCACCGACGATGTTCTCTTTGGGAATGCGAACATCTTCAAAAAAGACTTCGTTAAACTCATGGTGCCCGGCCATGTTTATGATAGGATTTACGGTTATACCGGGAGTTTTCATGTCCACCAGGAAAAAGGTTAGGCCGCGGTAATTTGGGCTTGCCTCGCGGTCTGTGCGTAAAATCAAGGCATTCCAGTCGGCGAAGTGCCCGTTGGTAGTCCATATTTTCTGTCCATTGACGACGAAGCAGTCCGCTTCTTCTTTAGCAAAGACCTCAATCGCCGCGAGGTCGGAGCCGTGGTTAGGCTCGCTAAGCGTCTCACACCATATGGTCTTGCCGGAGGCAATGCCCGGCAGGTGTTGTTTCTTTTGTCCTTCACTGCCTTTAAGCAGAAGAGCCGGCGCCACGATGCCGCAGCCAATTGAATCGTAGCCCGGCGAATGATATCTGGAAAGTTCTTCTCTTAAAATAAGCCGATAGAAAGGAGAGACTCCATGCCCGCCGTATTCTTCAGGCCAGTGAATGGAAAGCCACCCCTTTTCACCCAATTTCTCCGCCATAGCGCGATGTACCTGAATCCAGTCGGACTGGGCGGACATATCAAAGAAGGTGAGGCGTTTTTCGCGGTATTCCCGGGGGACTTCCTTTTCAAGGAATGCAACCACCTGGGCCCGGAAAGACTCCTCTTCGGATGAAAAGGCGAAGTCCATGGAGTAATCTCCTTATTTGCCGGTAAATTTCGGCGGGCGCCGGTAGTTCATTGCGGTAATGCCCTCATTCAGGTCTTTGGTAAGGGCAACATCACCGGATACCGCCGCCTCAAGGAACAAGGCCGTTCTCTGGTCGGCCTGGGCTCCGTAGTAAATCAGGCCTTTAATCAGCTTTTGAGTTAAAGGTGGACCAGCGGCCAGCTTAGCCGCGATTTCATCCACCATTTTTTCAAATTCCTTCGGTTCAGCAACGAAATGCACCATGCCCCAGGACAGAGCTTTATCAGCGTTAACGGGGTCGCATAGTAATATCATCTCTTTAGCGCGAGCCCAGCCGATTAATCGCCCCAGTCGCTTCGTAGCCCCCGCTCCCGGCACAATCGCCAGGGTCAGTTCAGGCAGACGTGCTATAGCCGTTTTGTTCATAATCCTGATATCGCATGACAACGCCAGCTCTAGTCCAGCACCCATGGCCGGCCCGTTTATCGCGGCAATTACCGGTTTACTATAAGTTTCAATCCTTGTGAATATATCATGCGGGGCTTCACTAAAGTTGAAGGCAGCCTCCACTTCTCCTGCGGCAAAGGCGGCAAAATCCGCACCTCCGGAGAAATTCGCACCCGCCCCGGTGATAACTACACATCGTACATTATCGTCTTTCTCAAGTTCGCCGAGTGCCTTGCCGAGCTCGGCCATGAAATCGGCGTTGAAAGCATTGGCGCGGTTGGGTCGGTTCAATATGAGTTTACCGACCTTCTTTTCTTTGTTAATATCCAGTTTAATGAACTCATAT
>CAZRQP010000083.1:0-1952 GCA_964602315.1 uncultured Dehalococcoidaceae bacterium
ATTAAACCGGGACTAAGCGATGAATGGTTCAAATACATGGAGCCAATCGCCGATTTTATCTGCGACAACTATAAAAAGCGGTCGATGGGGCTGGTGTGCGATAATACCAGCGAGATTAACAAGGTCTACACAGCAGTCTTTCCTTCAAACAATGTCATGCAGGCCGTCCTGGACAAGGGGGAGGGGGACGTCATGCTTTTCCTGCACCACCCTTCCAACTGGGACCTCGCGGAAAGTCCACCGGGATTTCATTTAATGGATAGAGTCCTACTGGAGAAATTCAGGGAAGAAAGGATTGCTATTTACAATCTCCATGTCCCTCTAGATAATTACGGAGAATACTCCACCAGCGCCACGCTGGCAAGGGACATGGGACTGACCGACCTTAAGCCCTTCTTCGAGTATTACGGCAGTATTGCAGCGGTCTACGGCAAGACAACATTAACCAAGGCGACCGAAATGCGTGAGAGGTTTACGGCCATGCTCGGGCACCGCACCAGTTTTTACCACTACGGGACGGACGAGATTAAAAACGGCATCGTGGCCGTGGTGGCGGGGGGAGGCAACCTGCTAGAGGTGCACGAGGAAATAGCCCGCGAGGGTGTAAACCTCATGGTCACGGGAATCACGATAAAAACTCCCAACACGATGAAAGCCCACGATTTTGCCAGGGAAAAGGGGATAAATCTCCTGGGCGGAACCCACTATACGACGGAGAAACCTGCCTGCCAGGCCATGTGTAAGTATTTCGGCAAGCTGGGACTGCCTGCGGAGTTTATCGAGGGCGAGCCGGGGTTTTTAGATTTGTAGTCAGCATTTACAAATAGATATACTGGTGACCAGATGCGAGAAACAATGCGAAAAAGACTTTTAGCCACAGCCGGGACGGTATCGGTGGGGGTGGGGATAGCCGGCATATTTCTCCCGGTACTTCCCACCACTCCTTTTCTATTACTCGCGGCATACTGCTATATGCGGAGTTCGAATCGGCTGTACCGATGGCTGATGAACAACCGTTTTTTCGGGTCGTACGTGAGGAACTACGTCGAAGGCAGGGGGATGCCCTTACACCTGAAAATCATCACGATTGCGCTTCTCTGGACAACTATCGGCTTAACCACAGCTTTCGGTGTCGAGCATATTGCCATAAGAATCGTGCTAATAATAATAGCCGTTGCCGTTACCATACATATCGCAATGATTAAGACAAAAAAGTAATATTTTTGTTAAAATACGACGGCATCACGAATTGCGTGAAGATTCACTAACGGCGTATCCGGCGGGAAAGTACAGCCCGGTCCAAGCATCCATCCCCTATTCCCCATGTCTGAATATATTTCCTTAACCTGCGCTGCCAGTTGTTCGGGTGTGGCGGCAACGAGTGCGCGGTCGTGAGCCAGCCCCCCGATTACAGCGCGGTCGCCCACTATTTTGTTACCCTCTGCTAAAGATGGGTTACCAGCGCCTAAAGCATCCCAGTTGAAAGCATGAACAGGATAGTCCTTGACCAACGCCAGCATGTTGTTGTTGCTACAGACGTGCAGAACATGGAATTCGGCGGCAGGCAATGCCGAAAGGAGCTTAAGGTCGGAGGGCATGGCGTACTTCCTATATTCGTCTTCCGTAAGTTTATCAGTAGTCGCCCAGCTGGTAGTGGCGTAAAAAAGGCCGCTGGCGCCGCGCTCCAGGCAAGCTTTAGAGAAACTAATAAACGTATCGGTGATTACCTCAAGCGCCTGATTCACCTCTGACGTATGCTCGCGCAGGTGATTCAAAAATATTTCTTCAGAAGGCGTCAGCCGGGACGCGATGGAGAGAGGCGTAAAAACGGTCATGATAAAGGGTACCCCGCCTTTCAGGCCGCGGGAAATTACTTCTAAGGCGAGCAGGTGCTCCCTCAATACGCCTTTATTGATGTCCAGTACCTTGAGCTTCAACCAGTCGGCGGGGGT
>CAZRQP010000083.1:2052-6219 GCA_964602315.1 uncultured Dehalococcoidaceae bacterium
GCCGTCGGCACCGGGGCCCTTAAAGGTAAATTCTTTACCATCCATCGTCTTGGTAAACACCGGCGTCTGCAGGAGGGCCGTGAACAGGACAGGCCTATTTATCACCCGGAAATTGAGGGGACAATGGGACATGTTCGGGGGGATATATACAACGGTGGGTTTATCGATTATGTATTTTTCCATCTCTTCACCGAGGAAGAAGTCGATCTGCGCGTCGAAACTGCTGAACCAGTCGGCAGGATTATCGCCCAGGAAAATGAGATACTCATGAGCGTCGTGGGTATGAGCCTCCTTTTCCAGCAAAATCGGTTTGACGAAGAGCTGCCATCCCATGTTGATGTTAGCTCCAGGTATCTGATTTTCTCCTCTGAAGTAGGCTTGAGGCTTGGATATAAAGGGTAAATCCATGTTCTCTTTTAGTCCGGAAAATACCAGTTGCTCATACTTTTTCTTGGCCATTACTACTCCTTTTTATTTCAGGTTACAAAAGATGATACTATAGAAATAGTAGAAGTTCAACGGGAGTTATTTTTCAATAATGATAATAAAACGGCAGTGGGAGCAGGCGGATTTTAGCTTATAATTCCTATTCCGGAGGAGTATCCTTTTCCAGCCAATGAAGAGCTTCTTTCATATCGTCCGTTGCCAACCCGTATAAACCGCGATTACGCGCTACCGTTTCACCAAATTTACGTGGATCCAACAAAGATTTACTTACTACAAAAGTGACTTTAATAGGATGCATCCGACGGGCAAGAAGTTTTGAATTCTCTTTAACAAAGAATATCGCTAAAAGAAAGCGATCCAGCGTTGATACTTTTCCTGAAAAATCGCGACAATCAACAAGTATTTTATAAATATCGTTTTTTCGGGCTTGATTCACAACATCGGCAAAGGCTTTTTTTATATCTCCCCAGCCACGTCCACCTATTAGTGATATTTTTCCAGTTATATTAACATAAATATACGATTTTCTAATTTCAATTGAGTGCTTCATTTCTCTGCCACCCCTAACCCTCACGAACTACAAATATTAGAGAAAATGTAAAATATACAAATATAATAGCATTTACCAACAAAAGAAACTACAAGGAATAGTAACAGAAATGATATTTAAGTGGAAATGGCGGTAGCGGTTGGATTTGTGCCACCTTCCAAGGATTCATCAACAGCCCACGAGAAGCGGGCTTAGCTATTATATCAATTCTTTGAAGAGCTATTACAAGAAGAGTATAATGCACCTGAAAATCCGAATATATTTTTAAACGAGGTTATTATGAAATCAACTCCAAAAGACTTCTCTATATTTGAAAAGTTCAATTTCGAGAATAAACCGGTAGCTATAAAATTTTTGCTTAATAAGCCTAAAGGATTGAAACGCCTTGAGGACAGTATACCTATCTGCAGAATGTTCCGAGAAGCTCAAATCCGCCCACCATTTTACGCAGGGAAAGACAACTTCGCTTGTGTAGATAGTCTGGTTTTAGGTATGGAAGAACCTACTCCCTTTGTAGAAAGCGGGCAGATAGGTGACAAGGAAAAAATCTATCAAGAAGCACGCGCCAATCGTAGAATATACCAATACATACAAAAAATACCCAAAGACACGGTTAGATATGTGGCATTTTCTACGCTTGATAATATATCCTTCACCCCTGACGTTATTACCTTTACCGCTACACCGCCGCAGGCAGAAATTTTACTAAGAGCGCTTAGTTTTTCCACCGGGAGACCGTTAGTTTCAAAATTCACCCCCGTCCTGATGTGCGCATGGCTCTTCGTTTATCCTTATATTAGCGGAGAAATGAATTACGTTGTCACCGGTATCGGCTACGGCATGAGAACCCAAAAAATACTGCCGGAAGGATTATTTCTTATTTCCATACCTTATGATTTGATAAATATGCTGATAGAGAACCTACAAGAGATGGAGTGGGTACTCCCTATAACAACCTTGAGCGAAGAGGAAAGAAAAAAGTATTCCGCCAGGATCATTGAGGAAATCACAACAGAATACCAGAATGGCTAATATATAGTGTTAGCGGCGGTATTTGAACCTGCTACCAAGGTCTTATTAGTTACGCTTCCTAATTAATGTGATTTTATTTACACATTATATACACTTTTTCCTTAATTTTAACGAAGACCAATCGTAAGTTTGTTTTCTCAAGTCTGGTTATTCGCAGTAATGGGAGAAAACCTTACTTTTCTGATTAATTGTCTCTTCACTGGTTATCCGATAGGGGTATTGACAAAATAGAAGGACTATGATATGATTTATTTGAGCGGTAAACGGTTGCCGTAAGCCTTATACTCTGTCCAGTTAAAAACAGGAATAAAATACGGAAATGAAAAAAGTATATGTTAATGAAAAGGTCTGTATGGGCTGTCGCCTCTGCGAGGTGTACTGCCTGCTGAAACACGCCCATACCAACGACCTTGTCAAAGCCTACAAAAAGGAATCGCCGCGGGCGCTGCCGAGAGTCCGCGTGGACGAGAGCGGCATCGTGTCGCTTTCCGTACGCTGCGAGCACTGCGTCGATGCCCCTTGCGTTAAGGCGTGTCTTACCGGCGCCCTATCCAGAGACCCGGTTACCGGACTGGTAACGGTGGATGAAGAGCGGTGCATCGGCTGCGGCACCTGCGCCCTTGTATGCCCGCTGGACGTGCCGAAACTGGACAAAGACCAGAAGAAAATGGTCAAGTGCGACCTCTGCCAAGACGAGGAAATACCCGTCTGCGTGGCCAACTGCCCCAACGAGGCACTCGTCTATATGGAAGAAAAACCTGATACTAATCCGGCGGTGAATTATGTCAATAGCAACTAACACAAAATATCTGATTATAGGAAACTCGGCGGGCGGTATCGGCGCGGCCGAGGCCATCCGCGAGGTGGACGGGGCAGGTAAGATAACCATTATCTCCGATGAGCCCTACCCTGCCTATTCCCGGCCGCTTATCTCGGAGTACCTGGCGCAACCCTGCCCACTGGAGAAGATGCTGTACCGTAAACCGGATTTCTACGAGTCCAATGGTATTCAGTTCGTCCTGGGGGAGAAGGCCGTCGCGATAAATCCTGCAGAGCATACGGTAAAACTGGAAGGCGGCCAGATTATTAAGTGGCGTAAGCTGCTGCTGGCTACCGGCGGCACGCCCATCGTGCCAACAATGGAAGGAATGGATTTAAAAGGTATTTTTATCTTTAACAAACTCGACGACGCCAAGGCGATTGATACATTCCTGAACGAATATCGAAGGAACGTAAAGGCTGTGGTCGTCGGGGGAGGCCTTATCGGGGTCAGCGTCACGGAGGCTCTGGTGAAGCGGGGGGTCGAGGTGACCATTGTTGAAATGAAGGACTATGTTTTGAACACTATTTTAGATGAGGAGGCATCAGCCCTGGAAGCAGATGCGCTGGAGAAGGCCGGTGTGGGTATCATCACCGGACGCACCGTCGCTAAAATTAACAGCCAGACCGCCGGCGAGGTCAGCGGCGTGACCTTAGACGACGGCCGGACACTGCCCTGCAATATAATAATTATCGCTATTGGCGTCAAACCGCGGCTCGACCTGGCTGCCGGCACAAAAATAAAAACAAATCGCGGCATCGTGGTCGATAGGACCATGGCCGCCTCGCTGCCGGATATCTACGCCTGCGGCGACGCCGCCGAGGGTTACGACTTCGTGCTGGGGGAAAACCGCCCCACGCCGGTATGGCCCAATGCTTACGAAGGCGGCCGTGTGGCCGGTCTGAATATGGCGGGGAAAAAGACGGAATATACGGGCGGCACGTCCATGAACGCCCTGAAATACTTCGGGTTGAACATCGTCTCCGCCGGCCTGGTAAATCCGCCCGATGACGGCTACGAGACTATTATTAACCGGCATAACGGTACCTACCGCAAGGTTATTTTAAAAAAGGGGAAACTGGCGGGCTTTGCCTTCGCCGGGGATATTGAAAAATCAGGGATTATTTACAATTT
Source organism: uncultured Dehalococcoidaceae bacterium (assembly GCA_964602315.1). Classification (GTDB taxonomy): domain Bacteria; phylum Chloroflexota; class Dehalococcoidia; order Dehalococcoidales; family RBG-16-60-22; genus RBG-13-51-18. The sequence goes on from CAZRQP010000083.1 coordinate 6,036, forward strand.
GATGAAAGACGGCGTAAATGTCGATAGCTTTAAGCAGCAACTCGTCGCCGATGATTTCGGCCTGGCTTCCTTGCCTGAATCCGCCTGGCGCTCAAAACTGGCCAAGCCTTCAGCGTCGGCCGTTCCTATCACCGCTGCCGAACCGGAGGAAGAGGCTGTCATCGGTGACTAGTATTACTATCCG
>CAZRQP010000084.1:0-4174 GCA_964602315.1 uncultured Dehalococcoidaceae bacterium
AAAGAGGGCTACCTGCGCGTCAGCCGCATGGTCGAGGAAGGCCACGAAGTCATCGAGACTACCCTCCCCGCCGTGATTACCGTCGCTAAAGAAATAAACGTGCCCCGCCTCCCCTCTTTAAGGGGCATTATGAAGTCCAAGAGCGCCGCTATCAATACCTGGGGCATCAAAGAGCTGGGCGTCGACGCCAGCGAGGTGGGTCTGGCCGGCTCCTCCACGCAGGTCATCAAGATATTCTTTCCGCAGCGTGTGTCCAGCGCGGAGATTCTTACCGGCGACGCCGCGGCGCAGGTGGACAAACTGATTGATAAATTAAAGTCAGCGAATTTGATTTAAAGCAATATTTAATGGGCGTAAAAATTGATACGTTGAAATGCACGGGCTGCGGGGCCTGCATCCTTGTCTGCCCGGTTGATGTGATGGAAATAATCGATATGAAGTGCCGGGTAAACGAGGGCTGTATTTCCTGCGGCAAGTGTATCGAGGTATGCGGCTGGATGGCGATAACGATGGAGAAAGATAAGAAAAAAAAGAAATAAGCGCATGAGCATAATAATCGACCGAAGCAAGTGCATCCTCTGCGGCAGCTGTATTCCGGCCTGTCCCTTCGGCTTAATCGACCTGGTGGACGACGAGATACAGGTGAAGGAGGGCTGTAACAACTGCGGCGCCTGCCGCGACGCCTGCATCTACGAAGCCATTACCCTTGAAGAGCCGCAGGCCGCCGCTGAAGTCGATGCCTCCGCGCGTGGCGTCTGGGTCTTCGCCGAGCAGCGTAAAGGCACAATCAAAAACGTCGCTTATGAGTTATTAGCCAGAGGCAGGGAACTGGCGGACACGCTAAAGACGGAGCTCTGCGCGGTCTGTCTCGGCCATAATATCGCCGATGTAGATAGCCTGATTGCCCACGGCGCGGATAAGGTCTATCTCGTTGACTCCCCCGACCTCGCCGATAACCAGGAGGACTGCCTGACGCACGGCCTGCTCGACCTGATTAAGGAACATAAACCGGAGATTGTCCTCGCCGGCGCTACGGCTCTGGGACGCGCCTTTTTCCCACGCGTGGCGGCCATACTGAATACCGGGCTTACCGCCGACTGCACCGGACTGGACATAGACACGGAGAAAAAACTGCTCCTCCAGACCCGCCCCACCTTCGGGGGGAACATCATGGCGACCATTATATGTCCCAATAAGCGACCCCAGATGTCCACCGTGCGCCCGCGGGTCTTTAAGAAAGCCGACCCCGACCCCACCCGTAAAGGGCAGGTTATCAAGGTGGATTTTAAAAAGGAAAATGTCACTGCCAGGACCAAGCTCTTGAGCTTTGTCGAGGACATCACGGAAAAGGTCAAGCTGGAGGACGCCGATATCATCGTTTCCGGGGGGCGGGGACTGGGCAAACCCGAGAATTTCAAGCTCCTCCAGGAGCTCGCCGATGTTCTTGGCGCGGCTATGGGTTCAAGTCGGGCGGCGGTGGACGAGGGGTGGATTCCCTACAGCCACCAGGTCGGCCAGACCGGCAAGACCGTCTGCCCCAGGCTCTACATCGCCTGCGGCATCTCCGGCGCTATCCAGCACCTCGCCGGCATGCAGACCTCCGACTGTATTGTTGCCATCAATGATAACCCGGACGCCCCTATTTTCCAGGTAGCCCACTACGGCATCGTCGGCGACTTATTTCAAGTAGTGCCCCTGATGATAAAAAAGCTAAAGGGGTAATCCCCCCCCTTTTTGCCCCTTCGTCCTCAAACGTGTTATAATACATAAAACAGGATAAAAACTGTTCTTATCTAACCTCTTGACCAAATCTGTTTATGGTCAATCCCACTCGTAAAAGCCCCGAGATATCTCCCCAGTTAGTCCCGGGATAGTTTTTATCTTTTTCAGCCCGTTTCCCGGCGGAAAGAGAAAGGAGAATATCATGGCTAAAGTAAAAAATGGCGACTCCGTGAAAGTCAATTACACCGGCAAGCTTGAGGACGGCACGGTGTTCGACACTTCGGATAATAAAGAACCGCTGGAATTCAAGGTTGGCGAAGGCAAATTAATCAAGGGCTTCGAGGCAGCCGTCATGGGCATGGAGCCCGGCGAATCGAAGACCGTTCAGATACCTGCGGATGAAGCCTACGGCCCGCACCATCCGGAAATGATAATGGTAATCGACCGCAAGGAAGTGCCCGATACCATTACTCCCAAGGTCGACCAGATGCTTCAGGTGCGCCAGAAGGACGGCACCACTTTCGCCGTTAAAATCACCGAGGTATCGGAAAACAGCCTTACACTGGACGCCAATCACCTGCTGGCGGGTAAAGACCTCACCTTCGATATCAAGCTCGCCGAGATTGCCTGATTCGGAAACGCGCCCGGTCACCCTATTTTCTTGATGGAATCGCCTGATTTCCCATATAATATTTAACTGGGAGGTGAGGCGGGATGGACATGAATGTATCCCAGTTGCTCCGCGACCCCATCGGGTCGACCCGCGACTTCAAGATAGATGCGCTAATCGATATCACGAGCGACGGGAAAAGCTACAAAATCCAGGGCGAGTGCTATATGCTGCGCACGCAGCGCAGTATCCTCGTCAAATGCCTGCTGAACACGGAAATCGAACTCTCCTGCAACCGCTGTCTTGGCAAATTCCTCCAGCCTCTGAAAATCAAGTTCGAAGAGGAATTTTTCCCCACCATGGACGCATTAAGCGGCGCGCCGGTATCCCTGCCGGAAGACTCCGGCGCCTTCACCATTGATGAGCAGCATACCCTCGACCTGACGGAAGCCGTACGCCAGTACGCATTACTCGCTATCCCGATGAAAGCCCTCTGTAAAAAGGACTGCGCCGGCCTGTGCCCTACCTGCGGCAAAAACCTCAACGATGGCCCCTGTGATTGCCCGAAGCAAAAAATCGACCCCCGCTGGTCAAAGCTGGCGGAACTGGATTAATCTCTGGTAAAATAAGAGCAAAAGAACGGAGTTAGATATGGGAGCACAACCTAAACGAAGGAAAAGCAAGTCACGCGCCATGCAAAGGCTAAGTCATGCCGCTGTAAAGCCGCCGGCGCTGGTGGAATGTCCGCAGTGCCACGCCATGATACTGCCCCACCACGCCTGCCCTACCTGCGGGACCTATAACGGGCGGCCTATCATCGAGATAAAAGAGAAAAAGAAGAAGCCGGAAGCCCCCGCCTCATAAACATTCCGGAAAACGGGCGCCCTCTAACGTCATTGCCTTATATAAGGCATAAAGAAGGCGCCTTTTCACTTTAGAAAGGATAAAACAAAACCAGATGACGCCAACAGCCTGGGTCTTTCCGGGGCAGGGCTCGCAGTCCGTGGGCATGTGCCGAGACCTCTACGACAACGTAAAATCGGCCAGGCAGGCCTTTGAAACAGCGGATGAAGCCCTGGGGTTCCCCATCTCCGGATTATGCTTTGAAGGCCCGGAAGAGGAACTCCGCCAGACCATCAACGCCCAGCCGGCCCTGGTGGTTGCAGAATATGCCTGCCTGGAGGCCGCCAGGGAAATCAGCGGGAACAAACTAACCTCACCGTCATTTTTAGCCGGACACAGCCTTGGAGAATACACGGCGCTGGCGGTTGCCGGGGTGCTGGATTTCAGTACCGCCGTCCGTCTGGCCCGCGAGCGGGGGCGACTAATGCATGAGGCAGGACAGAAGCGGGCGGGGTCCATGTCCGCCATCATCGGGCTGGATGAAGCCAAGCTCGCCGAAATCTGCCGGGAAACCGACGTTATTATGGCCAACGTCAACTGCCCGGGCCAGATTGTCATCAGCGGCGCCGCCGAAAACGTATCCAGAGCCAATGAAATAGCTACCGCCGCCGGGGCCAAACGCGCCATTACCCTCCAGGTCAGCGGCGCTTTCCATTCCCCGCTGATGCAGCCTGCGGTGGATAATATGGTAAAATACCTAGATGCCACCACCTTTAAAGCTCCGTCAATCCCGGTAATCGGCAACGTAACCGCTTTGCCCCTCGCAACCCCGGAAGCGGTGAAAGACGAGCTTAAGAGGCAGTTGTTAAATCCCGTGCTGTGGCAGCGCGGAGTCGAATACATGATAAAGCAGGGCGTGACCACGTTTATTGAAATCGGGCCGGGTAAAGTGCTGACCGGTCTTATTAAACGCATAAATAACGAGGTTGCCACACAAAA
>CAZRQP010000084.1:4274-6211 GCA_964602315.1 uncultured Dehalococcoidaceae bacterium
TCAGCCGCCGAAGCGCTGGAAAGCACCGCCAATGAAATCAGGGCGCTGAAGCGAAAAGCCCTGGCAGTCACCGCGGATGTCGGTTCATCTCCGGACGTCGCACGACTTATCGACATCGCCGCTAAGAAAATGGGCAGCGTCGATATCCTGGTCAATAACGCCGGCGTTACCCGCGACCAGATTTTAATGCGCATGACCGACGAGGACTGGGATACGGTCCTGAATATCGACCTCAAGAGCGCTTTTCTCTGCACGCGCGCCGTCCTGCGGCACATGATGAAGCGGCGCTGGGGAAGAATCGTCAGCATCGCCAGCGTGGTTGGCATGATGGGCAATGCCGGGCAGGCTAATTACGCCGCGGCCAAGGCGGGAATTATCGGCCTGACCAAGTCTATCGCCAAAGAGGTGGGGTCGCGGGGCATTACCGCCAACGCCATCGCCCCCGGCTTTATCGAGACCAGGATGACGGAACAGCTTGATGAAAAACACCGCCAGATGCTGATGCAGCGTATCCCCCTGGGCAGTATCGGCACTCCGGAAGACGTGGCCGAGGCGGTGGCCTTCCTGGCCTCCGAAGAAGCAAAGTATATCACCGGGCAGGTGCTGGGGGTTGACGGGGGGATGAGTTTAGGCTAATTCCGGGAAAGTATCTTTAAGTTATTTCCCGCTTTTTCTCCGGTAATTTAATGTTGCCGCCGCGGCGCCTCATGCGCCATTCCTTGAGACAGGTAAGTACCTCGCTGTCGGTGATATCGTACCAGTAACGGTAGTAGTCGGCTATATAAAAAACGGGCCCGCTGGCAACCACGCAGGCGACTACCCGGTCGGCGACCTTACGGACTTCCTCAATAATGTGTTCCGGCCCCACCGGCACGGCAGCGATGATTGTCTCCGGTCGGCGTCGGCGCAGCGATTCTACGGCCGCCCTCATGGTATAGCCGGAGGCCAGGCCGTCATCCACGATTACCACCGTCCTGCCGGCGATAGAGAGCGGCGGGCGGTCTTTATGATAGAGCAGGCTCCGCTGCTTGATATTCACCCGCACCTGGCTTACCTGGTAGTTGATTTGCTGCCGGGTCAGGCCGGTCTTCTCGACCAGTTCCTCGTTGAGAATCAGCGTGCCGTCGTCGGTGACGGACCCGAACCCGCCTTCTGGACTAAGGGGGAGGGGTATTTTCCTCGATATTACGATATCGAAGTCGGCGCCGACAGCCAGGGCGACCCCCAAAGCCACGGCGACACCTCCGTTGGGAATCCCCAGCACGACCACGGACTTACCGGCGTATTCCGCGAACTTTTCCGCGAGCTGGCGCCCGGCGTCGTAGCGGTTTTCAAAAACAGGCTCGATATTGGAGTGGCGCACGGGCACAGCCCCCTTCTATGTTTTTTTAAATCAGCTTGAATGCGTTGACGTCCACCAGCCCGAGGTCGGTTAACCTTAGTTCCGGAATCACCGGCAGCGCCAGGAAAGAGAGAGTGGCGAAGGGCGCGGGGATTTTGCACCCCAGTTCGCGGGCGATATCCTGCAGTTTATCCAGTCCGGCGACCACTTTTTCCAGGGGCTCCTCGGAGAGAAGCCCGGCGATGGGCGTAGCCAGACTACCGAGGACTTTACCATCCGCCGCCACCGCAATACCCCCGTGTATGCGCTCCAGCTCCTTAACGACGGCGTAAATATCCTCGTCGCTGGCGCCCACGGCGACGATGTTGTGCGAATCGTGGGCGGTTGATGAAGCCAAAGCACCCTTTTTCAGACCGAAGCCGGTCACCAGGCCGAGCCCGATATTACCGGTAGCCTTATGCCTCTCCATCACCGCAGCCTTTAGAATATCGCGCCCGGTATCAGTCTTTACAATACCGTCTTGCACGTTAACTTTCACCGACTTCTTGCGGGTGACTATCTGGCCGGGAATAATCTCGATGGCGAAAGCCTGCTC
>CAZRQP010000085.1:0-4956 GCA_964602315.1 uncultured Dehalococcoidaceae bacterium
CTGCGGCCCTGGGTGGTGATGCCCTTACGCGGGTCGCGCTCCTTGACGGGGGTGCGGGTCATCATACCCTCGGCGGAGACCAGCATCACCTGCTGCTTAAGATTCACCACGTAGGCAGCGCTAACGTCGCCGGTCTTATCGACAATCTTGAAAGTACGCACGCCGCTGCCGGCGCGTTTCTGGTTAGGATAGCTATCGACGGCCGTGACCTTGCCGTAGCCGTGTTCCGTCACAACGAGAGCATAGCCGTCTATATCGGCGCGGTCCATACTGATAACGCTATCGCCCTTAGCCAGGCGTATACCGCGCACGCCGCCGGAGGTGCGGGAGGCAGAGCGCAGGCTTTTAACGTCAAAACGTATCGACTGGCCTTTGCTGGTGACCAGGAGGACATCGTCTTTATCGGTGGCCAAGCAGACGGAGACAAGCTCGTCGCCCGGCTCCAGGTCCATGGCAATCAGGCCGCTGCTGCGCACCACCCTGAAATTATCCACCGGCGTTTTCTTGACCTCGCCCATCTTGGTGGCCATGACCATGAAGGTGTCCTTCATAAGGCCGGTGGTGGCGACCATTGAGGTGACCCTCTCCTTCTCGGTAATGGAGAGGAGGTTGATAATGGCCAGTCCCTTGGAGGTGCGTGTGGAGCCGGAGGGGATTTCATGGCACTTGAGATAATACACTTTGCCTTTATCAGTAAAGAAAAAGAGGTCGTCATGCGTATCCGCCACGGTCAGCCTCATGACGGCATCCGCCTCGCGGGTCACCTGCCCGATGATGCCCTTGCCGCCGCGGTGCTGGAGCACGTAGAGCCGGGAGTGTATCCTCTTGATAAAGCCGCGGGATGACAGGGTGACGACGACTCTTTCATGGGGGATAAGGTCTTCCTCGGTGAAGTCAAGCTTGCCCTGCTCGAGAATCTCGGTGCGGCGCTTATCGCCGAATTTGGTCTTGAGCTGGGTGATATCTTCCTTAATAACGGCGAGGATGCGGCGGGGGTTAGCCAACAGGTCTTCAAGGTAGGCAATGTTCTTGACGATCTCGGCATATTCGTCTTCAATTTTCTGTCTTTCCAGGTTAGCGAGGCGGCGGAGCTGCATATCGAGGATAGCCTGCGCCTGGAGCTGAGAGAGACCGAATTTACTCATCAGGTTTTTGCGGGCGGCCTCGGCGGTCTCCGACTCGCGGATGGTCTTGATAACGGCATCAATGCTGTTAAGCGCGATTCTCAAGCCTTCCAGGATATGGGCGCGGGCCTTGGCCTGTTTCAACTCGTATTTAGAGCGGCGGGTGATGACCTGATGGCGGAATTCGATATATTGCTGGAGGGCCTCCTTGAGGCTGATAACGCGGGGCTGGCCATCAACCAGGGCGAGCATATTGACGAAGAAAGAGGACTGCATGGAGGTGTGCTTGAAGAGGTTATTTAGAACGGCCTGGGGCTGGGTCTCTCTTTTAAGGTCGATGACGATGCGCATTCCCTGGCGGTCGGACTCATCACGGAGGTCGGAAATGCCGTCGATTTTCTTGTTCTTAACAAGGCCGGCGATACTCTCGATAAGTGACGCCTTGTTCGTCTGGTAAGGCAGCTCGTTGATGATAATCTGCCTTTTGCCGCCGGCGGAAACATTGGGAATATGAGCCTTGGCGCGGACGACGATTTTGCCATGGCCGGTGGCATAGGCGTTATTGATACCCTCACGTCCCTGGATAATGCCGGCGGTGGGGAAATCAGGGCCTTTTACATATTTGCTTAAATCTTCGACGGTGGCTTCGGGATTATCAATAAGATATGCAATAGCGTCGCAGACCTCGCCGAGGTTATGGGGAGGTATATTGGTAGCCATGCCTACGGCGATGCCGGAGCTGCCGTTGAGGAGGAGGTTGGGGAGACGGGTGGGAAGCACGGTAGGCTCTTTGAGGCTGTCGTCGAAGTTGGGCATGAAGTCGACGGTATCCTTTTCAATATCAACGAGCATTTCCTCGGCAATTTTGGCGAGGCGGGCTTCCGTGTAGCGCATGGCGGCCGGGGGGTCGTTATCAACGCTGCCGAAGTTGCCCTGCCCGTCAACGAGGGGGTAGCGCATGGAAAAGTCCTGCGCCATACGCACCATGGCGTCATAGACCGAGGAATCGCCGTGGGGGTGGTATTTACCGAGGACTTCGCCGACGATACGGGCGCTCTTGCGGTGGGGGCCGTTGGGGCGGAGTCCCATATCGTTCATGGCGTAGAGGATGCGGCGGTGGACGGGCTTAAGGCCGTCCCGCACGTCCGGGAGGGCGCGGGAAACGATGACGCTCATGGCGTAATCGAGATAAGAACTCCTTACTTCATCATCAATATTGACCGGTTTAACCGTACCAGATGTCATCAGCTTATATCCTTCCTAATCGTCATCATTGCCCGTATCATCATCTTCTTCTTCATTTTCTTCCGGCAGGACTTCCACCTCACTGCCGCCGATAATGGTATAGCCGGAATCATCCTCGTCCTCGCTATTTTCGATTTTGGTCAGCTTATCACTCCCGTGAGCGCGGTACACTTCCATCCCCCTGGGGGGGAAGGAAAGCTTGCCGACCTGGGAGGGGTCCTGGAAGGTCTCGCGGACCATGACGGAAACACCTTCCGCGGTGGATTTGACGAAGACGGCCGTATATTTATTGCCGCCTGCCATCAGCCGGATAAGGCGCTGGGCGATTTTAGGCTCGGCGATGCCGAGATATTCGCCGCGGCCGTTTTCCACCACCAGGCGCGAGCCTTCAACCTTTAAAATCGCCCTGTCCCCGGCGACTGTGCTGGCGCGCTTTTCCTTTGGAGCCAGCTCCTCGAGAGCGACCACGCCGGCCTTGCCGATTTCCTCGATAAAATGGTCCGGCTCCACCTTGTCCATCTCGATTTCCATCTTGCCCGAATCTTTAAGGTCGATAAGGCGGCGCAGGTTGCGGCTGGCGATGGCGTTATATGGGTCACTGTCGGCGGCCCGCTGGTAGGCCTGACGGGAGAGCTCATACTGCCCCAGCTCCATATATGCCCTGCCGAGGCGATTATTGGTATCGACGTCACCAGTAAAGACGGCGAGTATTTCATTGTTAATATTGACGGCTTCCTGCCAGCGCGCCTGCATGGCCATATCAATAGCCTCTTTGGAGCGCTGCTGTTTATACCTCAATTGCTTTTCATCTTCATGCACCATATATCAATCCTTAAATGAGCTAAAATATAAATTAATATATTCTACACCAGCAAAATAAGTCATTCAAGGGGATTCGGCCAAATAACTTGCGATGTTTGACAAACGGCCAGCTTGAAGATAGAATTTTAGTAGGAGCCTTATATAAATTTTAAAGGAGTCCAGCTTAAAATGCAAGATAAAGTCAACGATTTTCTAGATAAAGAAAAGGTCAATGATATTTTAGATAAAGTAAGGCCGTACCTAGTGAGGGACGGCGGCAACGTGGAACTGGTGGGTGTAGAAAAAGACGGAACAGTAAAGGTAAAGCTCGTGGGCGCTTGCGCCGGCTGCCCGCATGCTACGATGACTTTGAAGAACGGCATCGAGAAGATACTGAAGCAGGAAGTTCCGGAAGTCAAAGAGGTTGTGGCGGTCTAAACCGAATAACCAAGAAACAAGATATGCCGATTTCATGCGGCATCCCGTATGAGTAGAGGAATCGGGACAAGTTACAAACAAATTTTAATAACCAATATTCAAACAGTCTGGTGAGTTTGATTGTTGGTTATTTTTTTCTCTAGCCTTCTTTATCCAGCTCGAAGGCGCGGTGGAGAGTCTTAATAGCGTCTTTAACCCGGGCTTCTTCGATGATGCAGGTTATCCTGATTTCAGAGGTGGCAATGAGCTGGATGTTGATATTTTCCTTGCTTAAAGCGTCGAACATGCGGGCGGCGTAGCCGGGGGCATTCTGCATGCCGGTGCCGATGATACTGACCTTGCCCAGGTTGGAATCGCTGGCGCACTTTTCGGCGCCGATGGAAGCGGCAATAGGCTCGACGACGGCCATGGCGCCGTCAAGCTGGCCTTTAGTTACGGTAAAGGTAAGGTCGGTGGTGTTCTTGATGCTGGCGTTCTGAACGATGGTATCGACGCTGATTCCGGCTTCGGCGAGGGGCACGAAAATCTGGGCGGCGATGCCGGGTCGGTCGGGTACACGGACGACGGTAATCTTGGCGACATCGAGGTCATGGGCAATGCCTCTTACTTTATTGCGTATTTCCATAGACACCTCTTTATGAATCAATGTACCGGGATTATCATTGAAGCTGGAGGCAACGAGGATGGGAACGCCGTAAACCTCGCCGAGCTCAACGGCACGGGGATGGATGGCCTTGAACCCGTAGGTGACCATTTCCAGCATTTCTTCATAACTGATTTCCTCCAGTTTGCGGGCTTCGGGGAGGAGGTGGGGGTCGGTGGTATAAATGCCATCGACATCGGTGTACCTTTCACATTTCTCCGCCTTAAGAATGGCGGCCAGCGCCACCGCAGTGGTATCGGAGCCTCCGCGTCCGAGGGTGGTTATATCAAGTTCATCGGTGATGCCCTGGAAACCGGCGACGATGGCGATATTGTCCTTCTCAAGCTCCTTTAGAATGCGGGCGGGGTTGATGCCGGTAATCCTGGCGCCGCTGTAAGTGGAGTCGGTCTTGATGCCGGCCTGGGCGCCGCTCAAACTGATAGCGGGGAAGCCCATGCCGTGCAGGGCCATAGCGAGGAGAGTGCTGGCGACAACCTCGCCGGTGGAGAGCAGGACATCAAGCTCCCGCTTATCGGGGAACTCGTTAATCCTGTAGGCCATCTTGATTAAGTCGTCGGTAGTATCACCTATGGCGGAGACTACGACCACGACCTGGTCGCCGGCCTCACGCGTTTTGATGATGCGGCGGGCGACGTTTTTAATTTTTTCCGCGCCTTCTAAAGAAGTGCCGCCGTATTTCTGGAC
>CAZRQP010000085.1:5056-6140 GCA_964602315.1 uncultured Dehalococcoidaceae bacterium
CCTTCGTGGCCGGCTTCATCGGGGGCCTCAATGTGGATGACAACGAGGTCGTTCTTCTTAAGCGCTTCCAGAGCACCACTGGCCTGGGCGGCGTTATCGTTATCCGGGCCGTCGGTCACGCCTTCAATATTCAATACCTCCATGCCTGCCATCTTCGCCAGACCGCGGAGGAGGTCGACGCCGGAGGTCAGGGCGGCTTTCATGCCGTAGGTCTTAGTAAAGGAAGGCATTTCAGGAACCTCTCCACTGCCCCAGAAAAGCCAAGTAGTAGTTACAGGCATATCGCCGCGAGAAAGGCGCTTCTCGTTGATTTTATGGCGTTTCAGCACTGTTTCAGAGCGGGCCATGAGGTCGATTAACAGCCTGCTGCCGGGACCTTTCGGCAGGAAGTCTTTAACGGGCCGGCCGGGGATATCGTGGGGCGGGGTGCATACGGCCTTAAGGGTTTCCTCATGACCTTTAATCTTCAAGATATGACGGTAGCTGACACCGGGGTAAAAAATAATGTCTTTGCTGCCGAGTTCCTCATTTAGAGACCCTATGATTTCGGCGGCCTGGGGGGTGGGGATATGCCCGGCGGAGTAATCACGCATCTTTCCGTCGATGACGCTGACCAGGTTGCAGCGGAAGACCGCCTCCCCTTTACCGATGTCTATACCCATGCTTTTGGCCTCGATGGAAGCGCGGCCTTTATAGTAGGTAACGGGATCGTAGCCCATCACGGACATGCAGGCGCAGGCGCTGCTGGCTTCCATCCCTTCAGGAACGGTGCGGGCAAGTCCCGACATACCCTGCTTTGCCACGGCACCGAGGTTGGGGGTGCGCGCCAATTCGAGGCAGGTCTTACCGCCTTTTTCCGGGATAGGGAGCCCGGCTGCTCCATCGATGATCAAGACTACGTACTTCATATTCATTTCTCACTTGCGCTTTTGCGCAATTACTCATTTACGCGGTTATTGTTTATTTCTTTTCCTTGCTTAAACATCATATATAGCTTTATAATAATTGTCGGCGGGGCGTAGCGCAGCTTGGTTAGCGCGCCGCGTTCGGGACGCGGAGGTCGGTGGTTCAAATCCACTCGCCC
>CAZRQP010000086.1:0-6101 GCA_964602315.1 uncultured Dehalococcoidaceae bacterium
GTTTGCCTTTCTGCACTACCCGTTATAGAATAAGACAGCCATGGCGGTCACCAAACAGCTTTACGAACTCCAGGAAATCGATACCGAAATCGAGCATACCCATCAGACCCTCGACCTCAAGAAAGGGGAGGTCGGCAAGCGTGAGGAACTTGACGCCGTCCATAAGAAACTCGCCGCCGACGAGAAAGTCCTGGAAGAACTCAATCACATGCGCCGCGAGGCCGAGTCGGAACTCGACGACACGTCCAGTAAAATTAAAGCCGTCGAGGAGCAGCTTTACGGGGGCAAAATCAACAATCCCAAGGAGCTAGGCAACCTCCAGCACGAGATGGACACGCTGAAAGACTTGAGCGACGAGCAGGAGACCAAAGCCCTGGAAGACATCGAAAGCATGGAGTCAGCGGAGAAAGGCCTGGTCGCCGCCAACGAAGACTTTAAAAAGCTCGAAACCGAGTGGCAGCAGCAGCAAAAACAGCTAAAAGTCGATATAGAGTCGCTGAACAAGGCCCTAGGCGAACTCACCGAAAAACGCAAACAACTGGTCTCTCAAATCGACACACCCGCAATCGACCTGTATGAGAAGGTCCGCAAGAAGAAGAAGCAGGCCGTAGCCAAGGTAGAACAGGGTATCTGCCGCGCCTGCCGCATATCGCTCTCGGCCAGTGTCCTCCAGAAAGCGCGGGGCGGCCATCCGGTACAGTGCGGCTCTTGCGGTCGGATATTATTCATATCTCAAAAATGAAATAAAATCTTAAATCCTCCTCGGCTCCCTCCCGTATCAAGTACGGGACAGGCTCTTTTAAAAAGGGGGGAAGACGTTTTTTATAAGAAAAAGATAAGCGGGAAAGGCGTATCAAGTAATTTGAAAATAGAAGAACTCACCATTTATACGGATGGGGCGGCGAGGGGCAATCCCGGCCCGGCGGCTATCGGGGCGGCGCTTAAAGACGAAAAGGGCAACCTGGCTGCCTCTATATCACGTCGGCTGGCCCCCACGACCAACAACCAGGCGGAATACCAGGCGATTATCGCCGGACTGGAAAAAGCCGTCAGCCTGGGCGCGAAAAAGGTTGCCGTGAAATCCGACTCCAAGCTGGCTGTAAATCAAATCAACGGGCAGTTTAAGATTAAGAACACCGCGCTGCGCCCCCTGTATCAGCAAGTAGTGCAACTAATCGGCAAATTGGAGAGCTTTTCTATTAACCACATCCCCCGCGAGCAGAACCGGCAGGCGGACGCGCTGGCAAACAAGGCGCTGGACGGCAGATAAAAATCCCTCTCTTATCTCCCCCGTATCAAGTCCCGATTCATCACTTCATGCGGGATGGCGACACAGTCGCTCATACGGGGCAGGCTCTTTTTCAAAGGGAGACGCCGGTAAAAATCTCCCTCTTATCCCTCTTTTTCAAAGAGGGACGTCAATACCCCAAAACGGGGTGTTTAATAGGGGCTCAACCCCTCTTTTTAATTTAACCCCCCTCTCCAAATAAACGAATCAATAATTTACACAGATGCTCCATGTGGAGAGGGGGAACTAAAGGGGGAGAGGTAAAGCACCACCCCACATCCGAGATCCTTCGCTACGCTCAGGATGACAAAGGGGTAAAATGAGATGCTTCGTCCCGATTCCATCGGGACTTCAGCATGACCCGCCTACGCTAGGGCTTCGGTGGGCAAGCAAAAGGGGGAGAGGCATAGTGAAACCAAATTCAAATCCCCCATTGACACCCTCCCCTGCCTCCACTACACTGTAAGCGGGCCAAGTAAACCGGGTGACCGCCCCGATGGGCTTACGCTTATCGGGGAGGAAAGTCCGAGCTCCGCCGGGCAGGATGCTGGGTAACACCCAGGAGGGGCGACCCTACGGAAAGTGCCACAGAAACATACCGCCCCGATTCGTCGGGGTAAGGGTGAAATGGCGAGGTAAGAGCTCACCAGCTCCGGTGCGAACCGGAGGCTGTGCAAACCCCATCCGGAGCAAGACCGAATAGAGGGATTAAGGACGCCCGGCCGATTCCCCGGGTTGGTCGCTCGACCCCGATGGCAACATCGGGGCTAGATAGATGGTCACCATCCCGATTCGCCCCAGGGCTATCGGGACACAGAACTCGGCTTACAGGTTTACTTGCCCATGTACAGATGATGCGGTCACGGCGAAAGCTGCGGCCGCATCGCCATATTTACGGCTTGTACCCCGACGCAAGATTTTACCGGGCATCCCGCCCTCCGGGAAAATTGACAAATTACAGCTAAAAAGGTTAAAATCCACTCACATTACCAACAATACAAATCATAGAAAGGGGGCAGATACCAATGGCAAAGGAAATTATTTTATACAACCTGGCGCCAAACGTAACCGATGAAGAATACAAAGAGTACGTCACCAAGGAAAAAGGCCCTCTGCTGGAAAGCCTGTCCTCGGTCAAGAAGTTCGAACTGGTGAAAATAACCCAAGCGGCAACCGGGGAAATCCCCTTTAAGTACGTGGGTATTTTAGACGTAAATAGCCTTGAGGAATTTTACCAGAAAGACGCACCCTCACAGAAGTTCCAGGGCTTTCTGAAAACATGGCAAACCAAGGTGGCTAACTTCCATATCCTGGCAGGAGAAGAAATTTACTAAAAAGGAGCAGCAACATGTTGGACCAGACCAGCCAGTGGTACAAACTCCAATATCCGGAGTGCTTTGTCAATGAAGAACAGCGCATGATGCAGAAGATGTTCGCCGACTTCGTGGACAAGGAAATCATGCCTGTCCGCGATAAAATCGACGACGACGTAACGCACGAGAAACTAATAAATCCCATTTTGAAAAAACTGCAGGTGGACCTTGGCTCCCAGAAGACGATGATACCGAAGGACTACGGCGGAAACGAGATGCTCTCAATCGTCACGGGCGCTTTAAAGCAGGAGCAGATGGCGCGCGGCGACTACGGCATCAGCATGCACAGCGCCGTCACCGACTGGTGCTGGACGCCGGCTGCCCTTGCCTACCTGATGGAACCCAGCAAAGAGGCAAAGGCGTGGGGCAAAGCCGTACTGGATGAGTTCGCACCCATGTTCACCAACAACGAATTAAGGGCCGGCTGCTTTAACATGAGTGAACCCGAGTCCGCCTGCGACATCGAGAACGTCACCAACGAGGGCAAAACCGTAAGCGTAAGGGCCAAGCTCGAGGGGGACGAGTGGGTAATCAACGGCACCAAGTTCTGGGCGTCCAATTCCGGCGTAGCCGACCTCCACTGCGTGGTCTGCAACATGGACCCCAAACTCGGGCAGGACGCATTTGCCATGATTTACGTTCCCGAACCGTGGCCGGGGGTCTCGCACGGCAAATTCGAGGTTAAAACCGGTCTGCAAGGAGACCGCAACACCTCGACCTACTTCGATAACGTCAGAGTACCCAAGGAATGGGGCTTACAGGGTAAGGTAGCCTGGTCGATTTTCGAAATAACCGTCTCGGCACCGATGCCCCTGAACACGGGACATACGGTGGGGTTACTGCAGGGGGCTTTCGACGTACTGCTTGACTATACGACCCAGAGGATCGCCGGGGGAAAGCCGGTTGCCCAGCACCTCTCCTCCGCGATGATACTCGGCGAGATGGCGTCGCTGATAACAGTGGGAAGGGCGGCGTTCCTGGAGCTTGCCCACGAATACGATATGATGGATATATACGGCCAGTGGAATACCAGAAGCATGGTGGCTAAAGGGCACGCCGTACACGCCTACATAACGCGCGCCGCCT
This sequence comes from uncultured Dehalococcoidaceae bacterium, assembly GCA_964602315.1. GTDB lineage: Bacteria > Chloroflexota > Dehalococcoidia > Dehalococcoidales > RBG-16-60-22 > RBG-13-51-18. Next base: position 3,748 of record CAZRQP010000086.1, read on the forward strand.
CGCAGATGATACTCAAGGGGATGGAACTGATGGGCTCCTCCGGCTATGTACGCGAAAACCACTATGAAAAGTACTTCCGCGACGCGCCGATAGCCAAACTTGTCATGGGCGGCTGCCATATCGGCTTTTTCTCGGTATGCAAGCAATTTTATGACCTGGACTATACATCCTTCGGGCCGGGCAAGCTTACCGACCCTGTCGGGGAGAAGAAATAGCAACAACTGAATCGGTCTAACGATAATTCAACAGGATTTAGTAAATACAGGCCTGTATCCCGATGGGCGGCGCTGTCATACCGGTCTATTGAGTTTAGTGTCCGGGTATCAACGCCCGAATGGAGCATAATTGAATGTCCAGATTTTCTAATATCGTTATCATCGCAACCATAGTAATCGTGCTGGCGCTTGCCTTCGGCGGGGGCTTCCTGATAGGGCAGACGCAGGGGCCGCAGGGCGCAACCGGTCTGGATAACGTCAGCGAGGCCTGGGACATCATTCACTCGCGGTACGTTGAAAAAGACAGGCTGGATTCCGCAAACATGAGCCGCGCTGCTATCGAGGGCATTATCGATACCCTGAACGACCCCTACAGTGCCTACCTGACCATCGAGCAATTGTACCAGTTCTCCTCCAGTCTCCAGGGCGAGTATGCCGGCATCGGCGCTTACGTCACCATGCATGACGGCAACCTGACGATTCTGGCACCTATTGCCGGCTCGCCGGCGGAAGAGGCCGGTTTGAATCAGGGCGACATCATCCTGGAAATCGATGGGGAATCGCTTGCCGGCATGGACCTGGACCTGGCCGCCAGCATGCTGCGCGGTCCCGCCGATACGACAGTCAGATTACTAGTCCTCCCAGTTGACGAGACAGATTCAGTGGAAATAGAAATAACCAGGGCCATTATCGAGCTGCCCAGCATCGTCTATGAGATGCGTGACAATATTGCCTGCATCACCATCTTCATGTTTACGGGACACACCGATGGCGAAATCACCGAGGTGCTTCAAGAACTGGAACAGAACGGCGCCGAGGGTATTGTCATCGATATACGCAGCAACGGCGGAGGACTGCTCAACTCGGCAACTGCCGTTGCCAGTCACTTCCTGGAGTCCGGCACCGTTGCCACCACAAGAAACGACGAAGGCACCCTTAGAGAATACAACGTCGATACGGACGCGCTGCATACCGACCTGCCGGTAGTCGTCCTGGTGAATGAAGGCACCGCCAGCGCCTCTGAAGTGCTGGCCGGCGCCCTGCAGGACTACGGCCGGGCGGTCATCGCCGGCAATACCACCTACGGCAAAGGCAGCGCCACCGGCATTTTCACACTGGCAGACGGCTCCGCTATAAATATCACCATCGCCCGCTGGTACACGCCCAACGGACGTCTTATCGAGGGTCAGGGCATCGAACCCGATATCAAGCTGGAACTGACCGGTGAAGATGCTTTACAATGGGCTATCGATTATCTCAAGAGTAATAACCCGGGATAGAGGTGATTTTCATGGCTGAAAACGAGACCTACACGGTCAACCAGTCCAAGATTTCCATCATCCAGGGCGATATCACCAACCAGACCACCGATGCCATCGTCAATGCGGCGAACTCCAGTCTAATGGGGGGCGGGGGCGTCGATGGGGCCATTCACCGCGCCGGCGGCCCGACGATACTGGAAGAATGCATTGAAATCGTCAACAAGCAGGGTCGATTACCGGCCGGCCAGGCGGTCATTACCAGCGCCGGCAACATGCCGTCGAAGCACGTGATTCATACCGTGGGGCCCATCTGGCGGGGAGGCAGCCAGAACGAGCCGGACCTGCTCGCCAGCGCCTACCGAGAAAGTCTTAAGCTTGCCGCCGCCAACAATCTTGCCAGCGTGTCTTTCCCATCCATCAGCACCGGGGCCTACGGCTACCCGATGGACAAAGCCGCCCCGATTGCCTTGAAAGAGGCAGCAGCTTTTCTTCAACAGGCTTCCTCGGTTAAAGAGGTGGTGTTCGTGCTTTTTGACGCGCGTACTTTTGAAGCGTATAAAGAGGCGCTGGACAAGATAAAATAAACACAAAAATAATCTACTATCCTCCCTCTCCCCTACTCCCTATCCGCCCTGTGATGTGCTATTATATTACTATCAATTCGGGAGATAGATAGACCATGCTAGTTGTCATGAGAAACGACGCCACCGAAGAGCAGGTGCAGGGCGTCATCAGGGAAATAGAGAAAATGGGCTTTCGCGGCGTACCTATGCCGGGGGCCATCAGGACGGCGGTATGCGTCCTCGGCAACAAAGGGTCCGTTGACGCCGCCCTTTTCCTGGCACTGGAAGGCGTCAAGGAAGCCATACCCGTCACC
>CAZRQP010000087.1:0-6084 GCA_964602315.1 uncultured Dehalococcoidaceae bacterium
ATTGCCGGTGGTCGCCTGCGCCTGGATGTTTATCTACCCGGTCGTCAGCGGCGAGCTGAATTACTACATTACCGGAATGGGACTCGGCATGCACGAGCTCGATATCTACCCGCCGGGGCTGTTCCTGATATCGGTGCCCTTCCAGCGCATCCCGACAATGCTGGAGAACCTCAAGGAAATGGAATACGACCCCAATCCGCCCCCGGGGCCGGGAGGGCCAGTCCACCGCAAGCGCGTGAACAAACTGATGGAAGACCTGCGGAAGAAGATAAAGGAATAGTTGGTTTGGGAGAATGGGCGAGTAAATTCTAAATTCTAAACTCTAAGATATAAAAGGAGCGATAATGGCAGAGTCCAAGTACGGGAAATACGTAGTGACCATTCCATTTCACAAGACGCCGGCGGGTCCGCTGTTTTCAACCGGGGCGGACGTGCTGGGGGGCCTTGAGTTAAACGTCATTTACGCCTGCGCCTATAAGACAGGCATTACCGGCCTTTCCACCAAGCCGCACGTGCACAAATACGACGAGGCTGTCTTTTTCATCGGGTCGGACCCGGAGCACCTTGACGAGCTGGGGGCGGAGGTGGAGATATCAATCGGGGAGCAGGGCAAGGAAGAGAAGCACACCTTCGATAAGCCCACGGTTCTGGTGGCGCCGGCCGGCCTGTATCACTGCCCGATAGTCACCAAGCGACTGGACAAGCCTTACGTATGCATGGCGGTATCGCTGACCGGCAAGAGAAACGACTAAGTCACGATTATGACAAAATAATTACAGGAGGATACAGAACATGGACCTGAAAGGAAAAACAGCACTGATTACCGGAGGAGGCGCCGGTCTCGGTGTTGCCATAACACAGCGTTTTATCAAGGACGGCGCCAAAGTGTGCATATCCGGTCGGAGGCCTGAAAAACTGGAGGAAACAGCCGCGACCCTGCCCGAGGGGTCGGTACTCACCTGCCAGGGGGACGTCAGCAAAGAGGCAGACGTAAAAAGAATGGTCGAGAAGACGCTGGAGTTCAACGGCAAAATCGATGTGCTGGTGAACAATGCCGCCCATGATGTGAAGGGCAGCATTACCGACCTCAAGCCGGACGACTGGCGGCTGGTAATCGATATAGACCTCACGGGGCCTTTCCTGCTGATGCGCGAGGTACTGCCGCTGATGATAAAAGCAAAAAAGGGTTCGATAATTAACATAGCTTCGATGGGCGGTATGCGCTGCTTGCCCATATGCCCGGCATACTGCACCGCAAAAGCAGGACTGATAATGCTGACACAGCAGGCGGCGCTGGACTACGGCCCTTACAATATACGCGCGAATGCAGTATGCCCAGGGGGCATCGACACCGAACTGCTCGATGAGATGATATTGCCGCTGGCGGAGAAACTGGGCACCAACAAGCAGGGGAGCCTGGACTACTTTTCCAAGGACGTGCCGCTACGGCGGGTATCCAAGCCCGAAGAAATTACCGGCATCTGCAGCTACCTCGCCAGCGACGAGTCTTCATTTATGACCGGCTCGGCGCTGCTTATCGACGGAGGCTCGGCGGTGGTCGATGTTTCCGGGGCGGCGGTCAAAAACGCGGGGTTATAAAAAACCATTACGGCAAGGATTCTTCAATGATAGGGAAAATCCCTGCCAGGTCTTTGACGACATATTTTGCACCGGAGGGGGGAGGAACTGGCTGGAAATCCGGCGGCGTTTGCCTGGCCACCTGAACGGTCAGCATGCCCAGATTATTCGGTGCCAGGAAGTCTTTTGAGGGGTCGTCGCCGATATAGGCGGCTTCCGATGCCAGTACCTGCAAAAAATCAAGGGCAGTCTTAAAAGGAACGGGGGAGGGCTTGCTACAACCTTCGCCGAGTTCTTCGGTATAGATAATAATATCAAATAAATTTTCCAGTCGCAGGGCCCTGACCTTATTTTTTTGAACCGAAGCTATGGCGTCGGTGATTATGCCGACTTTAATGCCATTACTACGGAGTTTTTCCAGCGTGGGAAGGGTATCCGGGTATAAACGAATCGACGGCTGGTGCGAGCGGTAAAGGTCAACCAGTGTCTCGACCGTTTCCCCGGAGAAAAGGTTCAGCTTTTCAAGGAGGGTATCGAAGATTTTGCCCCGTCCGTCTCTCTGGAGGATATCCAGCATCTGTTGAAATAGAGAGTCTTTATCCAAATCATGTTTAGAGGCCAGGTGGCGGGCGACAGTTTTAAAACCGCTTTTTACAAATTCAATCTCCGGATAGAGAGTATCATCGAGGTCAAACAATACGGCTTTCATTTGAATTTCCTGGCGGTGAGTGAATCCCCTTCAAGAAATTTGTCATCCGTGTAGCGGAGCATGTAGTAATTATCCTTGAACTTGCCGATTTGCGGCGTCAAATTTTTACCTTCGAGTAACTGCACCATGTATAGAGGCGTGGGCGCACCGGCGGCAAACCCGAGATGCGCGCCGCCGCCAAAGCGGGGATTAACTTCTATAAACTCGACCCTATCGTCCGTCAGGAAACACTGGATGGTATTGTGCCCGATTAGCTGCAACTTCTCCGCCAGTCGAACAGACTCCTGCATGAGATGGGAATTTTTAGACGTCCGGCTGACGAAGGACTCGCCGCCAAAGACGAGCAGACGCTGGCGCGGCACGGCGGAGATTACCCGACCGGAAAAATCAGTAAAGAGGTCGATGGTATATTCAGGAGAGTCGATAAATTTCTGAACGACGGCGCCGGGGATACTCTTCAAGGCCAGCTCCAGCTCATCAGGGGTTTCAACGCGAACGGTCTTTCTGCCTCCTTTGCCGTAGCGTGGCTTGACGAACATGGGAAATGCTGCGTTAGCTTTAAGGCCTTTTTTCTCGTAGGTTTCGGGTGTGGCAAATCCATTGTCGCGGCAGAATCCGATAAAAAGCTGCTTATCCTGGCAGATTTTAATGGTTTTACTGTCCGCCACCATGACGGTGGTGTCGGTATCAGCGAATTTTGCTTTATGTTCGGCGAAAAAGGGAAGCTCTTCATCGCGGGAGGGGACAAGCAGCTTGACTTCCCGCTCCCGGCAAAGTCGCAGCATGACATCGAGGAATTCCGGCTTGTCGCTTTTAGGCACCAGGTAGTGTTCGTCAGCAAAATAAAGGGCGGCGGCCTGCGGACTGGCGTCCACCGCGATGACTTTACCGCCTCCCTCGCTCGCCAAGGCCTGCTGGAAAGCGCGTACTAAATTTACATGGCGCGATGCACTGGACAAGACTATATTCATCATTCCTTGAGACTCCCGAAGGTCAGGCAGTCGCGTCCCATGCCGGCCAGGGCAAGCGCCTGGTACATGCGACGCCTTAATCCGCCGGAAATAGACATTTCTAAGTTGACCCTTTTACGGTGGCACCGACCACCAAGTTCAGAATTGCCCGCATAGTCGTCACCCTGCAGCAGGAAAAATTCCATGGGATAATCACCCTGGGAATAAACAACCTCAAAACCAAGCTTTTCCAGGAAAATCTGCAAAGATCTGAAGTTAAAATAATTAACATGGTCAGGTATTGCTATCCACCAGGGGTCTTTTTTCAATTTATCATGCGCCGCCAGCTGGATTTCGCTGAAATCGTTGGGCACTCGGACGCAGATTATGCCGTTTGGCTCCAGGACCTTCTTAACCAACTCGACCATATTCTCCGGATGAGGCGTATGTTCCAGGACGTTCAAGAGAGTAACGGCACCGAATTTTTCGGGTTCGCCAGAGGCCCCGCCGGCAAATTCCTCCAGCGTGGCGGCGTGCACGTCCAGTCCCTTCTTTTGCGCCGCGGCGGCCGCTTCCTTCGAAGGTTCAATACCAGCGGCGCTGTGTTTTTTCTGTTTCAGGAAAGAAAGGAACTCCCCCACCCCACAACCGACATCCAGCACCCGTTGGCCCGGCACAAATTTTTCAAGCACATACAGAATATCGGTATAGAGGGTCTCGTGGAGCCAGCGTCGCTCAAGCTCGCCTTCCTTACCGCCGGCCATCAGGCGTCGCAATTCCGGCGCGCGTCCACCCTTACGGATTAGGTCGTAATACTGGCTTTCATAGAACCTTGTTAGTTCCTTATCATCCGGCAGGGGGTCGAGACGCTGGTAGCCGTAATCAGCGTCCTGCACCACCTGATACTTACCGATTTTCATTATTTACTTCCCTGCTTTTCCTCAAAATCCAACAGTACCTTTATACCGTGTTCCAAGTCGGTTGGCGGTGTCCAGCCGGTCAATTTTTTCAACCTTGAAATATCGGCGCCACTGGCCTCATAGGGTTCATCCACGTCAATATACTTTAACTTCGTGCGGCAGGCGGGCACAAGCTCCTGCAAAACATTCAAGACATCTTCAACACGGTGAGATGTCCCGCGGCTTAAGTTTACCGCGCCCGCGGCGGCCGGGCTTTCCGCCAATTTGAGCAGCCCTGCAGCAACATCGCCAGCAAAAATATAGTCGAAGCTGTTTTCCTTGTGATACACCTGAATATCCTGACCCGAGAGGGCGGCCCTGACCCACCGCGAAACAACGTCTTTAGAACCGCAGCCGTAAACACGGAAAATGCGGGCGTTAACAGTGCGCAGCGAGGGATTTTCCACCTCTCTGGCGAACCTGATTTCCCCCTCCGTGTAGTGCTTGGCAGCGCCGCAGAGGTTGCGGGGCACAATGGGGTCGGTCTCCTTAAGATACGTCACCTTGCCAGGCACTGACGGGAAGAGATACAGAGAGGTCGAGTAAAGCAGGTAGCTGGAGGCAAAGACCAGCACCTTAAGGTCGCGCATTTCCTTCAACCGCTCGCAGAGTCGGTGGCTTAGTAACATATTATCCAGCCAGTTGTCCTTCCAGAATTCGGGGGACTCTTTAGAGCGCTCAAAGGTGGCCGCCAGGTGAAAAATAATTTCCGGCTGAAAATCAACCAGTTCGTCCAGTTTATCCGCCGCCAGGTCCTTACGAAGGTGAGTTACGCCGGGCTTCTCGCCGCGGGACAGAGGATGGCGGTCAACCGAGAGGACGTCTGCCTGCTTTTCACTCAATAACTGCAAGAGCTCCTGGCCGATGACGCCGGCGCCGCCGGTTACCAGGACACGCTTGTTCTTCATCGATATCTCTTTCATCATACCTTCCGCCCAAGAAGCTCTTTGATAGTATTATCGCATCCCGCGCCGTCGACAAGGCGCTGTCCCAATTCAGTCATGCTGCGTCGTTTCCCTTCATCCTGTATCAAGTCCTGCAGGGTATTTTTAATCTGCTCTTCAGAAACATCCTTAAACCAGCCGATATCCGTAAACAGGCCGTACTTGCGGAGACCTTTAGCCAGGTATTCCTCGATTTCAGTGGTAATACCCACGATGCTCGGCACCCCCACGAAGGCCAGCTCCCAGACCGTGGTGCCCGCCGATACCGCCGCTACATCCGCCCGGGCCATTAGTTCCGGCATATTTTTCACGTCACGGACCAGATGGACAGGCACTTTACTCTTAAAAGCCTCCGCGTGTAGTATATCAGCATTGGCGTTGCTGCCGCCAATAACGACGGTCGCCTCCAGTCCGGACACTTTTACCTGCTGCAAGGCCCGGACTACCTTAAGCGTGTGATTGGCGGGGTCGGCGCCGCCCAGCGTCACCAGAATATGGCGGGCTTTATCCGGCACCCGCCTCTTTTTCCCCCGCCATGCCTGGAATTCTCTTCTTAATAAAACATATTTTGTGCCAAGCAAAAGGCGAGTATATGGCTGGCAGGAATATTGAAGCATTTCCGCGTGCAGGTCCTGATTGAGCACTATATCCGCGTAGTAATTTTCCAGGTGCGCCATATCGTCAATGACAAGTAAACCATGCCCCAGTCCTTTGATTTTTTGCTGATATGCCCCGTCGAAGTGATAGCCGTCCAGAACCACCCAGGTACCGGGATAGTTAGTAAGAATTTTACGAGTATCTTCCCAGTCGTCCGGGGCGGGGAGGGCATGAATCTCAAAATCTTCATCGCGGAGTCGGTCCAGCAGTCCTTCAATCCGGCAGGACGTGATGAATATCGCTCTGCCGCCTTTATCCTTCCATGCCTGCGCCAGAGCCAGGCAGCG
>CAZRQP010000088.1:0-1812 GCA_964602315.1 uncultured Dehalococcoidaceae bacterium
ATTTTGCAGAAAAGCAAGGCCGTCAACCTGATTTTCGACATGCACAGCGAGTACGGCTGGAAGGGCACCCACGAGGGCGGCGCGCCGGTCAAGGGACTCAAGCAGCTTTTCCCGTCCAATGTCGCCGTTTTCACCCTCGACGAGGAAAGCTCGCGGCGGCGCAAGGTAAGCACCGACTTCGTCGTGAAAATAGGGCTTAACGAGATTACCCCGGAGGACATCGCCATCCTGCGCTCGACGCTTAATCTCACCGACCTCGCCGTGGAGGCCTCCTACCAGCTGCGTAAGGCGCTGGGTCGCGACTGGCTGAACAAGATACTTCATTCCAGCGATGAAGAACTCGAAGAATTACTTAAAGATACCAATATCCACGAAAGCTCCTTCCAGAGTCTCAAGCGCGGCCTGGGGACCATCGGGCGGCTGGGCTTCGTCGTCCCGGAGGCCAAAGAGGACGCCGTGAAAAATATCCTCGATTTCCTCCAGCAGGGGCGCAACGTCGTCCTTGAGTTCGGGCGCTACCGGGAAATCAGCGCCTACCTGCTCGTCGCCAACCTGCTTTCGCGGCGCATTTACGACAGCTACCAGCGCAAGATGGAAGAAGCCATCGCCGCCGACTCCGACGCCATGAAGCCGCGTCCCCTCGTCATTACCATCGAGGAGGCGCACAAGTTCCTCAACCCGGAGGTAGCCGACAAGACCATTTTCGGCACCATCGCCCGCGAGATGCGCAAGTACAACGTCAGTCTCCTCGTCATCGACCAGCGTCCCAGCGGCATCAACGAGGAAGTGATGTCCCAGCTCGGCACTAAAATCACCTGCCTGCTCGATAACGAAAGGGACATCGACAGCGTGCTGGCCGGCGTCTCCGGCAAGAACGAGCTCAAGGCGGTGCTGGCCCGACTCGCCCCCAAGCAGCAGGCGCTTATATTCGGCCACGCCGTGCCGATGCCGGTGGCTTTCCAGCCCCGCGAGTACGGCTCCGCCGCCTCTTACAAGGACTTCACCTCCGCCGGAGAACCCTCTGCCAGCGAACAACCGGATACCGACCTCGAAAAACTGTGGGAATAACTATGAACCCGCTTAAAAAACGCAAAAAGAAAGTCGGCCTGGCATTAAGCGGCGGGGCGGCGCGAGGGTTCGCCCACATAGGCGTGCTTGACGTCCTCCAGAAGGAAGGCATTCCTATCGACATGATTGCCGGCACCAGCGCCGGAGCTATTATCGGGGCAGTCTATGCATCCTGCCGCGACAGCGAAATCGTGAAAACACATGCCCTGTCCATCGACTGGAAAAAGATGGCGTCGCTCTTCGACCTCTCGTTTCGTATGAGCGGCCTGCTCAAGGGCAGGAAAATTGAAAAATCACTGGCCGAATATATCGGCGGGGATGTTCATTTCTCCGACCTTAAGATTCCGTTTGCCTGCGTGGCTACGGACATCGATACGGGCGAAGAGATAGTCATCACCACGGGGTCGGTGCCGGAAGCGCTGCGGGCGACTATCTCCGTACCGGGCATATTCAGCGTTGCCAAGCGCGGGGACAGGTACCTCGTGGACGGTGGACTGACCACGCCGGTGCCGGTGGACACGGTAAGGCAGATGGGCGCCGATTTCATTATCGCCGTGAACGTTAATCCACGGGTGACCGACCGCATAGGCCAGTCCACCGAAAAACGTATCAAGGCGCGTAAAGAGCCCAATATTTTCCACATAATGATGCAGTCGATTTATATCACCACATACACCGTCGCGCGCAACTCTCTGGCCGATGCCGATATCGTCATCGAGCCCGATTTAAAGGGCATAGGGGCGG
>CAZRQP010000088.1:1912-6028 GCA_964602315.1 uncultured Dehalococcoidaceae bacterium
CAAGCTATAATTACTACCAAATGCGCATGAGCTGGGTCTATTACTTCGGGCGGGTATTGATACACATCCTCGCCATTCCTTTCTTCTGGTGGGTAGTTAAAGGCAGAGAAAACCTGCCTAAAAAGGGCACCTTCATCTTCTGCTGCAACCACCTGCATATCACCGACCCGCCGGTGGTGGCTTCCGCCATTCCGCTTAAGTGTGTCTTCATGGCCAAAGAGGAACTCTGGCGCGATAAGTGGTCGCGTTACTTGGTATCTAACTTCGGGTCATTCCCTGTCAATCGTAACTCTTTCGATAGGGAGGCTATCAAGCTGGCGGAGGAATGGCTGGCCAAAGGAGTATCGCTTATCATGTTCCCGGAAGGCGCCAGGAGCAAGAGCTCCCGCATGCAGCCGGCGGCGCCCGGGGCGGCGCTCATCTCCCTGCGCACCGGCGTGCCCGTGGTGCCCGTGGGCATTTCCGGCACTGAATATATCCGCAATCTAAAGTGGGCTTTCTTCCACCATCCTAAAGTCACCATCACCATCGGCAAACCCTTCAGTCCCCCTCCCTGCGACGGCAAGCCCACCAGAGAACAGCGCGACCGGTTCTGCGATACTATAATGTATAAAATCGCCGAACTGCTGCCCAAAAAATACCGGGGGGTCTATGACCGAGAAGAAACGCCCTAAAATCGAAAAAGCCGGCAAGACCGGCTTCTGCTTCGGGGTCAGGCGCGCCATTAACACCCTGGAAAAACTGGCCCGCGAGCGCGGCGGCATCGAGACGCTGGGGGCTGTCGTCCACAACCAGCAGGTGCTGCAAAAGCTCGCGGAAAGCGGCGTCAGGGTGGTGGATAACATCGACGACATCCGGGGCAACGCGGTGGTCACCAGCTCGCATGGAGTCAGCCCCGATTTAGAAGAGAAAATCCGCGCCCGCCACAATGAGGTAATCAGCACCACCTGCCCCAACGTGCACCGCGCCCAATCCGCCGCAAAAAAGCTGGCGGAAGAGGGCTTTTTCGTGATTATCTACGGCGACGCCGGCCACCCGGAAGTCAGGGGCATCCTTGGCTGGGCCAAAGGCAAGGGACTTGCCACTATCGACGAGAAAGCGGTGGTCGCTATCGACCCCCTACCGCGCCGTTTAGGAATACTCTCCCAGACCACCCAGGTACCCGCCCGCTTTTCGGAATTTGTAAAAAAAATAATCGACCTCGCTTTAACCAAGAACTCGGAAATCCGCATCATCGACACCATCTGCGACGACCTGCGGGAGCGGCAGGCGGCCGCCCTGGAGCTGGCCGGGCGTATGGACCTCATGCTGGTGGTGGGGGGACGCTCCAGCGCGAATACCAATCGGCTCGCAGAGCTCTGCGGGCAGGTCACCGAGACCCACCTCATCGAGACCGCCGGGGAAATCGACCCCGCCTGGCTCAAGGGCAGGCAGCATATTGGCGTCACCTCCGGCGCATCCACCGCCGAGGAAACCGTCGGCGAGGTGATGAAAAAATTACAGGAAATGGCCGATTAACACACGCTAAAAAGGGGATTCAGTATATGCCGACCTCTATTTCAGCTAAGGAATATAAGCACGAAAACGAACTGCTGAAGCAGGAAATCGAGCGTAAAACAGGCAAGACCACGGAGCAGCTTTACGAGGAAAGAGAAAAAAGGGTAAGAGATGCCATTGAGCTGAAAACACCGGATAGAATCCCGCTGACCACCGAGATAAAAATCAGCAGCTATACCGGCACCCCCAACTCGGCGGCATATTACGACCCCATCGCTTTTAAAAGGGCGATACGCAAGATTACCCTGGACTTTGAGCCCGATATGTGCAACGCCGGCCTGCCGACCTCCGGCGATGCCCTGACAACGCTCGATGTGAAGAACCGGATGTGGCCCGGAGGCCCCCTGCCCCCCGATTACGACTATCAATTCGTAGAGTGCGAGTTTATGAAAGAAGACGAGTACGACCTTTTCCTGACCAATCCCTCGGACTTCATGATACGCCGCTTCTTCCCGCGGATGTACGGCGCTCTGGCGCCGCTGGAAAAACTCCCCCCCCTCGACGGCCTGTTCCTGGGTTTCGAAATGATGACCCCCATGTTTACAACACCGGAATTCGTTAAGCTGGCTAAGTCCTTATATAAAGCCGGGCGGGAGATGACGAGATTCAGAAAAGCCGTCGGCGATGGTTACGAAGACCTGGCCCAGCTTGGTTTCCCCGCCTTCGCCCACGTGGGCACCGGCGGCGTGGGCGGCGCTCCCTTTGACACCGTCTCAAGCTTCCTGCGCGGCATGCAGGGCGCGATGACAGATATGTTCCGCCGACCGGACAAGCTTCTGCAGGCCTGCGACATGATACTGGAAAGGCGAATTGCCGCAGCCAGGCCGGCCGACCCCAAACAGAGAGGCAATCCCAAGCGGACCGGCATCCCACTCTGGCGCGGGGACAAAGTATTCATGTCCGATAAGCAGTTCGAGAGGTTCTACTGGCCGGGACTGAAGAAGTCGCTGCAGGCGCACATCGACCTCAATTACGTGCCGGTGCCCTTCTTCGAGGCAAAATTCGGCGAACGACTAAATCACCTGCTGGAACTGCCCAAAGGCAAAGTCTTAGCCTCCGTAGAGCACATGGACGCCATCAAGGCACGGGAAATCCTCGACGGCCACACCTGCATCATGATACGGGGCCCGCACTCGTCAAAAATCTGGTCCGTGCGCGAGGTAGAGCAATACACCAAGGAGCTTATTGACAAGTGCCGCAAGGTCGGCAAGAGCGGAGGTCTTATTATCGCCATGAGGATGCCGGACAGAGGCACTAAAGAAGAATACCGGCAAATGCTGGACAGAATCAGGGAGTACGGCAGATATTAACCTCCGCCTTGACTACCCCGTACGCACTCCCTATAATTTATCTTAGTTTAAGCTGTAAAATCGTTAATGCCCCCTTTTAATCAAATATTTATTATTGAGGGTGAAAGCATTTTTCATCGAGGGAGGATTGAGCATTGGACTACTTTTTAACCGAGCAGCAAAAGACGATTAAGGAACTCGCCCGCCGCATCGCCGAGGAAAGAGTCCTCCCCGTACGCGCCGAGCTTGATGAAAAAGAGGAGTTCCCCTGGGATATCGTCAAAGAGCTCGCCGCCGCCGATATGTTCCGTGTCTTCGTGCCGGAGGAATATGATGGCCTGGGCGGCGGCTGCCTCGACCTCTGCATCGTTACGGAAGAGCTAAGCCGGGTCTGCAGCGGCATCGCCGTCACCTACGCCGCCAGTGCCCTCGGCTGCATGACCTTAATGGAGTACGGCACCGACGAGCAGAAACACAAGTTCCTGCCGGATATCGCCAGCGGCAAGAAGCTGTCCGCTTTCGCTATCACCGAGCCTACCGCCGGCTCCGACGCCGCCAATATCAAGACCACGGCGGAAAAGGTGGAGGGGGGCTACCTGCTCAACGGCACCAAGCAGTTCATCACCAACGGCGGCGAGGCGGAAATCTACACCGTCATCGCTTTGACCGATAAAACCAGGGGCGCCCGCGGCGCCAGCGCCATCATCGTGGAAAAAGACACGGAGGGCTTTACCTTCGGCAAGAAAGAAAAGAAGATGGGTATCCGCACCTCCGCCACCCGCGAGCTGGTCTTCCGCAACTGCCTCGTTCCGGAAGAAAACCTGCTCGGCAGAGCCGGACTGGGCTTTATACAGGCGATGCGCCTCTTCGATAAGTCGCGTCCCGGTATCGGCGCGCAGGCGGTGGGCCTATGCCAGGGGGCTTTAGAGGCCGCCACCGATTATGCTGAAGAGCGCGTCCAGTTCGACCAGCACCTGATTACGATGCCCGTCATCCAGCAGATGCTGGCGGATATGTCTATCCAGACCGAGGCCGCCCGAGCTTTAGTTTACGCCGCCGCCCGCTACGTGGACTCCGGCGCTAAAGACGTTACGGAACCATCGGCAGCCTCCAAGGTCTTTGCATCCGACGCCGCCATGAAAGTGGCTATGGATGCCGTCCAGATTTGCGGCGGCTCCGGCTATATGCGCGACTACCCCGTCGAGAAAATGATGCGGGACGCTAAAATCCTCCAGATTTACGAGGGCACCAACCAGATTTTAAGGGGCGC
>CAZRQP010000089.1:0-5983 GCA_964602315.1 uncultured Dehalococcoidaceae bacterium
CGACCCCGGGGGGATTTGAACCCCCGATCTCCACCGTGACAGGGTGGCATGTTAGACCGCTACACTACGGGGCCGTATATCAAGATGAGATGTACTCATAAAGTCTAACAAAGAGGTAATAACGTGTCAAGAACATTATTATAGCCAGTGTATTAAAATATTGATTGTATTTTGAGGTGCCCGCGTTCCCGTAGTGTTGTTGTCTATTATTATATGCATATGGTATAATGACGTGAAAATCTCAAAGGGACCGAATGTGGCCAGAAAAAAAGTAGAAATAAAGACAGAAGATACCCAGGCGCGCGAATATGAGCTCGTTTATATCCTGACACCGGAAATTTCTGATGAAGCTCTGGAAACCAGGATAAACAGCGTTTCGGAGTTTATCACCGCCAGGAATGGGACTATTGAGGGGGTAGATAAGTGGGGAAAGAAAAAGCTGGCCTATCCAATCAAGCACTTCCTGGAAGGCAACTATATATTAACCAAATTCAAGATGAGCCCCAATAAATGTAAAGAACTTGAAGCAAATCTAAGTATATCTGAAGATGTCGTCAGGCATCTTTTAGTAAATGTTAACAACTAAATAAATGTTCCCAGCTCGTGAGTTTTAGTGGAGAGGTGATGAGGCGATGCCGAGTTTGAATAAAATAACCATAATTGGTAATGTCGGTAATGAGCCGGAAATGCGGTTTACCCCCAACGGAAAACCCGTAACATCCTTTTCCGTAGCCACTAATTGGGTTTATACTTCTCCTGAAGGAGAGCGTCACCAGGAAACTGAATGGTTCAACATCGTCGCCTGGAATAGGCTTGCTGAACAATGTAATCAGTTCCTGGCTAAAGGCAAACTCGTATATGCGGAAGGTAGAATACATACCAGGAACTGGGAAGGTCAGGATGGCCAGCCGCACTCACGGATGGAAGTCGTTGCCAACAGGGTAATCTTCCTTGATAAAAAGGCTTCTTCAATCATGACCGATGAAAAAGCGGAGGACTCCATGACCGACCAAAAAACGGAGGACTCCATGACCGACGAAAAAACGGAAGACCCTGCTGCCACGGAGATGGAGCCGGAAGACCTACCGTTTTAGTAAGTTAAATATTAAATATATATAGAGGAAAGAATGGCTCGTCAAAGAGACACAAAAACTCGTAGACCCTCACGGGGTAAATACATTCCCAAACGTAAGATATGTTTGTTCTGCCGTGACAAAATTGAACACATAGATTATAAAGATGCAGCCAAGCTGCGTCCTTATATAACGGATAGGGGTAAAATAACGCCGCGTCGGAAAACCGGTACCTGCGCCAGACATCAGCGTGCCCTGACCAATGCTATTAAACGGGCGCGGCACCTGGCTTTACTGCCTTTTGTCACAGTTCATATTCAGCAATCGGTAACAACCGGGTAGATGGCGGAAAGGCAGGCAAACCTGCATTAGCGGAATTTTCCCCACGTAATTTTATTAGAAAATAATAATGGAGTTAAAGTGCCTAAAAGAACCTATCAGCCCAAGAATATACCCAGAAAACGTGAACACGGCTTCTTGAAAAGAATGAGCACCCGCGCCGGGCGCGATATCTTAAAAGCCAGAAGGCGTAAAGGCCGCAAGAAACTAACTGTTGTCTAGTGAGTAATTTAGTTGAACAGGGTGGGGTAGCCGTGAGGGGCGAGCGTTTTTTAAGAAAAAACTCACAGTTTAGTGTAGTATATGAGGGAGGAAAAACCTGGGCGGCAAAAGAGATTGTACTTAAGGCTTTTCCAAATGCGCTGGATTTTTCAAGATTTGGTTTTGTAGTTAGCCGCCATTTGGGAAATGCTGTAGTAAGAAATCGCATCAAGCGAAGACTGCGTGAGATTACCAGGCAAACGCAGGTCTCACCGGGTTGGGATGTTATCCTGCTCGCCCGTGTTCCCGCCGCCGGGGTAGATTATAAAAGTCTGGAAAAATCAGTCAGCAAGCTTTTACTCCAGGCCGGTATAATGAATGGAAGAAAATGAAAACCATCGCTCTTTTACTGATTAAAGCGTATCAGCAGACGATATCGAGGGTCTTGCCGCCCTCCTGTCGCTTTACGCCTACCTGCTCCCAGTATACATTCGAAGCTATTACTAAATTCGGGATTTTTAAGGGCATCGGACTGGGCGTCAGGCGTCTTGCCCGCTGCCATCCCTTGAATCCCGGAGGTTATGACCCCGTTCCGTGAGATTTCGGGGCGGACAATATGTACTGAACTTATAAGGTGACAAATATTGGAAAACACTGAAAAAAAGAAAAATCATAATAAGACCGCTGGACTGATAGCGCTCCTGGTTGCTGCCGTTATTGCCATCGCATTATTCGGCTTCAGCTGCGTCCCCGGTCTGGTGCCAATCGGTTGGTCGGGGGGCGTGGAATCGAATGGTGTTCTTTATGTAGGTTCGCTTGAAGGCCGTTTGGTAACCGTCGACATTATCGATGAAAGCCGGCAGTGGGCGGAGCCCCTGAAATACCCGGAGCAGTCTGGATTATTCGGTTGTTCCATGGCGAGTGCCTGCGGTGGTGGAAGTAGCAGAGTACCTGTATACGGAACGCCGGCCGTTTCCGGCAACCTGTGTTATATCGCCGGCTATAACGGTAAAATATATGCCTATAATACCACCAATCTCGCCACCAGGTGGATTTTCCCGCGTGAAGGATACCTTGAAGCTCTTGTCGGCGGCATGGTTATTGAGCAAGGCAAACTGTATATCGGCTGTTCGGACGGCGTGATATATGCCCTGAATGCTGAAACCGGAGATGTCCTTTATCAATATAAAACGGAAGATAAAATCTGGGGAACTCCCACGCTTGCCGATAATACACTGTATATCGGCTCGTTTGATAAAAATCTCTATGCCCTCGATGCTGATGACTTGACGCTAAAGTGGATGTTCACCACCGAAGGTTCAATCTTCACCAAACCTCTCGTGGAAAACGGCACCGTTTATATTGGCTCTTTTGATAGGTACCTCTATGCCCTGAATGCCATCGACGGCACTCTCAAATGGAAATACATGGCGGATAACTGGTTCTGGTCTCAGCCGGTCATTGTTAACGGCACGCTTTACGCTGGCTGTCTCAATGGTTTCGTTTATGTTCTGGATCCGGCCACTGGCGCCGAAGTCGCCCAGCCAATCAACCTTAAAAGCGCGCTGGCCTCCACGCCGGTTATTTATGAGAACTATATAATCTTTGCCGCGCATGAAGGCTTTGTTTATAAAATTGACCTTGATACGCTGGCGCCGTTGCTGATAGCATCTTTCGAGTCCACTATTGACGGTCCCCTGACGCTTCATGAGGGGATTGTCTATCTCCAAACGACTGACGCCGTCCTGCAGCGTATTGACGCGTCAACCGGTGCTCTATTGCCTCCAATATATCTGACAACACAATAATCGGAGTATGATAATTTGAATGTTTGGGAATTAATAATCCAGCAGCCGCTGACAAACGTGCTTATCGTAGTGGCTCATTATTTTGGAGACAATTTCGGCGTCGCCATCATCCTGCTGACCGTTCTGGTAAATCTTGCCCTGCTGCCGCTCACTTTAAGCCAGATACGTTCTTCCAAGAGAATGCAGGACTTGCAGCCCAAGCTCGCTGAAATCCAGAAGAAATACGGTAAGGACCGGCAAAAGCTTGCCCAGGAGCAGATGAAGATCTACAAGGAGTCCGGCATCAAGCCCGCCGGCTGCCTCTTACCGATGATTATTCAGATGCCGGTCTGGTTCGCACTTTACCAGTCGATAATGCTCGCGCTGGCCGCCGTACCGGAAGGTCTCCTTAACCTCGCCAGATTTCTTTACCCCTGGCCTGTTGTTTTTTCTTCATTGCCCTTGAACCCATACTTCTTGGGAATGAACCTGGCGCAGCCGAACTTTGTATTGGCTATCCTTGTCGGCGCATCGATGTGGATACAGCAGAAAATGTCCGCCACTCCCTCGGACGACCCCCGCTCCGCCGCATCCAGTCAAATGATGACCTGGATGATGCCGCTGTTGTTTGCTTTCCTGGCTTTATCTTTCCCCAGCGGACTATCT
Source organism: uncultured Dehalococcoidaceae bacterium (assembly GCA_964602315.1). Classification (GTDB taxonomy): domain Bacteria; phylum Chloroflexota; class Dehalococcoidia; order Dehalococcoidales; family RBG-16-60-22; genus RBG-13-51-18. Next base: position 4,067 of record CAZRQP010000089.1, read on the forward strand.
CTCTACTGGATTGCGTCTAGTCTTATTCGTATCGTCTTGCAGTATCGAGTCACGGGTTGGGGAACTCTACGTAGAAAAGCATCAACCGGTCAAGCTGGTAAGAAGTACGTCACGTTTGAGGGCGAGGATGAAAAAAAGTCCAAGGCCAAACCCAAGCCCAAAAATGAAGTTATCATCACTGACAAGGAATCGTTGGAGAAAAGCCGTAAAAAGCCCACGAGGTTCTCCAGGTTCTTCGAAGGCCGGGATGATGACGAGCAGTCCGGGGAGTAAAAACGACCTTTAAATAAGAGGTATAATTGCCATGAATATGCCCGGGAATAATAACGAAATATACGATACCGCCAAGCAGGTGCTTGAAGAGCTGCTTGCTCTTATGGACTTGAATGGTACAGTGCTGCCTTCCGATGAGTTTACCGTTAATGATGAAAACGGCGATTTCTCCTCCGTGGGGCTTAATGTTGAAGGTGAAGACCTGGGTATACTAATCGGGCGCCGCGGTCAGACGATGGTCTCTCTGCAGTATATCGTCAGGATTATCATGTCACATAAAATGGAAGTCGGTATTCCCATTGTTCTTGATATTGAAGGCTACAAGCAGCGCCGCTGTGAGGGACTCCGCATGCTGGCGAACCGCTTGGCCGAGCAGGTGAAAACCAGGAAAACGCCTTTCACCATGGAACCCCTGCCTGCCTTCGAGCGACGTATTATACACCTCGCATTAGCCGACCACCCCGATGTCATCACCGAAAGCACCGGTGTCGGCGACGCCAGGAAAGTGGTCATCGCCCCCAAGACCCTCCCCGAAAACGAAGTATAATCCTGCCCCTTACACCTTTGTACCTTGTATCTTTCAACTTGTATCTTGTTTATTCTCTTTCACCTATTGATTTGCTTTCACTTATATGTTAACCTGAAATATAAAAAGCTTTGACGGAGAGGAGTAAGGCCGGAAAAGAGTATCAAGCGAGTCCGGTAGGGTGCAAGCGGACATACTCCCCGACCCCAAAATCACTCCCGAGTTGCCAGTTGAAAGTCCCCGGCTAACATCGGGGAATAAGTAAACCCGGCCGGTCTCGTCAGCCGTTAGCAGTGACGAGGGCATGAATGTGTCCTGATGAGTGTCCTTCTGTTTATCGGAAGGAAATTTGGGTGGTACCGCGGGAATATAAAGTCTCGTCCCTTAGGGCGGGGCTTTTTTATTTACGCGTTAACCGTCATTGCGAGGAATGTTAGGAATGTATAAAGAGTAAAAAGGGAGTGGCCTGCGGAGAGGGGGCAAGGGGTAAGGCAAAGTACAATAATAGATACTGAATCGGGAACGGAGTAATTTATGTTTAAACCAGTCGGTAGCAGGGTAAGCTTCCCGCAGATGGAAGATAGTGTTCTTGCATTTTGGAAAGAGAACAAAATCTTTGAAAAAAGCGTGGAAGCTAATCAGGGAAAACAGAGGTTCGTTTTTTATGAAGGTCCGCCTTTTGCCAACGGCAGTCCGGGTATTCATCACGTGCTGGCAAGAGTTTATAAAGATATAATTGTCCGCTATAAGGCTATGAAAGGGTATTACGTGCCGCGTATTGCCGGCTGGGATACTCACGGTCTGCCCGTAGAACTGGAAATAGAAAAAAAACTGGGTTTTACCGGCAAAGACCAGATAGAAAAATACGGTGTAGAAGAGTTTAACAAGCTCTGCCGTGAAAGCGTCTTCAAGTACGTGAAGGAATGGAACAGGCTTACGGAACGTATCGCTTACTGGGTTGACCTGGAGAACGCCTACAAGACGATGGATAACAACTATATTGAGTCCGTATGGTGGGCGCTGAAGCAGATATGGGATAAAGGTCTGGTCTATCAGGGCTACCGCGTCACGCCCCATTGCCCCCGCTGCGGCACGTCCTTGAGCTCCCACGAGGTTTC